>SLJM01000289.1 GCA_007135085.1 Myxococcales bacterium
GACGGTGACGGCGAGCCGGAACTTCTGAATTGCGACGTCGGTCTGGGTGAAGGTGAAGCATTAAGTCAAACGCAGTCTCTATATGTGGAATATTGAGCCACAGAACGCAGCGAACGGACGAAAAGGGTGTGTCTAATCGAGGACGACGAGCTGCTTTTCTCCCATGTCTCCAAAGCCGCCGAGGCCAACTGGGATTTTCCGGTCACCATGGCGGCCGCCCGCTGACCCGAGAGGAGGTCCTGGAAAATCCCCCCTGCGGGAGCGCCAGGGCAGGTATAGCCTTCGGCCATAGGTGCTTAGGTTTACTACCAGCACTGTACCGTGACCGCAGAGGTGGGCGATGACGACGACAGGGACGATGAGACATGGAACAGCGAGTGAGAGGCAAGTGCGCGGGCTCTTTCTCACCCAGGGCGTATTGGCCACTCTGCTCGGTTTGGCGATACTGCTCTTCCCGACACAGACCCTCTTTGTGCTGGTCGTCTTTCTGGGGGCCTACTGGTTTATCCGCGGCGTGGCGAGCCTGTTGTATATCGGGATCGAGCGCAGCTATTGGGGATGGAAGCTCTTCGTGGGCGTGCTGGGCATTTTGGCCGGCGTCCTGGCGATGACGTCGCCCCTGGTCGCCGGGGCGGGGATCTTCATCGCCTTCGTATACATCATCGGTTTCCAGGCCCTGGTCTCCGGAGGGACCGAGATCTACTACGGCCTGGAGGACCGTCGAGTGAGTCTCATCTTGCTCGGCCTGGTGAGCCTGCTGCTGGGGCTGGCGTTGGTCTTCAATCCCTGGATCGGTATCGCCGCGCTGGTCATCCTGGCCGGGGTCGTCGCCCTGGTCGGAGGGCTGGTGACTATTGCGGCCGCGCTTCGCGGTGGGCAAACAACGCGCACAGCCACAGCCTAAAAGCCTGGACTTCCCATAAAGATGATGCCTATTCCACAGACTCTCTTCGCTCCATTAAAAGCAACTTCCCATCACCTTCGGTAGAAAACAGGAGTGCCTTGGGGTAGATCTGGTGGGTATCGTCAACCGCCATGACCGTGGTGAACCCCAGGACGGCCGATGCGCTTTTATTGCCCACAATGTTTTAGAAAATACGAAGGTGGCGAATACGACACCTGCCCGGAGGACGGGGCTCGGCTTTATGCCTTGACCGATAAGCGCGACGATCCCCTGCTGGGGACGGTGGTGGACGACCGGTTTCGCATCGAGGAGATCCTCGGCGAAGGGGGCATGGGCTCGGTGTATAAGGCCACCCAATTGTCGGTCCATCGCGAGGTGGCGCTCAAGATCTTGCGACCTGACCTGGACGAGGAAGAGCTGTTTTTGGAGCGATTCTTCAGGGAGGCCCGGGTCGTCGCCGAGCTGAGCCACCCCAATATCGTACGCCTCATCGACTTCGGCCAGGATCGGGAGTCGAAGCTCCTCTTTTTGGTCATGGAGCTCGTCAAGGGCACCGATATGGCGGGCCTTCTGGAGCAGGGACGGCTCAAGACGGCCATGGCACTCGACGTGGTCTATCAGGTATGCGCCGGCCTGACCGAGCCTCACTCCCGAGGAATCGTCCACCGCGATCTGAAGCCGGACAATATCATTTTGCTGCCGATCAGCGACGGTACATTCCAGGTCAAATTGCTGGATTTCGGCATCGCCCGTACAGAAACGGCGGGCACTCGCCTGACCCAGACGGGGATGATCTGCGGCACGCCGGCCTATATGTCGCCCGAGCAGGCCCAGAATATCGAGGTCACCCCCCAGACCGACCTCTATTCGCTGGGGGTGGTGCTCTTCGAGATGCTCACCGGTCACCTTCCCTTTGAGGCGGTCAGCGGCCTGCAATTGCTCATCGACCATGTTCAGCGACCGCCGCCGAAGCTCTCTCTTTCCTATCCCGGGGTCTTCCCCGAGGAGATAAGCTCTCTGGTGTCGGATTTGCTAGAGAAGAAGCCCGAAGATCGGCCCAAGTCGGCTCGGGAAGTGCGGCGACGAATTCAGAAGATTCGAAAGACGCTCGATCTGGCGCCGGTGGTGCTCTCCGAAGATGAGTCGGCGCAGCCCGGCGCAGGCGACGATCAGGATGCCCTCTTCGCCCCCTGGCTGTTGCCGTCGATGGATCCTGACAAACCGGGTGGTCTGGCGGCGCCGCAGCCGACAGCGACCGAGGCCCCGCGAGATTCCCTTGCCTTTGGTGATACCGCCGCTGCCGTCGGGCCGGGCAGCGATCATTCGTCGAAGCCGATGGCCCTGGCAGGCACCGTGGCCGACGAGTCGACCGGAACGAAGCCGGGACATGCACCGGCCACACCACCCCAGGGAGCCGACAACGCCGGCCGACCGACATCGGCAGAAGACTCAGGGTTCAACGCCCTGGTCATTGGGGGAGCAGTGGCCGCCGTGGTCGTCCTCGCGGCCATGGCCTTTGTCATCCTCTCTCTTCTGTCAGACGACGGCGATATAGAATCCGCCCTCCAGGCCGACCTGGATGATACCTCCCCGGTCGTGGTCGACGAATCCGACGACGACGGCGGCGAGACCGATCCCTCCGGAGTGGACGCAGATAAGGGAATCGCCGCAAGCGATGATGACCGCGATCCCGACGGCGATCGGAGCAGCGAGACCGACGAAGCCGATCAATATGAGGGCGCGCCCAATGTCGAGGGACCGGCGGTGGCAGCACTGGATTCGCCGTCGGTCGACCACGTGGTGGCTCCTGATACCCCCACCCCCGAGGTGCCCACGCCGCAACCACCCCCGACGGTCGACGACACCAGCGGCCACGACGCTCCATCACCGCAGGACGGCGCCGTCGCCGACGGCTCGGGAGGCACGGTCTACGAGGGGATGCTGATGATCACCACCGCCGCCCAGGCCGACGCCGCCAGAAGCTATCGGGAGGTCACAGGCGGCCTATTTATCCAACTGGGCTCTGCCTCAATCTCAAAGCTCGAATTACCAGATCTGAAAACCATCGGTGGGCCGCTGACCATCACCCGTCAATCGGGGATCGATTCCCTCTCCCTTCCATCCCTGGAGCGTCTGGGCGGGGCCTTGAGCATTATCCAGGTCGACGACGGTTTTGAACTCCATATACCCAACCTGGACACCGTCGAAGAGGGACTCTCAATCACCAACACCAACCTCTCCTCATTGGTGCTCGACGGAATCCGCCGGGTACGGGGGATGGTGGTGCTCACCAATAACGACCAGATGGAGTCACTGACCCTGACGCAGTTGGAGTCCGTGGGCGGCATGTTCACCGTCAGCAACAGCCCCAACTTGAGCACCATCAACGCCCCCCGGCTGCGCACCATCGACGATCAGCTCATCTTCACCGGCCTGGGGCTGACCATGCTCTCCTTCGACCGCCTCCAGACCCTGGGAGGCGCTCTGGTATTAAACGACCTGGAAAGCCTCCAGCGTGTGAGCTTTGCCAATCTGACCTCGGTGGGCATGTCCTCGACGAGTCGTAACGGTCAATTGGTGCTCAGCGAATTCCCTAACCTGGTCGATCTACAATTGCCGCGGCTGCAGAAGGTCAAAGATAATATGATCATCGTCAACACGCCACGGATCACCCGCCTCGACCTCGGCGGGCTCAAGGAAGTGGGCGGTCAGCTCAACCTGACCAATAACCAGGGCCTTCAGCGCATCAACCTGGAGGCTTTGAGCAAGGTGGGCGGCGATTTGATCATCAACAACAACCCGGCCCTGGAAAATCTGACCCTGGAAAACCTCAAGGCTGCCGACGAAGTGCGGATCCTCAACAACGGGCGTCTTTCAAACTGCACCGTCCAGTCCATCGTCGAAGACCTGCAGGCCCTGGGCTGGCTCGGCGAGTCCTGGACGGTCAATAACCTCGACGACGGCTGTTAGTCATTGCGGCCAAGCTGGCCGCGCTCCGATGCATTGCGGCCAGGCTGGCCGCGCGCCAATATGAACTGAACGCATCGGTCTCGATGATTGGCGATCTCGCCTCGGGGTATAGGTTTTTGGCATACCCCGAACGGCGACTTCGCTTTTTTTGGAGAGGTTCATCATGGAGATCCGAAGCCAGACCTTTGAGAATAACGACGAGCTCCCCCGGGAATATACCTGTCAGGGTGTGGGCGCCCCACCGCCGCTGGAATGGAATGACCTGCCAGAAGGCACGAAGAGCCTGGTCTTGATCTGCGATGATCCCGACGCCCCCAACGGCACCTTCTATCATTGGGGGGTCTATAATCTTCCCGAAGATATGACCAGCTTTACCATCGCCTCCGGGGCCGGCGGCTTCCCCATGGCCGAGAATGACGCCGGGGGAGCCAATTATTACCCGCCCTGTCCGCCCAAGGGACATGGCCCTCATAATTATCGGTTTTATGTCTGGGCCCTCGGCGTGGAAGAGCTTCGATTTAACCACGTTCCCACCGTCAAGGAGCTGGTCGAAAAGGCCCGGCCCCATATCCTGGACGAGGGAATGATCCAGGCCCGCTTCCAGCAGTAGATCCGGGGCCTGCGATCGCCTCTGAGCAACTCGATACTATATTTCGAGGTGGACTTGCCGGATGGCGCCGGTGGGGATCTTTTTTTTGAA
>SLJM01000334.1 GCA_007135085.1 Myxococcales bacterium
GCTGTGTTTCGCCTCGGTCTGACGTCAGATTACGGTGGATGTGGGAGAACGCAAAAAAATTCTCGGGGGGTAGAAAGTGGTTAGTAGTGGGTGGTTGGTAGTGGGTGGTTAGTGGTGGGTGGTTAGTAGTTAAAGGCGCCCTGCGGCGATCCAGGCCTTTCGAACCATCAAGATCATTGAACCACGAACCACAAACCACAAACCACGAACCACAAACCACCAACCACGAACCACAAACCACAAACCACCAACCACGAACCACGAACCACAAACCACAAACCACAAACCACAAACCACGAACCACGAACCACGAACCACCAACCACCAACCACCAACCACCAACCACCAACCACCAACCACCAACCACCAACCACAGTTTCTGAACCCCCGTTAGGATTTCAACGGATTGTAATTGGAACGACCCTTGCACTATGGTACGGGCCGTGCAAATGTTGACGGCATGTCCCGACAAATTTTTGCTGCTCCGGTGGCGAAAGGGACAAAAAATTTCCGAAAGAGAATGGCTCCCATGCTCCGAGAAGACGCGATGAATCGCATTGGAAAAACTCTTGTATCCCTGTTGGCGATGATGTTGTTAATCGCTCCCGGGACCGTATTCGCCCAGGACGAAGTAGAAGACCTGCTGGGACCGGATGATGAGCTCGCCCAGGGCGACGACGATGAGGATCGCCCCTGGGCGGTGTCCATGTCGCTGCGCTCGATGGTGGGGCAGGGCACGTTCGCTCAGGTGAGCAACGATACGGAGTGGGCCGGTCAGATCGACGACGGCCGCAACGCCTTCAACCGTTGGAATCTGGTCTTCGGTATCTCGCCGAGCTACCAGGTGGGCGATTTTAATTTCAGCGCCAGCCTGAGCTGGGTGCAGTGGTTGACCCCCGGCGGCGGTAACGCCACGTCCTCCTTGTCCGGTGGCGCCAACGAGCCCTACCAATTCCGATTTCAGGATATCGGTCTCAACGCCGGGTGGCGAACCTTTACGAGCGACGCCCTCGGGGTCAGCGCCACGCCGTCGTTGAGCGTGCGTCTTCCCACGAGCAAGGTGGCGCGAACGGAGACCCTCCTCCTCGACGTGGGTGCCAGCCTGTCGCTTCGGCGCACCTTCTTCGACAAATTGACTCTGAGCGGTGGGTTGAGCGCCAACCAATATTTTCACGAATATACCTCTCCGGTGGTCGATATAGACGTGGTGGGTCATGACAACGTCCACTACCGCGTCGGCGGCGCCGAGGATATCGAGCCCGGTCGCATCTCCATCGGCGGTCGAAACCTGCAATACCAGGTGGGCACGACCCTGGGGGCCAGCTTTGGGCTTCCCGCCAATCTATCGGCGAGCATCAATTACGGTCTGTTCAATTATTGGACCTACGACGTGGATAACGACGATGAGTTTATGTCGGAGCACGCCAAACCGGGACGTGGCTGGTCGCAGGTGACGATGGGCTCCTTTGGCCTGAGCTATCAGGTCAACGAGTGGATCGGCACCTCCCTGATGGCCACCACCATTCAGACGCCGAAGACGGCGGATAATAAATCCTTCCGCTTTCCCTTCTGGAATTTCGCCGGCGCCGCCTCCAACTCCACGGGCATCACCCTCGGGGTGAGCGGCTCTTACTGAGTTGATTGGCGGAGGACTCGGATTTGCCAGGAGCGCTGGTTCGCAGATTTGCGAATCAGCGCTCCTGGCGTTTTCGGGCGTCGAAGTTTCTCATATCCGGTTCAGCCTGGACGGAGGGGACGCCAATATTGAATAGGTAGTCTCGCCAGTGCTGGCGCATATGTCCGAAATATGGACCCCGTCCGGGGCCCCACTGCCGCTCCAGGCTATCCCAGCGGGCGAAGAGAATCTCTTCGAAATAATCATCATTATCGTCGATAAACTCCCACAACGCCTGGGCGATGGGATAATAGGACCAGTGCCAACGCTCCTCCATATGGGCGATCCGATCGTCGTCGAAATCGACGTAGGGTTGGAAGAAGCCGTAATCCAGGGCGTTGGCGTCGAGCCATCGCCAGTCGCCGTGGAGGGCGCCGCCGTCGGTAAAGAAGACGGGGTTGAGCCCCAGTATATCAACGTCGGTGCCCCAGTGATGGCGAGAGAGGCCGGGAGCGGCTGATGCCTGGAGGATCTCCCACTCCCGATCTTCTTTGGTGAGGGTGCGCGTCCAGCATCGCTGGTGACGCTCGTTGTCGGGGTTCCAGATTCCCTGGCCGATGCGGCATTTTATGGCGGCCTCTTCGGAGATTCGGTTGAAGGGCCGTCCGGTGAAGCGAAATTTGCGATACCAGATAAAGCCCTGGGTGTGGATATTGCGAAAGGTCGAGCGCGTCAGGGCGTCGACGGTGCGGTCCAAAAGACGGTCATTGCCGGCGACGGCCTCGGCCAGGGCGGCGGCGCTGCGGTAGCGACCGCCGAAGTGGGCCTGGATGCTTCGGAATAGACGAATGTCGAATTGGTCGCTGCCGGCGGCGTCGACGAGCTCGGCGATCATGCAGCGGAGCTGGTTTTCGACTTCGGCACCGGCGATCGAGGGGGGCTGGCGCAGGCCCAGCAGCCAGGCATTGAGGCTGTCCCGATCGATAAGTGCCAACAGGCCGACGGCCTCGCGCCATTGAGCATGGCGCTCTCTCAGATAGGCGCGATCGCCGAAATGGCGGCAGGTGTGGGGGCCCTCTAATTCGAGATAGGCGAAGAGCTGATCGGCGCTCCATTGCTCGTGGTGAGCACGTTCGATGAGGGCTTTAGTGCGCGGCGATTCGCCCAGATCTATATGCGATGAGAGCTCGTCTCTGGTAGAATATTCTTCATCGTCAGCAGGAGCATCGTTCGGTTCGCCGTAAGCCACGGTGGCGAAGGCTAAAAGAGCAGCGCTCAACAACAACGCGGTGTAACGGGCAAGGCAGCAATGCACGGGGCTGGACCATGTGGAAGTCAGAAAATAGACGCCTAAGAGATAGCATACCCTCCGTAGGGGTGTCGAATTTTGCACTCCTTTTGGCGATCGCCGTCGCTGCTGCGACAGCGATCGCTATGGCCGACGCTCGGGGGCAGGTGATCCAATTATTCGAGGTCGATGAGGAGATCCAACAGGAAGAGTGGCAGGCGGAGGCCGCCGACGATGAGGCAGCCCAAGGGGTGCTGATCATCACCGAAGGAGGCACGACGGCAAAGGAGAGGACGATCCGGCTTAATTATGAAAAGCAGGGCCAGTCTATCCTGGTGCCTGCCCGGGTAGGCGCCAGAGATGCGTTCTTTTTATTTGATACGGGGGCGACCTATACCACGTTGACCGAGGAATTTGCCCGCCAGGCCGGGGTGTCGCCAGCACAGGATGCGCCGGTGACGATGGTACAGACCGCCGCAGGGGTCACGCAGACGCGGTTCGGGTTAATGGATCGCTTTACCCTTGGGGCATCGGAGCTGGATTATGTGAGCTTTACGGTCTGCGATGCCTGCGGCATGGGAACCTATCAGGGGCGTCCCATTGCCGGATTGTTGGGTTTGAACGTATTGCGCCGTTATCGGGTCAGCGTCGATGATTCACAGGGAGTCATCGAGCTGGAGCCCCATGGCGATTTCCACGAACGCAGCGCCGATATCGAGCCCTGGCTGGAAGCGGAGTTGACCACTGTAGAGGTCGATTCAGTGACCGTGGAGGTGCGCAACCGGGCCCCGAAGCGCATCGATCGGGTCACCCTCGATGTGACTTGCCTGCTCGCCAGCGGCGAAGAGGTCAGCGACCAGGCCACGATTCGATCCGTGGCCGCTGACAGCTCCACCGAGGTGGCGTTGAGCGCCTCCCTGGGCACATGCCGCCAATTCGACGCCTCTGTGGCCGAGGGCCGATGGTAGACCCCCCGGCGCCGTCAGCGCCCGTTGGTCTGGTGGTCTTCGGGCAATGAGACGTTGATCGCCTTTGGGTATTTTTTGCCGTCATTGCCGCCGTATTGAAAGTCGACGGGGATCACCTCGCCGGGGACGTAGGCCGGGAGTCGAGCCCGCAGTTCGTCGTCGACGACATTGGCGATGTGGAAGAAGAATTTCCGCTCCTCATCGGTCTGAATAAACCCGAATCCCTTATCCGTAAAGTAGGCGATGACCCGTCCCTCCAGGTCTTCGCCGATATCGAGCTCTTCGTCGAAGGACATGCGCTCCAGGCGTTCGATATTCTCTTCGAGATCGAAGAAGTGGAACGAACAATCCTCCTGGATGCGGATCCCCGTGGCCTTGACCTGGGAATAGCGGCGGTCAAAGAGGTAGGACAGGCAGGCTCCGAAGGCTACCAGCAAGCCACCAGCGCTAAGAGAGGTATCGACCAGCTCGATATAGATCGCTTTTAAGACGATCCCACGCCGGGCGGCCTGTAAAAATTTGTCCTGCCGCTCCAGGTCGTCGACCGAGTCGGTGACGTGGACGCCCAGATTCACGTGGGCGTGCACGTCCTGGAAGCGGGTAATGGTAAAGTCCAGCAAGTATCGTTGGGCGAAATTGGGATCGCTTTCAACGTCGGCCCCGGCGCGCTCGAAATACTCTTTGAGTTCTCGAGTCAGGTCCTGGTGCCGCTCATCGGTGGAGAGCTTGTTCACTTCATCTCCGAGTGCCATAGTATCACCTCACAGCATCTTTCAATCGCGAGAGCGCCGGCCCCGTCCGCGGGTGTCTCGGGTGCGCGTGTCTTCCGCGAAATTGGAGACATGAACGCGGCGATCGGTGTCGAAAGAAGATCGCTGCGCGACGGACCCTCGCCCGCGGTACCGGTCCATGCCTGCCGTGTGAGATCAAAGCTAAGCATGGACGGTACAACCGCCAACCCCATCGAGGAGTCAGCCGGAGGCGCTCAGGGATATATAAGCACCACCAGGGGGCTGAACATTCCCACAGATTCTTGGAGGCCCTCGTTGGACCCGCCGCGGCGCCGATGATGGCGGGGGCTTTGACAGTGAGACCCAAAATTCATTACAGCAAAGTGGAAATACTTCGAGCAACCACAGCCGTTGTGACGATGACGCAACTCATAGGTGAAAAAAATGAGCGACCAGGAAAATAATAGTGGCAATGCCCCGATGTCGGTGGGCGGATCATTGAGCGAGGAACAGGCGCGCATTGCTGAGATCCATCGCGGGTTCGTGCGCGAGATGGATCGCAGCCTGGGCAATGCCTACGGCACCGGCGGCGGTACCGTGTTGGGAGTGCTGGTATCGGTGCTCATCGCCGGGTGGTGGATGGGGTGGCTGACCTCGGTCATTCTCTGGGTTTCCGGTGTGACCGCCGTGCTGGCCGCCCTGTATATGGTGCGCCGACGGATCCACGCCAAGCGAGATAAGCTGCGTCGGCGAGTGGAGAAATATTGCGAGGTCAACGATGTGTCCGTCGATCTCTTATGTCTTTATTTTGAGCAAGACCAGACCTATCCGTTTTTCTGCGATATTTTCCAGGAGCCGCCCCACCAACCCCTGGAGCACCAGCAACAGGTGAGTGAGCAGACCTAAGCTCCTTCTCTATCCCACACCCAATAGCAACGCATGACATCTTTTTTGCAGTGGTTCGAATACGGCGGGGTGATGCTCATTCCCATCGCCGTGGCCTCCGTCGTAGGGCTGGCCCTTTTTATCGCCCGCTGGCGGGCTCACGATCGAGCTCGTGTGATGCCAACAGGGCTTCGCCTGGCGGTGCTGAAAGCGGTGGGCGACAAAAATTGGGACAAGGCCCAAGAGCTTTGCGCCCGCCAAGACTCGCCGCTGGGACGAGTCTTTGGGGAGGGGCTTCGCTTTCGAGGCGGCGAACGGGCCGCGATTCGCAGCGCCATGGAAGATGTGGGTCGGCGCCAGATCCATCATCTGGAGCGCTACGTGGGCGCCATCGGTGCTCTGGCTTCGGTGACCCCTTTGATGGGGTTGTTGGGCACCGTGCTGGGGATGATCCGGGTCTTTCAGGATCTGGTCCAGGAGGCCGGCGCTCAGGGGGTGGTCGATCCCACCCAGCTGGCCGGCGGGATCTGGGAAGCGCTGGTGACCACCGCGGCAGGGCTGGCCGTGGCGATCCCCCTCTATCTGGGCTATCGCTATTTGCTGGGCCGATTAGATGCCACCTCGGTGGATCTGGAAGAGGCGGCGGCGCAGATGCTCGATCTTCTGGCCCCGCCCCCTCAGGAGGGCCTGTCGGGCACTGACGGCGAGGAGGGGCGGTGAATTTTCGCGGCGCAAATAAAGGGCGCCGTCGCGTCGAGGCCACCCTGGAGATGACTCCCCTCATCGACGTGATCTTTTTGCTCCTCATCTTCTTCGTGATGACCACCACCCCGGCGATGAGCGCCGTGGAGCGCCTGGACGTGGATTTGCCCGATGCCGGTAGCGGCCAGGCCGTCGAGGAGGTCGACGAGATGCGCATCGTCCTGCGGGTCTACCCCGACGCAGCGGTGGCGATGCGAATCGGCGACCACGGCCAGGAGCGCCGCATCGATGAGGTGGGCGCCGAACTGAAGGGGGCGGCCCAGAACCATCCCAACGCCACGGTCTGGGTCCAGGGCGATGTCGACGCCAGCCACGGGGCGGTCATCGAGATCCTCGATGCGGCCAGCGAGGCGGGCTTCGATCGGGTCCATATGGCGGTGCGACCGGCCCCTTCCAGGTAGTATGACCACCGTGGGGTGACCACTTTTCTTGCACACCCCTTCGACAGTGCTACCGTACTCCATGACAGCGAGTGGCTTCATCTGGAGAGCTCGACGATGCGATTGGCAGCAGTGTTGGTATTTATTGGTGTGGTTCTGGGAGCGATTTATTTCGTCTTTTCTCATCCCGCACAGGATCGGCTCGAGGAATTGGAGCGAGAGCTCCAGCAATTGCAGGCCCAGAACGAGTCCCTGGCCGATGAAAATCAGGACCTGGAGCGCCAGATTCTGGCCCTTCGCGACGATCCGCGAGTGGCTGAGCGGCGGGCCCGGGAGGCCGTGGGCTTGGCCCGGCCCGAGGAGTTGATCTTCCAATTCGATGAGCCTCGCCAGGAGACGTCGGTTCAGGTGCGCCTCCAGGTGGGCACGGAGCATCTGGAGTTGGCCGGGCGGGTGGTGGAGCTGCCAGACCTGGCGGAGCAGCTTCAGATATTGCAGGAGCAGATCCCCCAGATGACCTTGTCTGTCACCGTCGACGACGACGTGGGTCCCATCGAGCGACAACGGGTGATCGACATCGTCGAGGAGTCGCCGCTGGGGCCGGTGCGATGGGGCGATTAGAGGGTTGATGAGTAGGTAGCGAAAGGAGGTCCAAGGATGGACCGTCCTACGGAGAAGCAGCCATGGAGGCCGCGATGAGCACGAAGACTCGCAGTACTGTGCAACCACGAAAAATCAAGGGAGAGCGCCGCGGCGCCGCCGTGGCAGTGACGGTGGCCGCCCTCTACGCTCTGGGATTCGTGGGCGTCGCCGCCATCGCGGCGCCGATCCATGGGGTGATCCTCGCCGCCCTGATAGGGGGAGCGGCCTTTTTGCGCTATCGACGGCGCACCACTCCCGGAGGTCAGGGACTGCCCACGGGAATCGGCGAGGCTACTCTGGCCCTGGTGGCCGCTATGGTGGCGGCCCGCTGGGCTGGGATTATGGGAGTGGAGGTCTATGCCCTGGTCTTTTTGGTCGTCGCCTGGGCGATGAGTACGGCATCAAAGCCAGTGGCGGCTGCCACGGTGGGCCTGGCGGTCGTCACCGAGGGGGCCAGCCATTATCTGGGAAGTGCAGCGGCGGTGGGGCTGGGACCGGAGCCGGTGGCGACATGGACGGCCATCGACTGGTCGGTTCTGGGGGTCAGATGGGCCCTGATCGCAGCGTTTGCCACGCTGGCCTGGGCGTTGGTCGGTCGCCGCGCTCAACAGCGGCGGCGCGAATATGAGCGAGAAGTCGAGCGCCAGCGAAAGCAATTGCTCGAAGAGGCCCGGGAGTTTCGACTCATTCACGCCGGCCGCTCAAACGCCGCGATCGGCCGCAGGGAGGCCGAGGAGCTCATCGTTCGCGACGCCGTCGACGCCGTCCACCACACGGTCTATGTCACCCTCGATATGGTCAAGACGGCGCTCAAGGCCGATACGGTGATCCTCCTGTGGTTCGATCTGAGAAATGAAAAGTTGCGCATCAAAGAGCTGGTCAGCGACAGCGACGATATCGTTGAGGGAGCTATCGACCCGGCGGGCGGGGTGATCGGCGGGATTACGCGAAAACGCGATGTGGTGCGGCTGTCCGGCCTTCGCGCCGGGTTTCGGGGATTGTCCTATTATCGGCAGGCCCCGGAAGCCACGGAGTTTATGGGAGCGCCGGTCATCGAACAGGGGCATCTTCGCGGTGTTTTATGCGTCGATCGCAGCGCCCGCCGCGGCTTCGACGCCGACGAGCAGCGGGTCGTCGAGGAGGCCGCCGATTATGTGATGCGCGCCGTGGAAAATGAGCGCATGATCGCCACCATCGAGCGCACCCGTTTTGAGGTCAGCAGGTTTTATGAGGCCAGCCGTCAGCTCAACGGGGTGCTCACCCCGGATGAGGTCTACCGGGTCGCCCTGGAGAGCGTGAGCCAGATCGCGGACTACGATTTTGCGGCGCTGACCCTGTACGACGAGCAGGAGGACCGACACCAGGTGGTCCTGGTCGATGGCGTGGTCAGCGACGCGGTCATCGGCCAAGATTGGGAGGCCGTGGCCTTTGATCCCAACCAGGGGCTGGTCTCCATGGTGGTGCACAACCGCCACTATTTGCCCGTCGGTGGCCGGCTGCGCGACCCGGGGGCGACGGTGCTCACCGACGCCCAGGATTTTTCGGGGCTCCAGAGCTTGATCGTCTTGCCCCTCATCGCCCAGGACAAGCCGGTGGGGACGATGATAGTTGCCCACCGCGACAGCGGCCAATTTCCCACCCAGCGCCGGGAGATGCTCGAGGTGATCGCCAACCAGGTGGCGGTGACCGTCCAGAACGCCCGGCTCTATGCTCAGATGGAGACCATGGCCAAATTCGACGCCCTGACCGGCCTGGCCAATCGACGCAACTTCCAGACCCGTCTCGACGAGGCGATGGCACGCCACAAGCGCGCCGGTCGCACCTTCGGGCTGGTCCTGACCGATATCGACCACTTCAAATCGGTCAACGACACCTATGGCCATCCCGTGGGCGACGAGGTGCTGCGTCATGTGGGGCGGGTCTTTCGCGAGGGGCTTCGAGAGGTCGACCTTCCCGCTCGCTACGGTGGCGAGGAGTTCGTGCTTATCTTGGAAGACACCGATCTCGAAGGGGCGCGCCAGGTCGCCGATCGATTGCGTGAGGCGATCTCGGAACTCGAATTCCAGACCGATCAGGGCCTGCTGCAATGTACGATCAGTATGGGCATCGCCATGGGCCCCTGGGACAGCGACGAGCCCCATGAGCTGGTAGACCTGGCCGACCAAGCGCTGTACCATTCCAAGGAGAACGGACGAAATCGCGTCTCAATTTACCGTGAGGTCATCTCCTCAGGGGTGGCGGCCTGAGGTCCCACCTCTTTTTGAGCGGGGCACCATGAAGAAAAATTTCATCATCGACACCAACGTGCTGCTCCACGACCCGCGGGCGATCTTTCGGTTTGCCGACAATCGGGTCATCATCCCCATCTATGTCATCGAAGAGGTCGATACCTTCAAGCGGGAGCTCTCCGAGCTTGGGCGCAACGCCCGTGAGGTGAGCCGGATCCTCGACGATTACCGGCGCAAAGGAAGTCTGCGTGAGGGCGTGGAGTTAGACGGGGGCGGTCTGCTAAAGGTCGCCTTTGCCAGCGGCGACGACGCCTCGCGATTTTTGCACTCCGAGAAAAAAGACAATCTGATCTTGAGTACCGCCCTGGAGGTCAAGCGCGACGATCCCACCGTGCCCTGTACGCTGATCACGAAGGACGTCAACCTGCGGGTGCGGGCCGACGTGCTCGGTCTGGACGCCGAGAATTACGAAGAAGAGGATCTGGCCTCCATCAGCGAGCTCTATCCGGGGGCCGCTGAAGTGGAGGTTCCCAACGAGTGGATCGAGGCCATGCACGGAGAGGAGGGCCTGGCCGTCGATCTTGGTGATCTGGCCAGCCGTCGCGCCGGCGGCGGCCGCGGTGGCGTGGGGCACGGATTCTATACCAACGAATACCTCTGGCTGCGCCGTGAGGATGGACCACAGAACTCGCTTGGCCGTTTGACCATCGATGAAGATGATCCCCGCCGCGGGGTCGTCCGGCCCTTGAGTCGGGCCCATGAGCAGGTCTGGGGCATCAGCCCCCGAAATAAAGAGCAGGCATTTGCCCTGGACGCATTGCTCGACGACTCCATCGATCTTGTCACCCTGATCGGAAAGGCGGGCACGGGAAAGACCTTGATGGCCATCGCCGCCGGACTGCGCAAGGTCACTGACGAACAGCGCCACCACAAATTGGTGGTCAGCCGGCCCGTCTTTCCCATGGGCCGCGATATCGGCTATCTGCCGGGGACGGTGGAGGAGAAGCTCGACCCCTGGATGCGGCCCATCTTTGACAACGTGGAGTTTTTGATGGGGATCAGCCATGCCGACCGGCGATCGGGCCGGGGAGCTGACGAGCTGCGCTCGATGGGGATCATCGAAATCGAACCCTTGACCTATATCCGCGGTCGATCCCTTCCCAATCTATTCATGATCGTCGACGAGGCTCAGAACCTGACCCCCCACGAGGTCAAGACCATCTTGACCCGTGTGGGCCAGGGCACCAAGATCGTGCTCACCGGCGATCCCTACCAGATCGACAATCCCTACGTCGACAGCGAGTCCAACGGCCTGACCTATGTGGTCAACCGCTTCAAGGAGCAGTCCGTGGCGGCGTCGGTAACGCTGTTTAAGGGCGAGCGCTCCCGGTTGGCGGAGATGGCGGCCAACCTTCTGTAATTCTCGGGTTTTAAGGACAAAAAAGCCTCCCCGTCGCCGGGGAGGCTTTTTTTGGTTTAGACGCTTAATCAGTCGTCATCACCGTTGTCATCTTCGACCAGGCTGTAGACCACGGTAGCGGTGGTGTTTGTGTCGGGATCGATGGTGATGGCCACGGGCTCGGCGGAATACTCATCACCGTCGTCGGTCACCGTTTGGGGCACGAGGGTGTAGTCGCCGAAGAATAGCTCTTCCACTTCTCCATCCTGGGGCACCGTATCGACGACGTCATCATCTTCGTCGACGATATTGATGATGTGCGCCACACCGTCGGGAAGACCGTCAACGGTCACCGTCAATGACCCCGGCGGCGGCGGGTTGCACACCAACTGCACCAGATAGGTCTGGCTATCGTTTTCGAGATCATTGGTGGTGATTTCGAAGACGACGTTGACGTTCGTACCGCGATTGTCGGGGCAGGTTGCAGTGACGTCGATGGTGGACCATTGGCCGCCATCGATGCTTCCCGTGGAGGGGTCGAATTCCACAAAGGATTCACCACTGATGATTTCGTATTCCAGCGGGAATTCACCGCCGTTTCCGATCTGGAACGAACCGGTTTCGGTGTCGTACCACTCCATCTCCCAGCTCAGGGTATCCTGGTCTTGGATCAGGAATTCCGGATCATCGACCCGCGGTCCCGGTTCGATGGTGATATTCGTATCAAAGGAGCCGGTGGCGCCGGACTGAACGGCGTCGGCGATGATGTAGTAGGTACTCCTCTGGGGCACTGTGAACTCGAGGACTTCCGTGCCCGGGCCGAAGACGGTGTCCGTGCCCTCGAAGCAGGCCTGTGCGGCCGAAGAAGAGCAGTCGTTGGTGATCCAGATGGCGCCGTCGTATTCGGTGCCAAATTCCACGGTTAGCTCATCGCCTTTCCATCCCTCGAAGGCGTAGACGATATCGGGGCCGTCGCCGTACCAGCCGGTGCAGCTCGAGCCGTCGGCGTAGGGGTTGAAGTCGTCCGTATAGGCCGTGCCCGTCAGGGTGTGGCTGTGGATGAAGGTGAGAGTGCCATCGCCGTCGACCTGGGCTTCTTCGTCGATGTCGAAGGGGCGCTCGCAGCTATTGCCCTGTTTGGGCAGGCAGTAACCGTCGTGGCAGCCATAATCGCAGTCGAATTGCTTAATCTCACCGGAGGTGGTGCAGCGCTCGGCCAACTCCTGGGAGACGCAAAAATTGTCGGTGGCCGGGTCGCATTCACCGTCGAAGAAGTCGAAGTCGATGGTGAATTCACCGGAGGAAAAGTCCGTGACCGCCGCCAGACTCACCAGATAAGTACCCCCCTGGGCGGTATAATATTCAAGCACGCCCTGGGAAGAGCCATCGGCGTGGAAGGGGACTGCGTCCAGACAGGCGTCGTCGGGATCGATAGCGGCGTTGGGGCATTCGTTTTCAGTCATGTACAGACCGGCCAGGTGACCACTTCCGACGTCGGCGGTAGCGGTGACGATAACTCCTTGCTCAGCTTCGAGATGAACTCGATAGAAGATATCGGGGCCGCTGGTTCCATCGTCAAAGCACTCTTCAGATCGCAGGTTCTGATCCTGGTCGAAGCGGCTGAAATTGTCGACGAACTGACCCGATTGAGAGATGACGTAGGGGTCGACACAACGAGTCTTGGCTTCCGACGGAGCAGTACAGACCACGTTGTCCTCGTCACATCCCTCCAGGCAGGAGGCAATTTGTTCGTAGCCGTCGCCGTGCTGGTCACATTGCTCGATGATATTGCCCGTGCATCGAGAATCGCCGGGCAGGCAGACGCCGTCGGAGATGTGAAGGTCCAGGGTAAACGAGGCGTTGTCGTTGGCATTCGAGCTGTCGACTACCAGGTAATAGGTGCCGCCATCGTCGAGGAAGAAGTCGGTCTGACCACTGGGCAGGTGGCCGTAGACGCATTGGTCGCTGACGTTGGTGGTGGATACGGGACAGCTATCGAGGAGGTAGAAGCCGGCCGAGGTGGAGTTGGTCTGCAGATCGACCTGGACGAGCTGGTAGTCGTCGGTCTCAATCTGGAAGATATATTCCGGGCCGTTGGGGGTGGAGAACGAATCTCCGTCGGAACAGCTTGTGGGGGCCAGGTAATTCGAATGGGTGGCAAAGGAGCCGCTGAAGGTGTCGATATTATCCAGGGCGATCGCCTCCAGGCAGTGGTCGCCGCTGGGGTCGATGCACTGGTCGTCTTCGCAGCCCTCGTCACAGGCGTAGTAGCTGGCGTAATCAATGCCCGTGCAATAGGCGACGACCGTCTCGTCTTCGCAGCCCAATACGTCGCCTTCGATGAAGCCGTCGCAGAGGGGGTCGTCGACGGACAGATCCAGGGTAAATTGGCCGATCTCCACATCGGCGTCCACGGCCTGTACGACGACGTAGACCGTCTGGTCACCGTCGGCGATATAGCTGGTCATCTCCGTGGAGGAGCTGGTGTTGGAGGCCCACAGGCAATCTCCGTCGTCACAGCCCGAGCTGATCCAGATCCCGGCCTCAAAGACGGAGGCCAGGTTGGCGTTGAGACGCTGCTTGTCCTGCATCTCCACTTCGAAATAGGCGGTGGGTCCGGCGAAGGTGCCTGACTGTCCGGCCCGGTCGTCACAACTGGTGGGGTTGAGCGAGCCTGTATTGTCGAAGTCAATAATATTGTAGGAAAAGGACTCCATACCATTGCCTTCGTAGACAATGGCGTCATGGCAATAGGCATGGGGGTGGCTTTCGCACTGAGCGATCGTGGCGTCGTTGAGGTCGGCGCAGCCCAGTTCGCAGGGCAGATTGGGGTTTGTTTCATAGCCCGTGCCGTAGGGATTGCACACGCCCAGTTCGCTGTCGGCACAAACGGGTTCGCCGGGCTGGCAGACCTGATCGGTGATACCCACCTGGATATAGGCGGTTTGGAGGGCGGCGCCAGTACCACTGTCGGCGACGACGTGGAAGATCTTTGTCTCGTCGCTTTCGTTGAAAAAGGAGACGGCGCGCACGTGTTCGTTGTGTACTGGTTCGTTTCGGAATCCGTCGGGCGCGATGCATGAGGAGGCGCCGGTCTCACAGCTTTCGAGTACGTAGATGACGGCGTAGTCGACGGCGGTAAATAATTCGACGACGCCGGTCTGACCGGGCTCGACTTCCAGCTCCAACGTCACGTCACCGCCGCGGGTGCGCAGGTTGGTTGACGAATCGACACAACCGGTGCCGGGCTCCGGATCGTAATCGTTGCTAAATTCGGACCATTGGAATTCGAGGATGTCACCATGTTCGGCGACGATGGGGTTGGAGCAATTGGAGCCGGCCGGCTGCTCGCAGCGAAGGGTGTCGGGATCGCAGCCCATATTGCATTGATAGGATTGCTGGGAGGTGCCCAGGCTGTTGCACACATGGAGGATATCGCCTTCGCATTCGCGATGGCCCGGCTCACAGACGGCGTAGGGGACTTCGCAGGTGACGGTCAGGCTGTTGTGGTTAAAGACACATTCCTCGCCGGAGGTACATTCGGCGCAGGCGTCGGCTTCGGGGATACACTCGCCGGTGATGCACAAATAGTCTTCGAGGCAGTCCGTCTCGGCCGTGCAGGTTTCAGCGTTGACGCAGTCACCGTCGATCCCGGCGCTGGGATCGCAGACACCGCGAGCACCGGCACAGCCCTGGAGGCTGCAGATGAACTGCCGGCTTACGCAGGACTCCTGATGGCAATAATTATCACCAATACAATCGTCATCATCCTGACAGGCGCCAGCCGGGGCGTTCTGTGAGGGCTGATCGTTATTGTCGATATTTTCCGTCGGGTCGTTGTCCTGATCTTCGTCGTCAATATCGATTGCAACTGAATCTTCCCCGCATGCGGCGAGGACGACAACGAAGCAGAGCCCCAACACTGCGAGATAATTACGCCAGCTGATGGCCATGGCTTTCATCCTGATGTGACAGCTTGTCGTATTGAGAAAACAGCCACCACCCCTGAGGCCGTCGAGAATTCCAAGAAGAGGAACGGAAGAGCCTGCGGCGATTATCCGAATCGCCGCTATGGGCTCGACCGAGGGGCATAGAGTGCTAGAAATGAGGGGGCAGTGTCAAGGTTTGAAGCATCTCCCCTATTATTCCCGACTTTTACACCATTTTTCTAAAGAGTATGGCCAGGAAGTTTTTTTGAATGATTTTCATCATCGCAGAGCATGGCCGTAGATCTTTTCTTCAACGATGCGATCGGCCACCAGATTGGTGGGCAGCCCATCGGCGTCGGCTCGCTCCAGGATCTCGAGAATCGTATCGAAGATAGCCTCCGTCTTGCGCCGGACGGTCTGGGCGTCATAGCCACGGTGTTCCTGAGCGACGTTGATCAGCCCGCCGGCGTTGAGCGCATAGTCCGGAACGTAGACGATCTGACGTTCACGAAGGGCGACGCCGTGGCGATCCTCGGAGAGTTGATTATTGGCCGGCCCGGCGACGATATCGCATTGGAGTTCGGGCAGGGTCTCATCGTTGATCGCACCGCCCAGGGCCGCAGGGGCATAGATATCGCACTCGATGCGGTGAATCGTATCGGGGGGGGCGATCAGGGCGCCGAATTCATCGACGCAGCGCTGGACGGCCTCTTCGTTGATGTCGGCCACCACCAGGGTGCATCCCAGCTCGTGGAGCTCGCGAGCCAGTCCATAGCCCACGGATCCCACGCCCTGGATGGCGACTTTGAGGCCCTCGAGATCGTCGCGATCCCATTTGAATTTTGCGGCAGCTTCGATGCCGCGGCGCACGCCGAAGGCGGTCAGCGGGGAGGGATCGCCGGTGCCCCCTTCTTCGGGGGTGGAGCCCAGGACGTAGTCGGTCTTTTGATGGATGGAGTCCATGTCGGCCACGGTGGTGCCGCTGTCCTTGGCGGTGATATACTGGCCTCCCAGAGAGTCGATAAAAGCGCCGAAGGCCTCGAAGAATTTATCCCGCTTCGATTCGTCGAAGTCGGCCGGGCGAATGATGACCGACTTACCGCCCCCGTGGGGGAGCTTGCTGATCGCCGCTTTATAGGTCATCCCACGGGCCAGGCGCATGGCGTCGTAGATGGCGGCGTTGGTGTCGGGGTACTCCACGAAGCGGCATCCACCGATGGCCGGCCCCAAGGTCAGATCGTGAACGGCGGCGATCGCGAATAAACCGGTCTCCACGTCAGTATGAAGGTGAATATCACCAAAATGCATCTTCTTTGCCACATCCAAGAGATCCACGGAATCCTCCTTAGGAGTGCTTGCGGTCAACCAAAAGATTGTGCCGGATCGCCGAAAGCCATTGCCTGCGGGAAAAGGGTCAGTCGATTCAGGGAACTTATAGTAACGGCGTCACCGATCCGCAAGGACCGGATATGACGCTATGCGTCAAAATCTGGGGACTTTTTTCGAAGAGCAGCGGCGGTGATGGCCGACGGTGCGGCGATCGTACTTGACCGATCGTTGCTGAACGCGAATGTTTGAACTATTGGGCCAATGGTTGGGTTGAACGGTCGCCGTTGGTATTGATCGTGTTTGGACGTTCGCCAATTGCAGTGAAATTGACGTCGGAATTACTGATGACGACCACAGTAATGTGCAGCACATGCGGGACGCGCAACCGGGCGGCCATGGGGCATTGCCGTCGGTGTAAGGCCCCCTTGTCGGGAAATGCTCTGGGGGCCAGCGAGACCGTGCGCGGGACGCCGACGTCGAATCTCATCGACGAGCGCTGGACCCTGATCGGACAGGCGCCGGGGATGAGCCAGGGATGGTGGCGGGGCAGGGACGTGGCCAGCGGGCAGCCCGTTCATATCCGCATGATATCATCGGAACAGCACCGGGGCGATCCGGTGCAGCTGCTCGATCTTGCGCGGCGCCGCCAGGATATTGAATCTCCGGGATTAATGAGCGTATTGGCCGTGACCACCAACGATTCAGGGGTGGTCATGATCATGTCTCATCGCGCAGGGGCAGCGCTGGGACAGGTCTTGGCCGATCGCCGGGGGTTGCCCATGCCCGTGGCCCTTCATTTTTTCGAATCGATCGTCGCCGGCGCCGAGACGCTCCATGAGCACGGGTTGGTGCACGGCAATTTATCGCCGGAGACGATCTGGATCGATCAAGAGGGGGGAGCTGGTATGCCCACCGCGCTGGTCGCCGGAGGGGTGCGACCTCGCCAGCCCCAGGCGGTGGCCGCCGATTATCGGGGGGCCGCCCTCGCTCTGGCGGCGATGCTTTTGGGCAGTGATTACGCGCCGTCTATGCCGGCCGGCGCCATTATTGGATCGGCCATCGAGCGGGTGCGGTGGCGCTGCGGCACCGAGGTGGCGCCCCGGCTCCAGGAGCTCTTCGACGTGCTGGTGCGGGCTGACGGCTCGGCGCCGCACCGTCGGCGCGACGAGATCGGCGATGCCATCGGTCGCCTCGGGGCTGACGTGGATTGGTCGATGATGCCAGTTCCTCGCGGACCTTTTTTGCGCGGAAGCGACGACGGCGACCGTAGAGCGCGGCCTGAGGAAAAGCCGTCGGCCATGATCGACCTGGGGGCCTTTTTTGTAGACCGAACTCCCGTGACGGCCGGCGAATATTGGCAATTTCTCAACGCCGCCGGCCGCAATCCCCCCATGGGATGGAAGCGCCATAACGATCCGATCAACGCTCCCGACCTGCCGGTGGTCTTCGTCAACTGGGAGGAAGCCAGGGAATATGCCCGGTGGGTCGGAAAGCGCCTGCCCACGGAAGCGGAGTGGGAGAAGGCCGCCCGCGGCACCGACGGGCGCACCTATCCCTGGGGTAATGAGCCCCCGGAGGAGCGCTTTGCCTGGTATGGAGATAAAGAGGGGCCCGAGATCGTCGGTGAGCGCCGATTGGGCCAGAGCATGTACGGCGTCTGCGATATGGCGGGCAACGTCTTCGAGTGGGTCGCCGATTGGTTTGATGCCGATTATTATGCTCTAGCACCAATGTCGAGTCCCAGAGGGCCGTTGATGGGCACAAAGCGTGTCCTACGGGGTGGTTCCTTTTCTCATTCGGCCTTCGCCCTTCGGTGTGCCGCCCGCGGCCGTTACGATCCCAGGGCCCGCCGTGCCAATCACTCATTTCGTTGTGTGTGGTCGCTGCATGAGCCCTGAATAAGTGGCTGTACATCAATTCTGGACTGGAAAGATCGATGGCAAATCAAGCGAGTTGGATCGTCCTCAAATTCGGCGGCACCAGTGTCTCGTCACGCACCAATTGGGAGACCATCGCCTCCCGACTAAAGGCCATCATCGCCGAGGGCAAACGGCCTCTGGTGGTATGTTCGGCCTTGAGCGGGGTCTCGGATCTGCTGGAGTCGGTGATCGCCGACTCCCCCGGGGGAGAGCATGAATCGGTGCTCGCTGAGATTCGACGGCGCCATGTAGAGCTGGCGCAGTCCCTGGAGGTAGATGCCCCGGCCCTATTGAGTGAGGAATTCGAGTTGTTGGACCAACTGGCCAGGGGCGCCGCATTATTGGGTGAGGTCAGTCCCGGGGTTCACGCCCGGATCATGGCCCTTGGCGAGTTGATGTCCACCAGGCTGGGAGCGGCCTTTTTGGGCGCCCGAGGAGTGGACGCCCGATGGCGGGATGCGCGCACGATGTTGACCTCCCGCAGGCGGGCCCACGAACCGGAACAATGGCAATTCTTATCAGCCACCTGTCCCTTCGATAGGGACGCCCAATTGCGCAGCAAATTGGACAGCCAGAAAGAAAGGGCGGTCCTCACCCAGGGGTTTATCGCCGCCGACGAGCAGGGCCGAACCGTCCTGTTGGGCCGCGGCGGCTCCGATACGTCGGCCGCTTATTTTGCGGCCAAGATCGGCGCCGAAAAGCTCGAGATATGGACCGATGTCCCCGGCATGTTCACCGCTAATCCGCGCCAGATCGAAGCGGCTCGGCTGCTGCGATCCCTAGATTATGACGAGGCCCAGGAGTTGGCCACCATGGGGGCCAAAGTCCTCCACCCGCGCTGCATTCCCCCCGTGCGAAGCGCCCGTATTGAGCTCGTATTGCGCTGTACGCCGCACCCCGATTTCGAGAGCACGGTCATCTCCCAATCCGGTGCCGAACAGGGGGCGAGGGTCAAGGCGATCTCCGCCAAAAAGGGGATCACCGCCGTGTCGATGGACACCCTGGGGATGTGGCAGCAGGTGGGCTTTTTGGCCGATATATTCGCCATCTTCAAAAAGCACGGCCTGTCTATCGATCTGGTGGCCACCTCGGAGTCGAACGTCACTGTCACATTGGATCCGACGGCCAACGCCCTGGAACCACAGGTGCTCGGACGCTTGAGAGATGATCTGGACCAGATCTGCAGGGCCAAGATCGTCGACGGCTGCGCCGTGGTCAGTCTGGTGGGCCGAAAGATTCGCTCCATTTTGTCGGAGCTGGCTCCAGCGCTCAAGGTCTTTGAGGAGCATCATATTCATATGGTCTCTCAGGCGGCGAGCGATCTGAATTTGTCGCTGGTTGTCGACGAAGAGCAGGCGGATCGACTGGTGCAGAAACTTCACGGGTTGCTCTTCGGTCAAAAAGAAGAAGACCTGGTCTTCGGCCCACGATGGAGCGAATTGGTCGGTGAAACGGGGCCCGACGTCTTCCGCCATGCCTGGTGGCGGGAGCGGGCCGAGGAGCTCTGCGAATTGGCCGCCCGGCAGGGGCCGGTCTACGTCTACGACGCAGCCACCCTGGATCGACAGGCCCAGAGGCTGTGCGAAATGGAGGCCGTGGACCGCGTCTTCTATGCGATCAAGGCCAACCCCCATCCCGAGGTGCTTCGGCGCTTCGACGGTCACGGCATCAATTTCGAATGTGTCTCACCCGGCGAAATCGAGCGGGTCCAGAAGGTCTTCGGCGAAGAGAGTGAGGGGAGAATTTTATTTACCCCCAACTTCGCCAGTCGCGACGAGTACGAAGCGGGCTTTCAAGCAGGTGCGATGGTCACGCTGGACAATTTATTTCCCCTGGAAATGTGGCCCGAACTCTTCGAGGGGCGAGAGGTCCTGGTTCGTGTCGATCCTGGTCATGGAAAGGGCCATCACCGCTATGTGCGCACTGCCGGACCGCGCTCTAAATTCGGAGTCTCTCCCGCCGAATTGGACCGCCTCGCCGCCCTGGCTGAAGAGTTGGAGTTGAAGGTGGTCGGCCTCCACGCCCACGTGGGAAGTGGGGTGCGCCAGCCGGGTACCTGGTCGAATACGGCGATCTTTTTGGAGTCCTGCCGCGATCGATTTCCCCACGTATCGGTGCTCAACCTCGGCGGGGGGCTGGGGGTGCCCGAGCGATCCGGTCAACAGCGACTCGACCTCCAGGAGGTCGACCAGGCGCTGGTGGCGTTTAAGAAAGCCCATCCCGACCTTGAGTTGTGGCTCGAACCGGGCCGTTTCCTGGTCTCCGAGGCCGGGGTGTTGCTCGCCAGAGTGACCCAGTTGAAGACGAAGGGCACGATCCGCTACGTCGGCGTTGAGACCGGCATGAACTCACTGATTCGGCCGGCCCTCTACGGCGCCCATCACGGCATCGTCAACCTGAGCCGTCTCGACGAGGAGCCCGACGATTTTTACGAAGTGGTGGGCCCGATCTGTGAAAGCGGTGACGTCCTGGGCCATTCTCGACGGCTCGCAAGTCCCCGCGAGGGTGACGTCTTGCTCGTCGCCAACGCCGGGGCCTACGGCCGCGCCATGAGCTCTCATTATAATCTGCGCCAACCGGCGGGAGAGGTCCTGCTCAACGATTAGAGTTGGCGATGGGATTAGCCCTCAGTGGATACAGGTCTGAGGGCATTCTCTGGCGAGGTTTCGTTGAAAGCGCAGGTGATTTTCAAAGATCTGGACCCCGAAGATTCCGTCATCGGCAAAGGGCCAGTCCAGGTCTTCGGCGCAGAGATCGTCGATCTCGAAGGTGCGCTCCCGAAAGGTGCCGGCCATATAGAATGGTCGCATCTCTTCTCGGCACCAATTTTTGCGCATCTGGCGCACCATGGGGCCGTTCCACAATTGGTCTCTCACGATATTCTCGTATTTTTCGACCCGTCCGGGACGGCCGAAATAGACGGTGTCGACCCGGATATAATCGTCGCGAAGGCGCAGCGATTCGGGCATGAATAGGTGATTCCAGCAGCCCTGGTCGATGCGAAGATTGCTCACCATGGCCCCCGTATTTTGAAAGCGAAGTCCCAGGTAGGGAGTCAGGCCATGAAGGACGAATAGGCCTGCCAGCGTCCAGGCGACGAGCCTGGGGGCGATGGCTGGGGTCCTGGATTTGTGGGAGCGGACCCTGTCGGGGCGCCAGGGGCGGGCAGAGACAGTCAGGATGAGAAGGGCCCACAGAAGCCACTCCCGGGGAGCCATGGTCCAGTCCGAGAAGGGCGGGCCTCCGTGCAGATAGGTGCTCAGCGCCCAGACCGCCGTGGCGGCGCCGATCAGAATAGCCCATCGGCGGCGCAGAAATCGCCAAAAGACGTCGATGTCGGCGGGGCGCAGAAAAGCGGCGTGGCCCACCAACATGACGAAGGCAAAGGCGGGGGCCATGGTCAGCGTCAGGGGAATATGAAAGGCCACTGACGTGATCAATATCAGCCGGCGGTAGCCGAGCAGATATCCCAGAGCGATGCCGGCCTCGACGGCGACGATGGTCGTCGCCGTGGCCAAGGAGAGCTCGTCGCTGATTGGAGGGAGGATGGCCCCGTAATAGTCGGCCACTTTGTCCAGGCCGTAGACGGCGCAGGTATAGGCGGGGTCGAAGAAGTCGCGATTGAGCTTGTGGAGGGCCGCCAGGCCATAGGTGGCGATCGTGGTCAATCGCAGGAGATCAAAAAATCCCCAGAGAGGACCGGAGATCTCCCCATAGGAATTGGCATATACCTTCAGACGCCCCGGCCAGGTCGACAGATAAGCGTGGAGGCCGATGAAATAGGTGCCGCCGCCGGCGAAGACCATCAAGATCACCGACTGGGTCAGGTGATCGCGTCCAAAGAGCAGAGGCAGACATTTTCCCAACATACACAGCGCCCACCCCGCCGCGGCAGGGCGCCACACCAAAATCATCAATCCTGCCAGAAAGGCGATATTGCCCGGTAGCCACTCAATCTGCCAGGCGTCGGCCAGCCAGAGGTGGCATAATCCGGCGAAGACGTAGGCATAAGCCACCAGTCGCAGCGTCGGATGCTTCGGTGCGGCCGTGGCCACCACCCAGAGGCGATCGCCTCGAAACTCGGAGACGTCCAGACTCTCCCGTTCTTTCATCGCCTGGCTTTGCTGATGATTACAGTCACTTTGACAGGGGCCTTTTTCGTGCTAAGGAAGGGCCGATGAAAATGGCGCTAACGCGCGGCGAAACAATCGCGGAGTTGTACGAATGCTACCACTAAAACGAGCGCTCTCCTCGCCAATTGGGCGAAAATTCGTGATGTCTATTTCGGGGATTGCCCTGGTGCTCTTTGTAATTGTGCACCTGTTGGGCAACCTGACCCTCTATATTCCCGACGGCGGTGAATCATTCAACCGTTATGCCGCCGGGTTTGAGGCGCTGGGGCCGATGCTCTACGTCATGGAATTGGGATTGCTGGCAGTGATCCTGCTTCACGCCTTCTGGGGTATCAGCACCTGGCTTCGAAATCGCCGGGCCCGGCCGGAGCGATATGCCAAGTCGATCGCGACCAAAGGGGGCGGTAGCAATCTCAACATCGCCTCCCGCAATATGGCGATCACGGGCAGCTTCTTGTTCTTCTTTCTCATCATCCACGTCTGGCACTTCCGGGTGCGCAAGGAGACGGTCGGGGAGAAGACGACCGTTAACGGTCAGGAGGCCACCGACCTATATGCCCTGGTGGTCGGTTCGTTTGAGAATCCCGCCTGGGTGTTCTTCTACACGTTATCAATGGTGGTTTTGGCCTTCCACCTTCGCCACGGATTCTGGAGCGCCCTTCAATCGCTGGGAGCGATGAAGCCCCGGTGGTCAAAGCAGATCTACGCGTTTGGCCTGATTTTTGCGATTTTGTTGGCCCTCGGGTTTTTGGGAATGCCAATCTATTTGTTCCTGGCCGCCGCTTGAGAATATCCAAGGTCTGAAGTGCGAGGACAAAGTCGGTTTGCTCGAGTTGAGTCGCTGGGACGTACGAGGAGTATGAGATGACGAAATTGGACGCCAGAATGCCCGAAGGGCCGCTCCAGGAAAAATGGGGTCACCGGCTTGAAGAAATGAAGCTCGTGGCTCCGAATAATAAGAAGAAGCATAATATCATCGTCGTGGGCACCGGCCTGGCCGGCGGCTCAGCGGCGGCGACGTTGGGGGAGCTGGGCTATAACGTCAAAGCCTTCTGCATTCAGGATTCGCCGCGGCGGGCACACTCCATCGCCGCTCAGGGCGGGATCAACGCCGCCAAGAATTATCCCAACGACGGCGACAGCATCTGGCGCTTATTTTACGACACCATCAAAGGCGGCGACTTTCGAAGCCGTGAGGGCAACGTCTACCGCCTGGCCGAGGTGAGCAATAATATCATCGACCAGGCCGTGGCTCAGGGCGTGCCCTTTGCTCGCGAATACGGCGGCGAATTGGCCAACCGCTCCTTCGGTGGCGCCCAGGTCTCGCGAACCTTCTACGCACGCGGTCAGACGGGCCAGCAGCTTCTGCTCGGCGCCTACCAGGCCCTGATGCGACAGGTCGATCGGGGCAAGGTCAAGATGTATCCCCGCCAGGAGATGCTCGATCTGGTCAAGATCGACGGCGTCGCCCGGGGAATCATCACTCGAAACCTTATCACCGGTCAGATCGAGCGCCATAGTGCCGATGCGGTCGTGCTGTGCACTGGCGGCTACGGGCGGACCTACTTCTTGTCGACCAATGCCTTCAACTCCAACGCCACCGCCGCCTGGCGGTGTCACAAGCGGGGCGCTTATTTCGCGAACCCCTGCTATGTGCAGATTCACCCCACCTGCATCCCCCAGAGCGGCGACTACCAGTCGAAGCTCACTCTGATGAGCGAGAGCCTTCGAAACGACGGGCGAGTGTGGGTGCCGAAAAATAAGGAAGATATCGGCAAGCCGCCGCACCAGATCCCCGACGCCGATCGCGATTATTATCTGGAGCGAAAATACCCGGCGTTCGGAAACCTCGTCCCCCGCGACGTGGCCTCGCGAAACGCCAAATACGTCTGCGACGAAGGCCGGGGTGTGGGAGCCACGGGGCGTGCGGTCTATCTCGACTTCCGAGATGCCATCAAAGAGCAGGGACGGGATGCCATCGAAGATAAATACGGCAACCTCTTCCATATGTATCACAAGATCACCGACGAGGATCCCTACGAGGTGCCCATGCGCATCTACCCGGCGGTCCACTATACGATGGGCGGTCTGTGGGTGGATTACGAGCTGATGAGCACCATCCCCGGGTTGTTCGTGGCCGGTGAGGCCAACTTCTCGGACCACGGCGCCAATCGACTGGGCGCCAGCGCCCTCATGCAGGGGCTGGCCGACGGCTATTTCGTCGTTCCCTTTACGGTGGGCAATTTCATCGCCGAATACGACGTCAAGCCCGTGGGCACCGACCATAAGGCCTTCGACGCCGCCGAAAAGGACGTGCGCGACCAGATCAAAAAGATGCTCGACGTGGGCAAGCAGGGAAGCCGCACGGTCATCGATATCTACAAAGATCTGGGCAAGATCATGTACGACGAAGTTGGAATGAGTCGTACCGGCGACGGTTTAAAGAGGGCCCAGGACGTGATCTCCGGACTGCGCGAGGAGTTCTGGAAGGACGTCAAAATTCCGGGCCGGGCCGACGACTACAACAAAATGCTCGAGCTCGCCGGACGGCTGGCCGACTTTTTGGAGCTCGCCGAACTCATGGCCACCGACGCCCTGGAGCGAGAGGAGTCCTGCGGCGGTCACTTCCGCGAGGAATATCAGACCGACGAGGGCGAAGCCCTGCGTAACGATGAGGAGTTTTGCTACGTCGCCGCCTGGGAGTATTCCGAGGACGGCAAGCCGACGAAGCATAAAGAAGAGCTGGAATTTGAAAACGTTGAGCTGGCGACGCGTAGCTACAAATGATGGCGCCCCTTGCGGGTGCGCGATGACCACGAAGTAGCATAGAGACTTAGGGAGTAAGCGATGGCGCAGGAAACGATGACGGTCCACCTCAAGGTGTGGCGACAGGCTGGCCCCGAAGAGTCGGGCAGCTTTCAGAATTATACCGCCGAAAACGTCAACCCCCATATGTCGTTCCTCGAGATGCTCGACGTGGTCAACGAGGACCTGATCCACAAAGGCGAAGAGCCCATCGAATTCGACAGCGATTGTCGCGAGGGTATCTGCGGCACCTGTGGATTCGTGATCAACGGGCAGGCTCACGGCGAAGAGCGAGGCACCACGGTCTGCCAGCTCCATATGCGCAGTTTCAGCGACGGCGATACGATCGTCATCGAACCCTGGCGGGCCAAAGCCTTCCCGGTCATCAAAGACCTGGTCGTCGACCGAAGGGCTTTTGATCGGATCATCGCCGCCGGTGGATATGTCTCAGTGGGCACCGGTCCCAAGCCCGACGCCAACAGCATCAAGGTCGGCAAGGACGTCTCCGACCAGGCCTTCGATTCGGCGGCATGTATCGGCTGCGGCGCCTGCGTGGCGGCCTGTCCCAACGCGTCTGCCTCCCTGTTCACGGGCGCCAAGATCACTCAGCTCGCCATGCTTCCCCAGGGCCATCCGGAGCGCACTCGTCGTGTCCGCGAGATGGTTCACCAGATGCAGGAAGAGGGCTTCGGCAATTGCTCCAATATCGGCGAGTGTGAGGCGGTCTGTCCCAAAGAGATCTCCCTGTCCAATATCGCCAAGATGAAGCGCGAATATCTGCGGGCTATGTTTAGTGATAGTTGAACGGCAGGTGGTGGGTAGTGGGTGGTAGGTGGTGGGAACTACGAACTACGAACTACGAACTACGAACTACCAACTACCAACTACCAACTACCAACGACGACGATAATCACAGTTCGTCACGCTACGTTGAGAACGAGGAAATTCTTAGAAATCGAGGGGGGAACCGGGCTGTCTGCTTTACCGATGAGGAGGGTGAAGTCGCCGCCGCCGGCGCCGGAGGGTTTGGCGACACGGTTGGTGGTGGTGCCCAGGGCGCGAATGCGTCGATGGGTGTCGGTGATGATGGGAAGACCGGTCAGGGAGCCCAGCTGCTCCATGAGCCGATCCCCTTTGCGGATGGCGTCGATAAATCGTGTTGTGTCGCCGTCGCGCAGAGCTTGGATGCCGACTCGGGCTCGAGAGGAGATCGACTGGAGGGTCGATTGTGTGGTGCGAGGTTGGCTGCTCAAGGTTCTGGCCAGGCCATCGACGAAGGAGGTCGATCGCGCCGGCGATCCGGTCCAGACGGCGTCGATGCGCAGGTCCTGGGGAAACTTGAGGCTCTGGTCGACGATGGCAAGATCAAATTCAATGGCTTCATCGGTGACGGGAACGCCCGGCAGCTTCAGGTCTTCGAAGGGCGGGGCCGGTGAGGTCAGGTGGTAGGCCAGGGGCCCACCGAAGGTGCTGGCGGCGATGTCGGCGCCGGAGCCGCGCCCTCCCTGAAGTCGATGGTGGACTTCCCAGGCCAGAGCGAAGCGACGTGGGGCGCTTAATTGTGGCGCCATGGAGGTCACCAGTGCAACCGTGGAGGCCGCCGACGAGCCCAGCCCCAGCTTGGCGCCGTCGTGGTAAAATTCACCGACGTCGACGGTCAATTGATTGGGGTCGACTTCCAGGCCCGCCACCTCGGCCAATACCTGCTTGACCAGGATGGGAAGGCGCAAGGAGTCGCGCATCTCTGCGCCCTCGACGCGATAACCCTGGGCCTCGCCGCGGGGACGCACATGGATATGGCGGTCTACGTCGGTGACCAGAGCCGCACCGCCCCCAAGGACGGCGTACTCACCGAGCAAAAAAAGCTTACCAGGGACCGACACCGGTACGGCACGGACAGCCATCAATAAACACCTGACGTCTTAAGCGCCGACCTCGACGGGCGCCTTGTTGGGATGAAATTCGAAGGTCAATTTCTCATCATCGCCGACGCCGATGACCACTTCGCCGCCGTGTTCCAATTTACCGAAGAGGATTTCTTCGGCCAGTGGCCGCTTGATGGATTCCTGGATGACCCGGGCCAGGGGCCGGGCGCCGAGGGTTTCGTCGTAACCGCGATCGGCGATCCAGCGCCGAGCCTGGTCGTCGAGAGTAATGGTCACCTCTTTATCGCTGAGCTGAAATTCGAGCTCGTCGATAAATTTGTCGACGATCTTGAGAATTACCGGCATGGGCAGCGGTTCAAAAACCACGATCTCGTCGAGTCGGTTTCGAAATTCAGGCGAGAAGGTCTTCTCCATGGCCTTGTCGGCCTTGGTCAGATCCATGCCCTGATTAAAGCCCACGGTGGCCCGCGACATCTCCTGAGCGCCGGCGTTGGAGGTCATGATGAGGATGATATTGCGGAAATCGGCCTCTCGCCCGTTGTTGTCGGTCAGCTTGGCGTTGTCCATGACCTGCAACAGGATATTGAAGATGTCGGGGTGGGCTTTTTCGATCTCGTCCAACAGCAATACGGCGTGGGGCGTCTTTCGGATCTCCTCGGTGAGAAGTCCCCCTTTGTCGTAGCCCACATAGCCGGGAGGGGCGCCGATGAGTCGGCTCACGGCGTGGCGCTCCATATATTCGGACATATCGAAGCGGATGAAGTTGACCCCCAGGCCGGCGGCGAGCTGGCGAGCGACCTCGGTCTTTCCAACCCCGGTGGGGCCGGCGAAGACGAAGCTTCCCACTGGCTTGTCGGGCCGGGTCAGTCCGGCGCGGCTCATCTTGACGGCGGTGACCACCGCTTCGATGGCCCGATCCTGACCGAAGACATTGCTCTTGAGCGATTTATCCAGGTCGGCGAGGCGATCTTTTTCGGTGCCCTCCACCTTGAATTCCGGGATGCGGGCAATGGAGGCCACCACCTGTTCGATCTGTTCCACGCCGATCTGGTGGTCGTCGTGGAGCTCACGATGGATGCGGTGGCGGGCGCCGGCCTCGTCGATGACGTCGATGGCCTTGTCGGGAAGGGCCCGCTCGGTGATGTGCTTGGCGGCCATGGTGGCCGCGTTGTCGATGGCCTCGTCGGTGTAGGTCACCTCGTGGAAGTCCTCGTAATAGCGGCGCAGGCCGCGCAGAATCTCCTGAGTCTCCTCGATGGTGGGCTCGATGATGTCGATCTTCTGAAATCGTCGGGCCAGTGCGCGGTCGCGCTCAAAGGATTTTCGAAATTCCTCATGGGTCGTCGAACCGATGCAGCGCAGCGATCCCTCGGCCAGGGCGGGCTTGAGGATATTGGAGGCGTCCATGGTGGAGCCCGAGGTGGCCCCGGCGCCGACGATGGTGTGGATCTCGTCGATGAATAAGATGGCCTCCGGCCTCTTCTTGAGGGCTGTGATGACCCCTTTGAGGCGCTGCTCGAATTGGCCCCGGAATTTGGTGCCCGCCAGAAGGCCGCCCATATCCAAAGACCAGATCGTGGCGTCCGCCAGGACCTCGGGCACCTCGCCGTTGGCGATGCGCCGGGCCAGACCTTCGGCGACCGCCGTCTTGCCCACCCCCGGTTCGCCGACAAAGATCGGGTTGTTTTTGCGCCGCCGGCACAAGACCTGGACGGTGCGCTCGATCTCGGTATCGCGGCCGATCAGGGGATCGATGCGTCCCTGACGGGCCCGCTCGACGAGGTTGGAGCAATAAGTTTCCAGCGGATTTTGAACTTCGTCTTCGTCGTCTTCCAATCCCGTGGGCCCCTCATCCCAGTTGGTGTCATCGTCGAATCCGGAGTCGTCGTCGCCGCGCTCGTTGAGCTTGGAGACCCCGTGGCTGATATAGGAGACCACGTCCAGACGGGTGATCCCCTGGTTTTCCAGAAAATAGACGGCGTGGCTGTCGGGTTCGCTAAACAGGGCGACCAATACGTTGCCCCCGTCGACTTCGCTCTTGCCCGAGGAGCGCACGTGCATGATGGCCCGCTGCATGACCCGCTGGAAGGCCACGGTCTGCACCGGCTCGGCCACCGCGTCGGCGGGCAGACGCTCGATCTCCTCGTCGAGAAAATGATCGAGATCGCGGATCAACTCATCGAGGTTGGCTCCGCAATGGCGTAAGATGGAACGCGTCGTTTCATCGAAGCACAACACATACAGAAGGTGCTCGAGTGTCAGATACTCGTGGCGCCTCTGCTTGGCCTCGCGCACGGCGGCGTAGAGGGCGATTTCTAAGTCTTTTTGAATCATGAGCCTGGCTCCGGCAGGTTGGGACGGCCTTGTTGCATAGGGTCGTCAGGGCTACCGCGTTACTCGGGTTCCATGGTCACCATCAAGGGATGTCCCTCGCGGCGGGCGACAGCGATAGTGGTCTCCACTTTCGTCTCAGCGACCTCTCGGGTATAGACGCCAGCAACGCCGGCACCATCATTGTGGACCCGGAGCATGATCTGGGCTGCCTCGGCTGGCGACTTATGAAAAATCGTCTCCAGCACGTGGACCACAAACTCCATGGTCGTAAAATCGTCATTATGAAAAATCACCTTGAATCGCCGTGGTTTTTTTACCTTCGTCTTCTCTTCAGGAACGACGTCGGTTTCGATCTCGTGTTGGGTCACCCTTGGACTCCCATCGTCTCGGATAGCGCTAGTTTATCAGCAACTCCCCCGGCGATGAGATTGAGGACGGACGGCCAGAAGCGAGATTTCGACGCTCGCTGCTTCGGGCGCCGCCCATGGACGCCCTCAGATATCAACCTAAGCGCCATTTCCGCGATCCCAAGGCCGCCGGGGGGGGCAGGGGCTCCTTTTTTAGAAAACCACCGGAGAGGATAGATTATGCCACAACTACCGATGAGCGACCCCCTTGATTGGTTCCGCCACTGGATGGACGAGGCCCTCGCCTCGACGGAGCCCGAGCCGACGGCGATGAGCCTTGCCACAGTCGACGAAGAGGGTCAGCCGACGGTGCGCATTGTGTTGCTCAAAGACTTCGATCGCAAGGGCTTTGTGTTTTATACCAATCTGGTCAGCGACAAAGGTCAGCATCTGCTGGCCAACGGGCGGGCTGGACTGTGTTTTTTGTGGAAAGCGATGGGCCGCCAGGTGCGCATCGATGGCCCGGTCGAGCTGGTCTCCGACGAAGAGGCGGATTCCTATTTCGCCTCTCGCCCCCGGGGAAGCCAGATCGGAGCCTGGGCCTCCAAACAGAGCCAGCCCCTGGACAGCCGCCAGACCCTCATCGATCGGGTGGCCCATTTCGAGGAAAAATTTGCCGACCAAAAGGTGCCTCGCCCCGACTTCTGGTCCGGTTTTCGCCTGGTGCCAAAACAAGTCGAATTCTGGCAGCTCGGCGAGTTCCGCCTCCACGATCGCTGGCGCCTGGAACGCCAGGGCGAGGATTGGAGTTGGGATTGTCAGCGACTGTATCCCTGAGTCGCTGTCGGTTGATTCCCGAGTCCACCTAACTTAGTCTGCCCCCTCTGAGCGGTAGTATCCCGTGGGCCTTTGACCAATCACTGCAAGAGGTGAGCGATGGCACAGCAAAAACAGAGCTATATGAAAGAGGCGGCGTCACTATTGGGCAAGACCATGCCCATTATGGGGCTCAACGCCCTGGTCTATTTTGCGTTCTTCGCCGTATCCGTATTGTGGTTCGTCTTCTGGACAGTCCTGGCCGTGGTGGCGGGAAATTTCATCCACCCCTTCGTGGGATTTTTCTTCTTCATCATCGCCCTCGGCGCCGGGGGCTGGGCCTGGCGGCTGGCCCGACGGTATATCCTCTATCTGGTCAAGGGGGCCCATATTGCGGCGATGACCGAGATTATGTGCGGCCGTGACGTGCCCGGCGGGGTGGAGCAGATCAAATACGGTCAGAAGATCGTCAAAAAATATTTTCGTGACGTGTCGATCCTGTTCATGCTGGACATGATCATCAAAGCCGCCGTACGCGCCCTGACGGGCACGGTGGTGCGGATCATGAACTTCATCCCCTTGCCGGGATCGGCGAAACAACTGGTCGGTATTATTCGCCAGATCATCAACCGCTCCGCCTCCTATATGGACGCCGCCATCTTGTCTTATGCCATCCAGCAGCGGCAGGAAAACGTCTGGGGAAGCGCTCGCCACGGAATTTTGCTCTACGCCCAGAGCTATAAGCAGATCCTGATGAGCTCCGCCAAATTGTGGGTGGTGGGAAAGGTCTTCGACCTGTTGATCTTCGGTATGTTGCTCGTGCCCTTTATCGGCCTCTCCGCCCTGTTGAGCGACACCGCCGGGGGGATCGTCTTCATCACGGGACTCATTTTGGCGGCCATCGGCTCACGGCTTATCGAATTGGCGCTCTATGAGCCCTTCGCCCTGGCCTACGTGATGGTCACCTATCACCGTGAGACCGAGGGTGTGGAGCCCAACAAAGAATGGGACCAGAAGCTGCAAGGAGTGAGCAAGAAATTTCGCGAATTGGTCCAAAAAGACGAAGAATTCGTCCCGAGTGGCGAGTTTGACGGTGACGCCGCCCAGGGCCTGCCCCCGGGACAAGCGGGCGGCACAATTCCCCAGCCACAGTCCAGTGAAACCGTTCAATAGCAGCAATGACCGATTGACCCCGGAAGTTGACTCTTCGGCCGCCGTGCCTATTGGTTCGGCGGCCCGAGAGACAGGCCTTTTTTTCATCATCGAAAGGAGCATTTAGATGAAACCTCAAAAGCGTATTTTTGTCGTCGGCGGACACCTGACCCCGTTTATCGGGAAGATGCACCCCGACTTTATCTGGAAGAAACATCCCGACTTCGGCAAAAAAGAAAACCCGGGCCTGGAAGAATATATCACCACCGCCATCAAGGGAGCGCTGGAGGCCACCGGGGTGGACGCCGCCGATATCGATCGAGGATTTATCGGCAACTTCGCCGGCCAGCTGTTCAATAATCAGGGGCACCTGGGAGCGATGGCGGTGCGAGCCGACGAAAAACTGGCGGGCAAGCCCTTTACCAGGTTGGAAGGGGCCTGCGCCTCCGGTGGATTGGCGATCATCGCCGGGGTAGATGCCCTCCACGCCGGAAGCGACGTGGTCCTGGCCGCCGGCGCCGAGGTCCAGACCACGGTCAGCGCCCGCGAGGGAGCGGGGTATCTGGCCCGCGCCGCCCACTGGGAAGAAGAGCGCGACATCGACGAATTTACCTTCCCGGCCATGTTCGCCCGGCGGGCCAAGATCTACAAAGAGACCTTCGAGGCCACCGACGAGGATATCGCCCATGTGACGGTCAAGGCCTATGAAAACGCCAATAAAAACCCCAACGCCCATATGCGCGAGGTCTCCTGGGATCTGGAGAGCGCCTCGAAGCCGGGCAAGCGAAACCCCGCCTTTTTGGGCAATGAAGAGCTCAAGCCCCACCTGAAGGTCAGCGATTGCTCTCAGGTCAGCGACGGCGGCGCCGCTGTGATTTTGGCCACCGAAGAGGGATTGAAGAAGCTGGGCATCGCCGAGGAGGATTGCATCGAATTGCTCTCCTACGCCCAGGCCACGGGACCACTGGGCAAGGTCGATGACTATACCGAGCTGGGGACCACCAAAAAGGCGGCCCAGCAGATCTACGAGGAGAGCGGTCTGAGCCCGCAGGACGTGGACGTGGCCGAAGTCCACGATTGCTTCGCCGTGACCGAGTTGCTCATGTACGAAGCCCTCGGTTTTGCCGAGCGCGGCAAAGGGGCCGAGCTGGCCCGCAAGGGAGAGACCAGCCTCGACGGATCGATTCCGGTCAATACCGGTGGCGGACTCATCGCCTTTGGCCACCCCGTGGGAGCCACGGGCATCAAGCAGGTCCTGGAGATCTATCGTCAGATGAAGGGCCAGTGCGGCGATTACCAGCTGGCTGAGATCCCCAAAGTGGGTGTCACCGCCAATATGGGCGGCGACGATCGCACCTCGGTATGCATGGCCTTTAAGAATCTGGGTTGAGCGAGCGCTTCAATCCGTTGAATCCCACCGTTGAATCAAGCCCTCGGCGTGAGTCCTCGCGCCGGGGGTGTCGACGTCCTGCCACAGGGCGGGGCCGATATCCCAGAATCCAAAGGCATCTCGCTCATAGAGGCGGCGCACCGCATCGGAGGTGGAGCAGCCCCCGCGGGCGTCTAGCTCGAGCTGCAGGGCGTCGACGAAACCCGCAGCACACCAGAAAAGCCCGGCGTCGACCACGTCGAAGGGGGCGATCTCTTTGCCGATGGCAAATTCATCGCCGTCGAGGCGAAGTTTGGTGGCGTCGGGCATATCAAAGATGGTGTCCAATTTGCGGTCGATGCACAGCACGCCTTCCCAGCGAGGATCGCGCCAGCTGTCGAAGCGACGGCCTAGGTCGTCGAAGAGGGCCGGTTCAAAGAGATGATCGCTCATGGTGAGCCAGAAGGGCTCGTCACCTTCAAGAGCCCGGGCGCCGGCGAGTACGGACAAACCGTTGGGGCCGTCGTAGTCGGGGTTGTGGACGCATCGAATCGTCATCCCTTCCGGAGTCTCAACCCCGGCCACGGCCGCCTCCAGGGCGTCGGCGCGAAATCCGGTGACCACCAGGATCTCATCGACGCCGAGGGCCAAAAAATTGGCCACGTGGTGTTCCAAAAGGGGCCGATCCCCGAGGGGGACCAATAATTTGTGGCCCTCGTCGGCGTCGAGACGGCTGCCGAAGCCGGCGGCCAGGATCACTGCTTTTTTCGTGCTGCCCATGGTTATCTCCCAACAAGGGGGGGAATGGTCTGAGGGCCATTCTTTGTTTTCACGAAAGGAAGCGTTACTATGTTAGGTGTAGGATGATCAACTTCCATAGCCCGCACCCATCTGGTGGAGGCCGCGATGTCTGGAAAACTCATGAAAAAACCATCAGCCATCAAAGAACTCGCCCTGTGGGTATTGATCGGACTCTTTTTGAGCGCCATGGCATTGAGCGCCGTGGGAGCAGCCAAATACGTCTTTGGCTGGAGCGAGAGCCAGTGGGTGGCCGGGTCGGTGACGCTGACCTTATTCAGTATCACCTGGGGAAGCTGGGCGGCCCTGCTGTGGACCCACAGTCGGGTACTCAAATCACTGATGGTTGTGGTCACCGCCCTTCCGGGAGCGCTGATGGCGATCTTTGGCGTGTGGGCCTTTTTCAATATGCCGGAAAACCCCTGGGTGTGGCGTGCGGGCTGGCTGGTGGTAGCCGGCCACGGCGTGGGCGCCCTGGCGGTGGTGGTACTGATGGCCGGCCGGCGTATGGTGGCCCGGACCCAGATTCAGACCCGACCGCGACGGTTGGCCATTGGCTGGACCCTCTATCCGCTGCTGGTGGTCGTGGGCGGGGTCACCGTTTTAGCGGTGAGCTTTGCTCTTCTTCCCGATCTTTTCTGTGGTGAGGCCACGACCATGGCCTCCGTTGCCAGGTGGGTCGTTCCCTCTCAGGCCATCGTCCTGGGGACCACCGTCATGCCCGCAGCGGCGGTGCAGATCTGCCATTTCCTAACCCGGCAGCGTGACGCATAGGACCCTGAGAACGATCATAAGTGGCCTTTTCCCGTGTCCGATAAATTGTTATCTCCTTCGACGCATTGGAACAGCGTCGACGAGCCGAGATAATAATGGACGATTTCGAAGCGACAGAAGAGGTGGGGGGACCTGGTGAATTCGAAGGGGGCGCCGCGGGCGGTACCATCGAAGCCGGGGTAGACTTCGATCTCGATTTCGATACGGATGAAGATTTTGAACTCTCGCCCAGGCTCAGCGAGGGCAAGTCCCGTCGGGTGCTCGTCGTCGACGACGAGGTTCATATCCTCAAGGCGGTTCAACGCCTGTTCATTGGCCATCAATTCGAGGTGATGACCGCCGAGGACGGACAGCAGGCGCTGGAGGTCATGGAACAGGAATCGGTGGCGGTTATCGTCTCCGACCAGCGAATGCCCGGGATCTCGGGGACCGAATTATTGCGCCAGGTGCGCCTGAAATATCCGAAGACGGTGCGCATCATGCTCACCGGAAATAACGACGTATCTACCGCGATCGATGCCATCAACGATGGAGCGGTCTTTCGCTTCGTTACCAAGCCCTGGGATCACGATAATTTCCTGCGGATCATCGAATTGGCTATGGAGCACTATGATCTGCTCCACTCCAAAGAGCGCTACGAGGGCCATATCGAGGCCCAGAACGAAAAATTGCGCAAACTCAATCTGGAGCTGCGCAACTTCAATGAAAGGCTCGAAGGGCGCGTCGCAGAACGCACCGAAGAAGTAGAGACTCAGAAACAGGAAATCAGTAGACTCTACGGGGAACTCCAGGACAGCTTCGACGGGATGATCAAGGCCCTGCTGTGTATTATGGAGCTTGGGGAGATCCATGTGGCCGAACATTGTCAGCGCACGGCGGAGCGGGCGCGTAGATTTGGGGAGAGGCTAGACCTCGGGGCGGAAGATATCCGCGAGCTGGAAAGGGCGGCCATGTTGCATTGGATTGGGCTTATCAACGCGTCGGCCTCCTTTTTTCGCAAGCCCGTCGATGAATTCGACGCCGTCGACGAGGCCACCTGGGAATTCCATCCCCTGCTGAGCCAACAGGCTATCCGCCACGTGCCGGCCCTCTACAAGCCGGGACGGATTATCCTCCATTATCTAAGACGCTATGACGATCCCAGCTTCTCGCCGGGCCGGCCTTCGGCCGACGAGGGGGACACGCCGCTGAGCGAGTCGTTTATCCAAAAATGTCAGATCCTGGCCATTTGCAGCGCCTTCGAACAGGCCCGCACCGCCAATGCCGGGGCTTTCGGGGGGCGAAAGGACTGGTCGAAGATCTCTCAGGCGGGCCTGGAGGTAGTGCGCGGCCGTAGCGGTGGGGCCTTCGATCCCAGATTGGTCGAGCATTTTGAAGAGATGATGGGCAACGAGTTGTCTTCGAGTCGCACGAAGGAGATGGTCGTCACCTTTGAAGAGCTGGAGCCGGGCATGGTGCTGTCCCGCCCCCTGGAGACGGCGCAGGGCACCCCTGTGGCCCCTCGGGATATGACCATCACTGAGGAACTCCTCGATCGACTGCGCCGCTTTCGCGACTCCAAGGGCCTCAACGAGATTCATATCTGGGGCTGAGGTGGCGAGTCGTTGCGAAAGATATTGCCGGGAATGGTGGAAACGGAGCGCTTCGTTATATGATTGAAGTGTCCTGGCTCTCACTATCCCCTTCACCGGTCATACCTGCCCCCCATGGATCTCACCTACCGCATCGTGCGAAGGCTATTGCGCGACGATGACGTGCAATTTAGCCGCAACCGCAACTTCGAGGCCTACGAGGACCCGAAGGTCCAGCGTGCAATGCGCCTCTATCGTCTGTTGCGCAGTCTGGAAGAAGATCTGCTGGCCCTCCAGGATCGGCGGGCCGTGCAGTTGGAGGCGGTGGAGCGCGACGAGTCTCAGGTGACCGTCAAGTTGACCTTTGGCGAGGGCAACGGGCGGCGTGTGACCTACCTGGAGCCTCAGGAGTGGGAGTTGTTGCTGGAAAACGAGCGGGTTTCCGATATCCTGCGGGGGTCGATGGATCGCGCCGACGCTGAGACCCGGCGTCGGCTCACTGAAGACTTGAACTGACGAGGTAGGCTATGTGGAAGCGGATGACGACTTTGATGTTGGCCATCGCAATTTGCTGCGCCGCACTTGTGAGCCTGAGCGCCTGTGCGACCACCTCGGGGATCCCTTCAGCCCAGACCATGCCCGACGGGGCTACCTACGAGGGGCTGTGGTACTCCGATCAATTCGAACATATGTATTTTCATCGCGAGGGAGACCGGGTCACCGGGGTCTATGCCTACGGGGCCGGTGGAATACTGGAGGGGGAGGTCAATGGGAATCGCCTGGTCTTTTCCTGGCATGAGCCCGGCGATCGAAGCGAACTTCGCCGCGACCGTTCGGGCCATGGCTATTTCCGTCTCGTCGACAGCGGGGATGGTTTCGAACTGATCGGAGAATGGGGTTATGACGACGCCCACGCAGGGGGCGGGCCCTGGACGGCGGAGTTTATTCGAGATCCGGAGCCCACCGATCCGAAGACCATCGAAGCAATTAAAGAAGTTCACTGAGTGGAATGACCGATAAATAGGAGAGGTATGACGACGCTCTGTAGAGGACTGGCGCCGCGCCTGATGGCGGGGGTGGTGGTGGCCATGATGGGATGTGCGGCCGGCCCGGCGGCCCCGGAACTGCGCGAAGATCTTCGCGTGGCCGACGAGGCCGAGCGACAAGCCGTGCGAGGGGCATTGAAGGCCGAATTAGATCGCTCTATGGAGCGGCTGGCCCTCGACGGTTACGAGACCCCTTATTTTATGTCCTACCACTTGCGCGACGAGGAGAATTACAGCGTCTCCGGTCGCTTCGGAGCGATCACCGGCGAGGGGCATACCCGTCAGCGCTATGTCTATGTGGAGAGCCGGGTCGGTGATTACCACTTCGATAATTTCGCCAATATCGACGCCGATAGTTTTCGGCTCAGCGATTATCGCGCCGACCGCATCGCCCCCATCGACGGCGATATCTCGGCGCTGCGCGGTGCCCTCTGGCTGTTGACCGACGAGGCCTATAAGCGGGCCTTGAGCGATTATCAGACCAAGCGGGGGGGAGCGGTCTATGCCGTCGAAGAGGACGAGATCCCCAGCTTTTCGCGCGAAGAGCCCCAGGTCTATCACGGCGATCCCCAGCCTCTGGAGGTCGACGAGAGCCAGTGGCGCAGCCTGGTGCGCGACGTCACCGCCCAGATGCGGGAACATGACTTCGTCATGGACGCCAAAATGGAGATGAGCGCCCGGCGGGTGGTGCGCTTTTTGGTCAACTCCGAGGGCTCGGATATCATCGAGGAATCGACCCTCTACACGGTCCACGCCACGGCCTTTACCCGCGCCGACGACGGCATGTTGCTCGACAATAGCTGGCGGGCCTATTCCCGTGACGCCCATCGATTGCCCGAGCCTGAGACCATCAAAAGAGAGGTCGAACAGATGTTGGCCGATCTCGATGCATTGCGTCAGGCTCCGATCATCGATCCCTATACGGGACCGGCTATCCTTGGCCCCGAGGCGGCCGGTGTGTTGTTCCACGAGGCCGTGGGCCATCGCCTGGAAGGGGAAAGGCAACGCGATCGCTGGGAGGGAAGAACCTTCGCCGGACAGGTGGGCACCCGGCTGATGCCCGAATTTTTGTCGGTCTACGACGACGCGTCGATGGCTGAATTCGACGGCACTCAGCTCAACGGATTTTATCGCTTCGATGACCAGGGCGTTCCCGGGGGGCGGGCTTCCCTGATTGAATCGGGGCGATTGGTGGGCTTTTTGATGAGCCGCACTCCCCTTGAGGATTTCAAAAATTCCACGGGCCACGCCCGCGCCCAGGGGGTCAACGTGCCCCGGGCGAGGATGGCGAATCTGGTCGTCGAGGCCGATCCTGACAAGTTGGTCTCCGAAGAGGAGCTAAAGGAGATGCTTCTGGCCGAAGTACGGGCCCAGGACAAGCCCTACGGGCTGATTATCCGCGATATCACCGGGGGCTCGACCAATACGATGGGATTTGGATATCAGGCGTTCAAAGGCATTCCGCGTTTAGTTTATAAGGTGGACGCCGAGACTGGCGAGGAGACCCTGGTCAGGGGAGCTGAATTGGTGGGCACGCCCCTGTCGGCGATCAGCCGAATTCGGGCCGCCGCGGGTAAGCCGCAGGTCTTCAACGGCTTTTGCGGAGCCGAAAGCGGGTTCGTGCCGGTGTCGACGGTGGCGCCCATGTTGTTGACCACCGAGATCGAGCTGCAGCGCTCCCGGGAGGGACGTGAGCGCAGCCCCATCTTGCCGCCGCCCTGGGCCGATGGCGGGGCAGAGGATGAATCCCTGGCCGGTGACGCCGACGGTGACGATGAAGGAAACTGATCGGCCGCAGGTGCCTTGGACAATAGGGCGGGTCTTCGCTACAACTTGTTGACCCATCGATGTCGACGACACTTTGCTGCCCCAACAGGAGGAATCATGGAAGTGGCCCAGAAAGCCCCCCAGGAGGAGTTAGAGGGGCTAAAGATGAGCAACGCAGGGTTTATTTCCCACAAGGGAAAGACCTATAGCGCCGAGGAAAACGAAGTGTGGCGTATTCTCTGCGAGCGGCGCATGGCGAAGTTGCCCGACACGGCAAGCCAGGCATGGCTCGACGGGTTGGAAAAACTTCAGATGCCGCTGGACCGAGTACCCCTCTTCGACGAACTCAACGAGAATCTGGAGCCCCTGACCGGGTGGACCGTGCGCGCCGTGGACGGGTTTATCCCGGCGGAGATGTTCTTTGGTTCCATGGCCAAGCGCGAATTTCCCTCCACCCTGGAGGTGCGCCCCATGGACAGCCTGGAGTATCTGCAGGAGCCCGATATCTTCCACGACGTCTTCGGCCACGTGCCGATGCACACGGACCCGGTCTTCGCCGATTTCGTTCAGGAATACGGCCAACTGGCCTCGGAGCTCGACGATAAGGACAAATTCGACGCTCTGGGACGGCTGTGGTGGTATACGGTGGAGTTTGGCCTGGTCGAAGAGGATGGTCAGACCAAACTCTACGGTTCGGGGCTGATGTCTTCGTTTGGCGAGGCCGATAACGTCTTCGTCGGCGGCCCTGAGATCCGCCCCTTTGATCTGGACGAGGTGATCTCCACGCCGTTTCGCATCGATATCTACCAACCTGTTCTGTGGGTGGCTCAAGGATTTGAGCAGCTGCGCGACTCCGTCGCCGAGCTGCGCCGCCGATGGGCTGAGGAGTTGGTGGAGAGCTGACCTCCGACGAGTTTAATTGGCACTGACGAGCCCGACGACTGCCGGATTATTCCCGGGAATCGTCGGGCTCGTCTTCGTCGAGATCCACTTTTCCAAGAAGGCGGGAACGGTGTCTCAGGCCCCGCTCCTCCTCTTCCTCGGTCATGGTGCGCAAAAAGATCGACCGTTTGGCCAGGCGGTCCAGCGGGGAGGGAAGCTGGCGCCAGCGGACCATCTGTTCCGAGGGAGCGCGAAGCGCCAAAAAGATGACGAGGCTCATAAAGGCGAAGGCAAAGCCGATAACCGCCGTACCGGGAATGGCGCCGATGGCGGCCCGCTCCAGAAGTACGGCCGACGAGTCGGCGCCCACGGGATGGAGGAAGAGCTTGAGGACCCAGGAGCCGACGATAAAGGTGAAGATATAGCCGTAATTTCGACGCATCCGGTAGCCCATGGCGTCGATAAAACGCAGATGCGGTACGGCCCGGCCAAGATCGCGGGCCAACTCTGCCAGCTCGTCTTCGATCTCCTCGTCATCGGCAGCGATCTGCGGAGCCAGTTGGGGGGCCACCATATATTGGTTGAGCACGCGAATGCGCCGGCGCCACAGGTCGTAGATCTGGTAGCGGCGGCTCTCCATGAGCAGAAATAAGCCGCTGGCGAAGATGAGGAGCAGCAAGATGAAGTGAGGGGCACCGGGCCGGGTAAAGGCAAAGGAGATCACCCCTACGGTGGTGACCACCGCCCAGTTGGTCGTGGCGTCCAGGCGCTGACGCCATACGTCGCCATGCATGACGATGGCGCGATAAAAATGGACGACTGCTGAAGGAGTTTCCTTCATAGTGACCAGGGGGCCGGTGTGGAAATGAAACGGCCCAACGCCGATGGGGCGATGGGCCGGTAATGCTCAGTTCGTCGTCGCCGCCATTATTTGACGACCACGTCGAGCTTCATGCCGTCGCTAAAGCGGTTGCCCACGGCAAATTCGCCTTCCACGTCGAAGGTGTAGGACCATTCCTGGTTGGGCTCGATATTCTGATCGACGTTGAGGGCGGGAATATTGATATTATGGGATTCGGGATCGCGGTTTTGAAAGACGATGGTCGTCCCCTGGCTGATCTCGACGGTCGTGGGATTATAGCGATATTGATACATCACGACTCGCTGCTCTTGCTGCTGGGCCGGGGCTTCGGCCACCGACTGTTCGGGCACCGGATCGGAGCCGCCGCAGGCCAGCGAGAAGAGAACCAATGAACCAACCAGGGCCAGTGCAGCGAGGGGTGAAACGAGACGGGCAAGCATATAGGGCCTCCACAGCGAGGAATTCGTGTTAGGATTCTTCAACCTCCTGTTGGCGACCTTGATGTTGCCACCGCAGAGGTTGAGCTTGGGAACGGCTAAGATACTCCACCGAATATCAAAGTCAATGGCGGGCGCCAGCCCGGGTGCTTCCCAGGAGGCCGGGGAGCACTCCCAGGCTCGACGAGGACTGAATGAAGCCCGATCAGCCTGCGAGCCGTCCGAGCTGGCCGTGCTGGCGGTCGAGATTGCGATATTGAATGGCCTCGGCGACATGGCCGGCGCTCAAGTGCTCTGCTTCGTCGAGATCGGCGATGGTGCGCGCCACCTTGACGATGCGATCGCAGCTTCGAGCGCTGAGACCGAAGCGCTCCACGGCGGCCTCGAGCAATTGGTCGGCCTCGGCGCCCAGGGCGCAGTGCTTGCGCACCAGATCGGGTCCCATCTGACTATTGGCGAAGAGCTGACGGCCTTTAAAGCGGGCGGACTGACGACGTCGGGCCTGGCAGACCCGCCGACGTATGGCGGCCGAGGGCTCGCCCCGTTCGGCGTCGCGGATCTGGGCGTAGGGTACGGCCGGGACGTGAACGTGGAGATCGATGCGATCGAGAAGGGGGCCCGACAAGCGGCCGCGATAGCGGCGCACATCTTCGATGCTGCACTGGCAGCGATCGTGGGCGTCGCCGAAGTGGCCACACCGGCAGGGGTTCATGGCGGCCACGAGCATCACCGACGCCGGATAGGTCACGCTCAACATGCTGCGTGTGAGGGTGACCTCCCCATTCTCCAGGGGCTGGCGCAGGACCTCCAGGGCGGTGCGGCGAAATTCGGGCACTTCATCGACAAAGAGCACCCCGTTGTGGGCCAGGCTCAACTCCCCGGGCCGGGGTACCCCGGAGCCGCCGCCGACGAGGCCGACGTCGCTGATGGTGTGGTGGGGAGCGCGAAAGGGCCGGCGCTCCATCAACCCCTGATCGGCCAGATGGCCGGTCACGCTGTAGATGCGCGTCGTCTCCAGAGCTTCTTCAAAGGACATAGGCGGCAAGATGGTGGGGATTCGCTTTGCGAGCATACTCTTTCCCGACCCCGGGGGGCCGATCATCAGCACGTTGTGGGCTCCGGCGGCGGCGACCTCCAGGGCTCGCTTGACCGGGGCCTGGCCGGCGACCTGGGCGAAGTCCAGGCCCGGATCATCGAGTCTTTTGGGCGGCGGAGTGGCCACGTGGCGAAGCCCGTCGAGATCGCCTCGGCCCTGCAGTGCTGAGACCAGAGACCCCAGTTGGTCGACGGCCAATACGTCGATGCCCTGGACCACGCCCGCTTCGGCGGCGTTGGCGGCGGGGACGATGACCCCCTCATAGCCCTGGTCGCGGGCCAGCACGGCCAGAGA
>SLJM01000327.1 GCA_007135085.1 Myxococcales bacterium
CCTCGAAGGGGCCGTGGCGAGTGGGGGCGGAGTCCTTTTCGGTGCACCAATGGCGCAAAACTCGCTCACAGGTGGTGGCCACCTTTCGGGCCCGCCGGTAGTGGCGTCCCATGGCGTCTTCGATGGCGTCATGGAGAGCCTCGTCCTTTGTGGTTGCCTGGGCTTCGGCTGCCTTTCGCGCCTGATCGACGGCGGCGAGCGCCTGGTCGACGTCGCTGACCGGGCCGTATTCGATGAGCCGGGCCAGGGCCTCTTGTTCGCGGAAGGTGAGGCGATCCTGTTTGCGTTCGCGCAATAAATGAAGCCGATTTCGCATCGACAGCAGAGCGTCTAAGCCCTGTCGATAATCCTCCCGGTGGGATTCGGACCAGCCTCGCTGTTCGTCGATATCGCGGCGCACGTCGAGGCGCCATCGGACTCTGGCGGCCCAGGCGATATAGTTGATGTCGCGCAGGCCACCCTCGCCATTTTTGAGATCCGGCTCCAGCAAAAAGACGGTCTTGCCGTGACGGGCTGCCCGGTGGCGCAGGCCCTCGACCAGGCCGGCCACGAAGGTGATGCCCTGGTCATCGCCGCGCAGGTGGTCGACGATAAAGTCGACGTCGAAGACATCCCCCTCGGTTTTCGGTCCGCTCAGGTGGCGGGAGTCGAGCAGGGCGATGGGCGTTCGCCGATCTTCGACGATGGCATGACGGGTCTGCTCGGCGGTGCGCACGGCGTGGCTCAAGCTGACCCGGGTCTGGCGCGACCAGGCCATGAGCCGTTCGATGGCCAACTCGAAGCGCTCGTCATTGGCCAGATCGTCATCGTGGACGGCCACCAATAGATCGACGTCGCTGTGCAGCGCCAGCTCGCGGCGTCCGTATCCGCCGGTGGCAAAGAGGGATATCCCATCGCTCATCTGCGCCGGGATGGCCTGTTGCCAGAGGGCGACGATCCATCGATCGGTGAGGACTCGGAGCGATTCGGCCACCTCCAGTCCGCCCCTGCCGGAGACGATGGGATGAGCCAGCTCGCGGCGCCCGTCGAGGAAGGCGCGGTTGGCCAGGCGCACCGGATCAGGTATGGCCAGTGGGGATGCAGCGTTCATGGACTATCACCAGGGAAAGCCAAGCGTGAACGACGAAAAGAACAGAGACGACATAGGTAGCCTCATCACGGCCACCGCCAGACCCCGGCTTGCGGCGAAGCTGCCAGGGGTGGGCGGGATTATCAAAGAGTCCGTCGAAGACTTCCAGGTCACCGAGGTGCCGGCCTATGAGCCCTGTGGCGAAGGACCTCATCACTACCTGTGGGTAGAGAGCCGGGATATCGACGGACGCGAGCTTCTCCAGAGATTGGCCGCCCATTTCGGCGTCGCCCGTCGCGAAATCGGCACGGCGGGAACCAAAGACAAGCGGGCCGTCACCCGTCAGTGGGTCTCGCTGCCCGCTCAGTTGCTCGGCGGCGACAGCCGGCCAGAGCCGGAGGGCCTCGACGAATCGGTCGAAATTCTCGACGTGAGCCGACATGGCAACAAACTTCGCACGGGCCACCTCAAAGGCAATCGCTTTTCCCTGGTGCTTCGCCAGACCACCCCGGGCGGCCAGGCCCTGGAAAAAGCGGCCGGCGCCATCGCCGAGCGAATCGCCGAAGAGGGCTTACCCAACTATTATGGTTTACAGCGATTTGGCAACGACCACTCCAATCTAATCGCTGGCTGGAAGTGGGCCGTCGGCGGGGCGGCGCCGAAGAATCACTTCTTGCGTCGCATGGCGGCCAGCGCTCTGCAGAGCGAGATATTTAACCGGGTGCTGGCCAGGCGCCTGGATGACGGGACATGGAAGCAGGTCATCGACGGCGATATTTTCATGCGCCTCGACAGCGGAGGTCGGTTCTGGATTCAGCCCGACGAGCGCGAGGAGACGGCCCGTCGGCTGGCGGCAAGAGAGATCGTGGTCACCGGCCCCATGCCCGGCAGTAAGGGAGGGCTCGCCAGGGAGAGGGCGGGGCAGATGGAGTTGGAGATCATGGATGAAATGGGGCTGGATGAAAAAATGCTGGGCCGATTCGGACGCCACGCAAAGGGGACCCGTCGGGCATTGACGGTCTATCCCGAGGAGCTAAACCTGGAGCTGGCCGACGAGCATAGCCTTCGACTCGATTTCTTTTTGCCCGCCGGCAGTTACGCCACCGTCCTGCTCCGCGAGTTCATCGGTTACGACGAGTGAGGATTACGCCTTGGAGCCACTCCCGCTGGCGAGTATGATGTCTTAACAATTCGCATTTGTCGGCGAAATCACGGCGACAAATGTAAACAGGCCCGTATCCTGAACAGGCGACGCGAGGATGTTGTGAAGAGAAGGTTGACGCAGATGGACCCCGGGGCATTTCTAAAGCTCGTTGCCCGTTGCGGCCTCGATCTGCAGGAGGTCGACCTGGCTCAATTGGCACGCCGCAAGCTGGTGGCGCCCTGGGAGCCCGATGGCGAGGAGAGCTGCTATACGGAGCTCCATCTCTACGTGGTCGCCGAATATCTGGAGGCCGTGCGTCCGGCGCGCCACCCCTGGGGTACGCGCACGGCAGAGCGCACCGTCGATGAGATCGCCGGGCTGACCGAGGAGGTCAATCGGCTGCTGGAGATGGCATTTTCCGCCGGGCCGGCGAGCCCGGGGCAGCGGTTTGAAGAGTTTCTGGTAGGGCTGGAGCGCTTTCTGGCGCGGATAAATCCCTTCGGCCCCATGACTGAGGTCTTCGATCTGCTGCGCCCGGAAGTGGTGGAGCAGATGCGAAACGGAGGTCGACTCTACCTGGAGGTCAAGGCCGGGGCCGACGAGTTGTCCCGTCGCCTCTATAGAGACCAGAGCTCCACCGGCGTCGATGACCCAAAGACTCGCCCCATGTTCGGTGCCTCGCCGCCGGAATTGCCGCCCAGGACCGTCGAGAAAGAAGAAGGGGTTTCGGGGCAGTTGCGATCGACCCAGGTCATTGGCGAGGCCGGGGCGCGAACCTCTCGGGCGGCACGAGAGGCCATCGACGCCGTGGTCGAAGCTGCGGAGTCGTCGGAGGCAGAGGTCCTCGAAGAGATGGTCGACGCTGAGGACCCGGCCGACGCCGAGCGGCGACAGGCCGAGGATTCGATCGATACGCAGATTATCCCCGTGGAGGCAATGGAGTTGGGAGGCGAAGAGAGCTCCGAACCCATTGTATTGCTCTCCGAGGAAAAGGAGCCTCTCGACGAGGCAGGAAGCTTGGAAGAGCGGATTGCCGAGTTGAACCGAAGGCGACAAGCGTATATGAAGGAACAGGAATGGAAAAAGCTGGCCGCGCTCTATGAAGAGGGCATCGACCTGTTTTCGGACGCCGATGAACGGAGACAAGTCTTTTTGTCTCTCGGCATGATCTACGAGACAAAGCTCGAGGAGGAAGAGTCAGCCTTTGATGCCTATCTTCGGGCCTGGGGCGAAAAAGACGCCTCTTCCGGACAGGCCAAGACATTTGCCAGCGTCCTGAGGATGGGGCTGGGAATGGGGCTGGAAGGTCGGTTTTCCAAATGGATCGATGATGAATTGGAGCCCGCGCTGGGGTCGTCAGGCGATGAGGGTGGTCGTCAATTGCTGGGCCACCCCGGGATTCGGCACCTGTTGGAAGAATTACAATCTCGCGATCTGAGCGCGGCCACGGTAAAAGTGATCGATACTTTTCTGACCGAGCAGGAGAGTTGAGCGAGATGGGGCGGCCTCGACGGTGGCCTCGATCATCGAATAGACTCGGTAGAGGCGTCGACGGAATGGGCGACCCGGGCAATTTGTTTGCCACATGCCCGCCCCCATATTTCTCGGCGCAATCGAAATCGTGCTGATGAGGAGAGCCCGGTGAAAGTTTGTCCATCTTGCAATGCCCGCGTCGCCAATGACGCAGCGACGTGCCATTCCTGCGATCACGCCTTTGCAGGAGCGTCGCGAGCGCCCGGACGTGAGGCAAAAAAGACCATGATGGGGTTGCCGGCGCTCAATCAGCAGGAGCCCGGTTCGTCGCCCGGTGAAGACCAGGGTAATAAGCAAAAGCAGACTCTCTTTGGGATTCCCGCGTTGAATGCGGAGACCGGCGCTGAGGAGGATCAGAAGACGGCCATGGTCTCCGCCGATGCCCTTCCGGTAATGGACATCGATCTCGGCGATGGAGAGGCCGATGACTCCACCCGCCAGGTCGATCCGTCGGCTCTGGCAAACGCTCTGGGCGGTTCTCAGAATAAGAGACAGGACGCCAAGAAGACGATGATGGGGCTGCGCGGGGTCGGCGCCGGCGGCCTCGAAGAAGAGTCGTCGGAAGACGACGCCGACGCTGCAGCGTCGGCCTGGGGGCTGGCTGAAAGTTCGGCCTCCGACGAAAAGGACGGGGCCACCCAGGTGATGTCCCCGGATATGCTCGACGCCGCCGAGGATCTGTTGGGCGGCGCAGCCATGATGGATCGCAATCAGACAGGCAAGCACGACGACGACGGTCCGCCCAGTACGCGTCCCGAGTTCGGTACCCTGATGGGGATGTCCCTCGAGGAGAGCTCCGGCGAAGAGCAGAGCTCTGCCGGGGCCATGCACCAGGGCGACCGCCCCGGCGATGCCTTCGACGGCGCCTCCACTCAGGCCCTGAGTCCCGACGAACTTGCAAAGCTGGGAGAGTTCGATTTTCGCGGTGAGGTCGAGCAATCGGCCGGTGCCGATCAAGGATCGACGCGGATCCAGGCGGCCAGCGAATTGAGCGATTTGCCGATGCCCGATTTTGGAACCTCTGAAGAGGAGGACGACCTCAAGACCGCCGTCCTCGACGGAGGCGCGGCCGAATCGTTTCAACTTCCCAAGCCCGGTGGCCAGAGCGCACCCGAAGCGGCGCCGTCACCAGAGGAACAGCGGAGTTTTGCGCGCAATCGAAGAGATAGCGGCGGTCAGCGATCGGCGCCCCGCAGCGGTGTCTTTCGGTCGGCCAAAAAGCGCAGGACCGACCCCGAATTGGGCCAGTCGCCTCAGACCGACAGCCTCAGTGATACGGGGGTCAGCGGCACGGGCACCTACCGAATGTCGAATACGGATACGGGAACGTCGGAAGCGCCCTTTGCCAAAGCTGATCGGGATCTGTCGATTGGCGGCGTGGGCTCCGGCGGCGCTCGCACCTCCTTTCCTACAGGGGCAAGTTCCACAGGGGCAAAAAAAGTCAAAGAAGGGGCCGCAGCTGGGAGCACGGACGTAAGCAAAGGGCGGACGGGACCGCGGTTTCAGATTGGCGAGTCCAAGCCGAAACCGGAGCCCAGCGCGCAGTCAACATCTCCAACTCCGGCAGGAGCGGCGCCGTTACCGGCCGAGCAGCCTCGGCCATCGGAGCCGGCCTCCGACATGGGCACCGGCCCATCGCCGCTGGAGGGCTTTTCCCTCTCCGGCGTTCTGCCTTCGAAAGAGGCAGGTGTTGAGGAGTTGGAGCCGCAGGCAATCGAACCCCAAGAAATCGAACCCGAGGAAATAGCGCCCCTGGACGTGGAGCCGCTGGACGTGGAATTCGAGCCGGTTTCCTCACCTCAGTCCCCAGCACAGCCTCAGCCGTCACCCACCCCCCAGGGAAGTGGCCCCAGCTTCGGTGCAGAGCCGGCCCAACCTCAGCCGTCGCCCACGCCCCAGGGAAGCGGCCCCAGCTTCGGTGCGGAGCCGGCCCAACCTCAGCCGTCGCCCACGCCCCAGGGAAGCGGCCCCAGCTTCGGTGCGGAGCCGGCCCAACCTCAGGCGTCGCCCGCCCCCCAGGGAAGTGGCCCCAGCTTTGGTGCGGAGCCGGCGCCGCAGGCGATGCAGAGTCAGGCACCCCAACAAGTTCAGGGCCAACCTCAGCCATCGGCGCAGGCCGACGATACGACAGAGCGGATGGTGGGCCTGCTTCAGCGCGGCTTCGGCGCGCTGGCGGGCTTGTTGTTGCTGGGCATTGCCCTTGTCTCCGCCCTGGCCGCCGGCCTCCCCGACGAACCGGGGGCGATGGCCTTGGTGGCAGGTCCTGCCCTGTTGGGGTTGATGGTCTTTGGTCTGGTCGCAGCGCCGGTCAAGCAGCAGATTCGCTCGGCGGGAATGGCCGTCATCGCCGTGGTGGCCCTGCTCAGCTTTGCCGTAGCCATGAGCGCCGAGATGGGCACCCTCCTGGCCATCGGTCAATTCGCCGGCGGCATGCTTCTTATCTGCGCGGCCATCTTTCCCCTCTTTGGAAAGTTTTTGAAAAACGCATAATCCCTTGAAGGGCCCGGGGAGTTGTCGACTCTGCCGGGCCGGGGCGAAAGAGCTTTGAGTCCAATATTAGTACAGAAATACGGGGGATCTTCGCTGGCCGATCTGGACCGCCTCCGCGAGGTGGCGGCCAAGATCGTGGCCACCAGGGAGAAGGGCTATGACCTGGTGGTGGTGGTGTCAGCCATGGGCGATACCACGGACGATCTGCTCGAAATGGCCAAGGCCCTGTCGGCGAATCCGTCCCGTCGTGAACTCGATATGTTGCTGTCCGTAGGAGAGCGGATCTCCATGGCGCTCATGTCGATTGCTATCCACTCCCATGGCCACGAGGCGGTCAGCCTGACCGGCTCCCAATGCGGGATCATCACCACTCACAGCCACGCCAACGCGCGGATCATGGACGTGCGCCCCTTCCGGGTTCAGGACGAACTGGCCCAGGGGCGGATCGTCATCGTCGCCGGCTATCAGGGGGCGAGCTATCGACGGGACGTGACCACTCTGGGGCGCGGCGGCAGCGACACCACCGCCGTGGCTCTGGCGGCCGCCCTCGATGCCGAGGCCTGTGAGATCTACAGCGACGTCGACGGCGTCTACAGCGCCGATCCCCGGGTGGTGATCGACGCCCACCAATTGGAGAGCCTGAGTTACCAGGAGATGCAGGAGATGGCCCGCAGCGGGGCAAAGGTGCTCAACGAGCAGGCCGTAGAATTTGCCCGCCGCTCCAAGATCGCCCTCTACGCTCGCAGCACCCGAGGCGATGGTGAGGGCGGGACGGTGGTGCGCCGCGTCGATCTGAGTCCGGATTATATCGATGAGGCCGAAAAGGGCTGTCCCGCCCTGGCGGTCAGTCACGTCGACCAGGGCCTGTGGGTGGTGGCCGACAAAAATGCGGACGCCCTGATGAGCTTTCTTCAAGATCAGTGCTGCGCCCTCGTCGATTGGCGCGCCGGCCTGTCGGCGGGGGCCTATATTTGCCTCGACGATATTCACGGCGTCGACTCATTTCGCCAGGCCATGGAGGATATTGGCGGCGATGTGACCACTCGCCAATGCGGATTGGTCAGCGTCGTGGGCACCGGGATTGGCACCACCGCGGCCTGGGCCATGGAGGGGGTGGGCGTTCTGCGCGAATTGCAGATCGTTCCCCTTCATCAGGGCTTGATGCCCGACCGGTTGAGCTGGGTGGTCGATGGAGTTGATGTCAAAATCGCTGCCCAGGGGCTTCACGAGCATTTTCTGGGGTGAGTGGGTGGAGGCTTTAAGCAAAAAAGCGGCGGCCCTTTTCGGGGGCCGCCGCTTTTTTGTTTTTTCGCTGCTCTTTCGTGTGCGAAGTAAGTCGGAAGGAAATGGGAAATTCCTGGTAGGTCAGTCAGGAAGGATATGGGGTAAGACTGATGAAAAGATGCAACCTACCTCGCACACGAAAGAGCGCGAACGCTCTGCTGTCTGAACTCAATTCATAAACACCAGGTGTTTCACCTTTTATTCCACAGACACTGTAAAATATCAACTATGATGGAACAAAACGGTAAAGCCACGGCCTCTATGGACCTTAAATTACAGCCTGGGTGAAAAATGTCAAGCACACTGTAATAAATTTCCTCAAAATAATTTTACCGACCGCCACAGGGAGATCGTATGTAATGGAATCTATCCGGTGTAGATCGGTTCAGGGCGAATCGGTGCCTTCAGGCTCGTCCTGGGTGACGAGTTGAAGGGCAATATTCTGACCTGCTTCGGTGTCTTCTATGGCCAGCCTCTGTGGATGGTAACCGTCGCGGCGCAGCAAAAATTCCACACCGGCTTGCTCGAAGAGGGCCTGGGTGACCACGTGAGGAGTGAACCCCAGGGATTCCTCGACGCCGTCGTCGATCAGGAAGAGTTCGGCTTCGGCGGGAATGGTCTTGATCTGCAGGCCAGCGGGTAATGTCTCGGGAGAGGGCGCGCTGACCTGTTCGTCGACCTCCTCTTCGGAGACCGGCACTTGATCGTTGAGAAACCAGAAGGACCACCCCAGATTGGTCAGCACCAGGGCCACCAGGGCAAAGGTGAGGAGATAGCCGCTGGGCCGGGGGCCGACCACCTCCGGAGGGGGCTCGTCGGTGGCGGGAGTGGCCTTTCCCTCATCTAAAACCGGGGCCGGTGCCTGCGCGTCCTGCGGTGATTGGTCGAGAGAGTGGCCCAGGGCTATGGCGGCGGCGTCGGCAAATGCCTCGATGGAGGGCCAGCGGCTGTCCGGGTCGGGAGCCAGAGCCCGATCGATGACGTCCGCCAAGGCCTGGTCGACGCCCATATCGGCCAGCGAGGGGGGAGCTTCGGTTTTGATGCGCAGGATCCCCTCGCTGGCGTCGACGGGATCATCAAAATAGGGGTGAACCCCCACCAGGAGGCGGTAGGCCAGGGCGGCCAGGCCCCATTGATCGGCGGCGGCGCTCAGATGGGGGGATCGGTCTTTGGCCGAGGTCTTCTGGGCCTGGTCGCGGGCGGCGACGTCGAAACACTCCGGGGGAAAAGCGTCGACCAGATCGGTGGTCAACACGGCCTGGGGCATCTCGACGAGCTCTCCCATGGCGGGGCTCAGCCCGAAATGACTCAGACGGGCGGTCTCGGCGTCGGCGCTGGCATCGGGAAAGTGAATCCAATGGGGTTTGAGATTGCCGTGGAAGAGCTGTTCGTCGTGGGCGGCCTGCAATAGTTTGGCAAGGCGCCTGATCAATTTGCCCACCTCGTCGGGAGGCAGCACGGCTCGATCGGCGAGTTTGTCGTCCAGGGTGGGCCCGTCGACGGTCTCCTCGATGACGAAGGGCACTCCTTTTTCGATCTCTCCGAAGTCGACCACCGACAAAAGCCCCTCGGCTTCGATGGCGCTCGCCCGGGTGGCCGACTCCTTTATTCGTGCCGCCACGGCATCGTCGGCGCCGGCTTCCAGAAGCCCGCCGTACACAGAGACCACCACGGGCAGGCCGAAGGGATCCTGTGTGCCGGCGTAAAGGGTGACCATTCCAAAGGCGCCAATTCTGGCGTCCAGGTGGTAACGGTGCTCGAGGGCGAGGGTGCCTCCCTGAAGGTTTTCCATACAACTTACCTCATGGACTTTCGTTCGGAGACTGCGGGGCGGCGGGAATTCCCCCTTTCCGCGGATCGGCGACGCCGATCCACTGAGAGCCGTCGCGGAGGATGATCTGGACCGCATTATAGGCGCGACGCACCTCGACGTCATGCCCCCGTTTTTCGAGTTCATCTGAAAATGAGAGATCCTCGACCTCCACAAAGAGTGTATTGGGCACCCATTGATGGTGAATCCTCGGGGAGGCGACGGCGTCGAGGGGATCGAGGCCGAAGGCTAGAATATCGAGGAGGGTGAAATAGACGCCGGAGATAATCGTGGGGCCGCCGCTGGCGCCGAGGGTCATCAGCGGCTGGTCATTATGGAAAGCCAGGGTGGGGCTCATCGATGAAAGGGGCCGTTTATTGGCGGCCACGGCGTTTTGTTCGTTGCCGATGAGGCCAAAAATATTGGGCTCGCCGGGCTCGACATTAAAATCGGCCATCTCGTTGTTGAGGATGATGCCATATTCGGGGACGACGACCATGGAGCCGAAGCGAGTGTTGATGGTCGACGTGCAGGCCAAGAGATTGCCCTCGGCGTCGGCCACGCTCAGGTGGGCCGTGCCGCCTCCTTCCGGATCGGGGGCCACCGTACCGTAGTCCTCCAACTGGAGCACCGATGAGCCGTCGACACGAGCGGCCAGTTCGGCGGCGTATTCTTCAGAGATCAGCATGTCCACCGGGACGTCGACAAAGTCGGTATCGCCCAGCCAGCGCGCCCGATCGGCAAAGGCGTGCTTGAGGGCTTCCACCACGGCGTGGACATAGTCGGCCTCGCCTCGCTCGCCGTTGAGGTCGAGATGAGCCACCACATGGAGGGCCTGAACCAGGGCGATACCTCCAGAGGAGGGGGGCGGCATAGAGTGAATTTCGTAGTCCCCAAAGGTAGCCACGATGGGTTCGCGACGTTCTACGGCATAGGCGGCGAGATCATCGGCGCTCAAAATTCCACCATGAGCCTGGGCGGCCTCGGCGATGGCGTCGGCGATTTCGCCCACATAAAATGGGCGAACCCCCTCATCGCGCAACAGGGTCAAGGCGCGCACCAGATCGTCGCGGACCATCAGGTCGCCTTCGGCGAGCAATTCACCATCGTCATTTTGGAAGACCGATGCGATCTGGGGCCACTCCTCGAAGGTATCGGCCATGCTCTGCAGATGGGTGGCCAGGGTAGCGCCCACGGGGATGCCCTGGTCGGCCATTTGAAGGGCCGGTTCGACGACCTCTTCCCATTCCAGTCGGCCAAATCGTCCGTGCAGGGACCAGAGCCCGGCGGCCTCACCGGGAGTGGCCACGGCCAGGCCGCCATGGCGGGCCAGGCTGTGATCGACCTCGCCGTCGACGACGTACATATCGCGGTGCGCTGCCGACGGCGCGGTCTCACGAAAGTCGATGACCGCCGTCTCGTCTTGGTCTGCACCGCGGTAGAGGCAGAACCCGCCGCCGCCCAATCCGGAGCCGAAGGGGTTGGCCACTCCCAGCGCCAGCAGGGCGACCACGCCGGCGTCGGCGGCATTTCCGCCCGCCGCCAGCGCTTCGGCCCCGGCCTCCGAGGCCAGTCGGTGGTCCGCCGCCACCACTCCGTGCTCGGAGACGACGCGATGCGCTTCCAGGTCTTCGAAGCGCATCTCAGGAGCAGGTTCGTCTCCAAATGCCAATGGAGCAAACGCCGCCAGGCACCCAAATGTGACAATTTGGGGGGTAAGTGTGACAATTGTGAAACAGGAACGTCTCTGGTCCATAAACTGTCCACTCCGAGCGTTGACAGGTTGGGGGTATCTTTTATGCTGCGCGCATGTGCGAGGATTTCTTATCAACCTCGCCAGGGGTTGCCAAGTCCACCGCCCCCACTTCGGCCAGGCAATCGGCCGTTAAATTAGTGCGGGCTCACTCGAGAAGTAAGAATTTATGATGGTACGCTCTTTTTTCGGTCTCTTCGGCGACAGCCCCTTTCCCTACCTGACGGAGATGGCCCATCGGGTCAAGGAATGCGCCGACGAAGTGCCAAAGCTATTCGAGGCCTTCTTTGATGGCGATTACGACCAGGTATTAGCCATCGCCGAAAAGATCAGCCACCTGGAACATGAGGTGGACGTGGTCAAGACCCGGATTCGCGACGGGATGCCAAAGACCCGGTTCATGCCCGTGGACCGGCGGGACATGCTGGAGGTGCTGGCCACGTTGGACGCCGTGGCCGATGCCGCCGAGGATGTGGCAAAGCTATTTACCCTGCGGCGCATGGAGATTCACGAGGAATTGGCCGAGCCGCTGCGCAGCCTGATCCGGCGGGTCCAGCGCACGGTGAACAAGGCCGTCGAGGTCGTGGAGGCCCTGGAAGTACTGGCCGACGTGGGATTTGCCGGCAAGGAGTCCGATCGGGTCATGGAGATGATCGACGAGCTCAACCGGCTGGAGCACGAAGCCGATCTGGTTCAGGACGATTTGGCGCGAAAGCTCTTCGAAATCGAAGATAATATCAAACCGGGAAGCCTGATGATGTGGAATAAAATCTTCAACGAAGTTGGTGATATGGCCAACTCGGCGGAGAAAATGGGCAATCGGTTGCGTTTATTTTTGTCGAAGTGAAGACCTGGCCCCGTCGAGTGGGGGCAGGGGGCCGAGAGTTCGTTTTTCGGACCCACACATGGGGAGGGTAACGAGTGGATTGGAGTAGTACCACCGGGAGATAGCCTTTATGGGCCTCGAAATATTCGCCATCGGAGCACCAAATAGCATCATTTTGTGGGTCGCCCTGGCCTTCGGGTTTTATATGGCCTGGAGCATTGGCGCCAATGATGCGGCCAACGCCATGGGCACCAGTGTGGGCTCGGGGGCGATCTCGTTTAAGGAAGCGGTGATCATCGCCGCTGTCTTCGAATTTTCCGGTGCCGTTCTGGCGGGAGCGACCGTCACGGACACCATGCGCCGGGGCATCGTCGATCCACTGCTGTTCAACGATGCCGCTCTGGTTGGCACCAGTCATGGCGACGTGATCTTTATGCTTGGGATGGTGGCGGCGTTGATATCGGCGGCGCTCTGGCTGCATGTGGCCGCTACCTTTGGCTGGCCAGTGTCCACCACACACAGCATCGTCGGCGCCATCACCGGCTTTGGACTGATCACGGTGGGGGCCAGCAATATCGATTGGTGGACTCTGGCTCAGATCGCGTCGAGCTGGATTATCAGCCCCTTATGCGGTGGGATCCTTGGTTATCTCATTTATTCGTTGATCAGAAAGATGATCTTCGACGCCGAAGATCCTCTGGTCAGCGTCAAGCGATGGGCCCCGTTCCTGGTGGCCCCCGTCTTTTTCGTGCTCGCCCTGGTGATCTTCTACAAAGGACTTCCCGGCGTCGACCTCGAGGGCTACGGCATCGGCACGGCACAGATCATGGCGATCTCTTCCGGCGTCGCCGCTGTCGGTGCGGCGGTGGCCGCTTATTTCGTGCGAAAGATCGACCCCCCCGAAGAAGAAGCGGAGCGCAAGGTCTACGTCGACAAAGTGGAGCGAGTCTTTCGCTACCTCCAGATCGTGACCGCCTGTTTCGTGGCTTTCGCTCACGGCTCCAACGACGTGGCCAACTCCATCGGTCCCCTGGCGGCCGTCGTGGGCACTCTGGAGGCCGGCGAGGTGGCTGCTCAGGTCGGCGTGCCCATCTGGGTGCTCTTGCTCGGCGCTGTGGGCATCGTCGTCGGTCTGGCCACCTACGGCTATAAGGTGATCATGACCATTGGCACGAAGATCACCGACCTGACCCCGTCGCGGGGATTTGCCGCCGAGTTCGGCGGGGCCTCGACCATCCTGGGGGCCAGCCAGTTGGGAATGCCCATCTCCACGACCCATACCATCGTCGGCGCCGTCATGGGGGTCGGCTTTGCCCGCGGGATGAGCTCGCTAAACCTCAAGATCATCTGGCAGATCATCAAGTCCTGGGTCTATACCATTCCCGTGGCCGCCGGATTGACGATCGGGCTGTTCTTCCTGTTCCGGTTTTTGTGGAATACGTTTATCTACGCCCTGTGAGGGTTTAGCCTGCATTATTGACGACGTTTCGGCAGCGCCTCCTTAGCTCGCTTCGAAACCTCATGAATAACGCAGGCTGGGCCCTGTCATACGGAGGTGATCCATTCGTCGATCTTTTCCTGATCGAAGGGGTGGATTCCCCGGCTGGCCAGATTTCGGCGCAGGGGATCTTTGAATATCTCGAAATCGTGGCGGGTCAGGCTTTTTTGAACTTGCTGCTTGTACCAGCGACCGTCCAGATAATCCTCGAGCAGCTCGGAGACGGGGATAAGCATCAACTGGTGGAACCAGGAAAAGGGGCGGTCCGGCTCGTTGCGGTTTTTGACCATCTTCCAGTGGAGGGCCCAGGAGGCGGCGGGCACGAAATTTTCCACGGCGGGCATCACGTCCCGGCAGGCGGCCAGGAAGGCGCCCTGCCAGAAGGGATCGAAGTAGCGAAATTCGGCGCTGTAGAAGAGGGCGTTATGAAAATAGGAGGGCACGGTGACCAGGCCGGCCAGGTTGAGGCGCAGGCAGGCGTTTCGAAGCAGCTCGAGCACCTGGGCGCCCACGCCCAGGCCGGGATAGCGCTGGCCCGGCAGGGGAGGGCGCTGAGCCGTAAATTTCGCCCGCGGGTCCTGGAGTAAGAGCCAGTCTACGGTGAGCACCGGGATATGGGAGTCGGTCAGATAATCGGCCAGCTCTGAATAGGGGCGTAAAAAGTCTCGGCGCACCACCAATTCGGTCAGGGGCTCTTTGCAGGAGGGCTGTTCGGCGAAGATGCGAAGCAGGTGTTGGTCGGGGTTGTCCGTTCGCGTCTCCAGGCGAAAATCACTAAATCCCAGGTCGGCCAGATCGACGAGAAAGCCGTATTTCTCCAGGGCCGTGCGAAGCCCCTCCTTGGTATAAAACCCAAGCCACAGGTCCGAATCGTAGCCGAAGAGATCGGGGCCGGCCGACAGCTCGGCCAGGCCCTCCGAGCCCTTCTGGAGGTCGGCCCGTGTCAGAGAGCTATAGATCTGCTGATAGCGATCGCGATAGCGGGTCATGGGGGCGGGCCCGAGCGAAGAGAAAAGTCAATGATATTGAGTATAGGGCGGGAGCGGTCAGTTTCCAAAGTAGAGTTAGTCCGGCAGGGCCACATAGATCGATGGGGAGTAGGGATGAACTCGGCGGATGCCGTCGACCATATCGACGAATTGGACACGGTAGGAGTAGAGATCGCCGGGCCCCACGTCGGCATCGACCAGTCTTCCGCCGGCGGAGGGATGAACGATGGCGATCCCCTGATAGGGGGAGTCGGCCAACACGTCGCGGCGCAGCACGCGGGCTTCGAAATTCTCGAAGGGGGCCCAGCTCAGATCGACGGCCGACCTGTCGTGCTCGCCTGCTTCGGCGAAGATCTCGGGGATATCGGGCCAGCCCGGCCAGCTCATCGATAAGGGTGCTGAGTGGCGGCGGCCGTCGGGGCCGATGTGATGCAATTTAAACTCCAGATCCGCCGGTGGAGCCCGCAGGGGCACTCGCAATTCGACGTTGCCCTCATTGAGAAGGGGCGCCAATTCCTCGGTGATCGAAATTGATTGCAGATGGGTCCACTGGCCCCCGTCGATTCGCTGCCAGATCTGTAGCTCCTCGTCGGCGGTCGCTGACGGAGCTATCAGCTCAAGGCGCAGCCCGTCGGCGTCGATCTCCAGTGGGTCGAGGCCAGGTGAGCGCTCTTTAGTGGCGGGCGGGGTATCCACCGGGGCCTGCAGTGCTGCGCAGGCCCCGCTGAGGGCAGTGCAGAGGATGGCGACAATGAAAAGAGGATGAGTTTTCATCGGAACTCGCCAATCTTTCGGCCCGCCGGAAGGATTTAGAAATCCCAGGACATTCGGCCCTGGACCGTCCAGGCCAGGCGGGCGCGCCGATCCTGGCCGAAGGGGCCCAGATCGCCGTAGTGGTTGAGGCGCTCGTTATTTGCCACGGCGTCGAGCCCTCCAAAGGGAAAGAGCACACCCGCGTCGAGGGCGGCCACGAAGGAATCGGCGGCGACGAAGCGAAAGGAGCCGTCCAATTCCAGCCCCAGCCATGGCGAATCACCGGGGGCGCCGGCCGTATTGAAGGCCCGGGAGCCGATGAGATCGAATTGAAGCTCGAAATGCTGGGGACCGTTCTCCAAAAAGGTGGCCTTGACGTAGGGGCTTGCGTAGTAGGCATTGGTCACGGTGCCGATGACCTCTCGAAAGAGGATCAGATCCACGTGATAATCGGGGTTGAAGCGGGTAAAGGCCAGTTGCTCTCCCGGCGTGGCGCCATAACCCCAGTTGGTGGTGTCGCCGCCGGTGGCGAAGCCTCCGTTGAGCCCGAAGTTGACGGGCCAGCCCATGTCGAATTCGCTCTCCAGGGCCAGGCCGAATTGGCGCACCGATTGAGCCGTCGACTCCCCGTCGCTGCCCGTTCGGCAGGCCTGAGGGTTGCCCTGGCGTGCGTCGTCGTCAAAGCAGTTGATATTGACTGGTTCGTCGTTGACGCCGCGCTCGTAGCCCACGGGGGAATTGGTGGCGTTTTCCACGGAACCGAAGGTGCCAAGGGCTTCGAGTCCGACGTGGACGTGGCGATCGTCGCCGAGGTTCCACTGCAGCTCGGCCCACAGGTCGGCCGTATACAGGGAGAGGCCGCGATAGATCGGGTCGGTGGGGGCGCCCACCACGAAGGGATCGGCGTTGGGGAAGGCACCTTCTTGCTGGCGGGTCGAAAGGTAGAGTCCGCCGTTTAGCACCGGAGTCTGCTGGGCCAGTTGGTAGGCCTGCTGTTCGCGTTCCTGACGAGTCAGGGGGCTTCGGAAGAGCTGGAGGGTCCACTGATGAGCTGTGTCGAGCTGGCCGATGGCGTAGGGATGGCCATGCTGAAAGCCCGTATTCGTCGGCGTCAGGCCGGCGCGAGCGATGTCGTAGGAGAGCTGGGCATAG
>SLJM01000302.1 GCA_007135085.1 Myxococcales bacterium
GACGCCGTCGATGACCCGTTGGTCGCCGGATAAGCCCAGGTAGTCGTTAGACGAGAAGAGCAATAATTCGCGACCGTCGTCGCGCACCACCCGCACCGGCGATTTCGGCTCCAGGGCTTCCAGCTCGCGAAGCAGCCCATCACGGCGCCGTGCCTCGATTCGCTCACCTACCCAATCTGCCCATTTGTCGCTCATTGCGAATCATCTTTGAGCAGCCAAGGCCGCAGAATATCTGCGCCTTGCTCGTCACTTTCGATACGAGGCAAAGAGGTGACGGGAATTCGAGGATACCGCTCGGCGATAACCTCGGCGTTTCGCCCCGTCGATTCGTCGGGAATTTCAGGGGCGCTGAAGATGACGCCCGCCACGTTGATGCCGGCCACGTGGAGGGCCTCCAGGGTCAGCATGGTGTGGTTGAGGGTGCCCAATTTATCGACGGCGACGAGCAATACCGATGCGTCCAGGGCGATGGCCAGATCGCGGGTATTGAAGCCGTCGGCAAGTGGAGAAAGCAAGCCGCCGGCGCCCTCGACGAAGGTAAATTCCGCCACGGCGCTCATGTCGCGAATAGCGTCAAGCCAGCTCTCGGGATCGAGCTCGACGCCCTCGTCGCGGGCCGCCACCGGCGGGGCCAGCGGGGCTTTTAGTCGTTGAAAAGCCTGGGAAGGTGAGATCTGACCCGTAGCCCGTGCCAGTCGTCTCCCGTCTTCGGCGTCGGAATTGGGTTGGACGGCCGTGCCCGATTCGACGGGCTTGATGCCGAGCGCTCTTTTGCCGGCCTGTCGAAGGGCGGTCAAAAGCGCACAGGTGGCGGTGGTCTTACCGATTTCGGTGTCCGTGCCGGCGACGACGATGATGCCGTTTTTACTGCCAGTTCTCATTGAAGCACCTTGTCGATTCCGTACTCCACGGCGGCGACCAGGTGGTCGATCTCGTCATCGGTAATTGTCAGCGGCGGCATAAAGACGATGACGTCGCCCAGGGGCCGCAAAAATACGCCCTTGTCGCGGGCGGCGGTGCAGACCTGCATGCCGATGCGTCGTGCGCCGTCGAAGGCCTCTCGGCGCTCCGGGTCGGCCATCAGCTCGACGCCGGAGGCCAGGCCGTATTGGCGAATATCGCCCACATGGGGGTGATCCCACAGCGGCTCCAGGCGGCTGGCCAGGAGGCTTTCCTTTCGACTAACTTCGTCGAGGATATTTTCGTTTTCGAAGATGTCGAGGGTGGCCAATCCGGCGGCGCATCCCAGGGCGTTGCCCGTATAGGTGTGGCCGTGAAAGAAGGTGCGCCCCTCTTCGGGGGGGCCTAAAAATGCCTCGTAGATCCGGTTGGTGGTCAGCGTGGCAGCCACGGGGACGTAGCCGCCGGTCAGGCCTTTGGCGACGCATAAAAAGTCGGGGTCTACCCCTTCGCGCTGGCAGGCGAACATCTGGCCGCTTCGGCCCATGCCCATGGCCACTTCGTCGACGATGAGCAGGGAGCCGGCGTCGCGAATCTTCCGGGCGGCGTGTTTCAAGAAGCCGTCGGGGTAGGTGACCATCCCGCCGGCGCCCTGCATGCCGGGCTCGATGACCACCGCCGCCAATTCTTCGCCGTATTCGTCGATGACCTTGTCGAAATCGGCGACGAATTTCTCTTCTGTTTCCCGACGGCTCATGCCTTCGGGGCGGTGATAGGTGACCGGCGAGGGGCCGCGGACGGTCTCGAAGATCATGGGGCCGAAGCGGGAGTGGAAGAGGTCGATGCCGCCGATGGAGACGGCGCCGATGGTGTCTCCCGAATAGGCGTTGGCGAGGCCCATGAATTTGGTGCGGCGTCGCTGTGATTCGTCGCCCTGCTGCTGCCAGAATTGGAGGGCCATCTTCATGGCGATCTCCACCGAGGTGGAGCCGTTGTCGGAGTAAAAGACTTTACCCAGATTGTCGGGGGCCCACTCCAAGAGCCGCTTTGCCAGGATGACGGGGCGGTCGTTCGTATTGCCCAACAGGGTGGAGTGGGCGATATGATCGAGCTGCTCCCGAACGGCCTGGTCGAGCTCGTCGCGGCGATGGCCGAAGAGGTTGCACCAGATGGAGCCCACGGCGTCGAGGTAGCGCTCACCGTCGGCGTCGATCAGGTAGTGGCCCTCGCCGGCGACCACGGTGAGCGGATGCTCGTCGCGGTAGACGCTATGAGGCGTAAAGGGGTGCCAGACATACTGGTCGTCCCATTTTTCGAGGACGTCTTTTGGGAGGTTTCGAGTGTCTTTCACATCAAGCCTCGACCACCTCGGCCACAAAGCCGGCCTCGCGCAACATGGCGGCGTCCGTGGACTCGCCCTGGCCGCCGGTGGTCAGATAGCCTTCGGTGAAAAAGGAGTTGGCCGCATAGAGCGCCATGGGCTGCATCGAGCCGAGTACGACCTCGCGGCCGCCGGCGACGCGGACGTCGACGTCGGGGTGGACGAAGCGGAACATGGCCAGCGCCTTGAGGCAATCCTGGGGTTTGGGCGGGTCGTATTTGTCCATCGGCGTGCCCGGCCGGGGGTTGAGGAAGTTGACCGGAACCGATTCCACCTCGAGCTCTCGCAGAGTAAAGGCCAGGTCGACCCAGTCCTCGCGTTGCTCGCCCATGCCGATGATGCCGCCGCAGCAGGCCTTCATGCCCGCCTGCTTGGCGCGGGTCACGGTGCGCACCCGGTCCTGGAAGGTGTGGGTGGAGACCAGGTTCTCAAAATGCTTATCCGAGGTCTCGAGGTTGTGGTTGTATTTGTCGACGCCCGCTTCGGCCAAAAGCTCGGCCTGGCCCTCTTTGAGGATGCCCAGGGAGGCGCAGACCTCGAGGTTGTATTTTTGTTTGATCTCGCGCACGGCCTCGCAGATTCGCTCGATGTCGCGGCCGCTGGGCCCGCGGGTGGCGGTGACCATGCAGTAGGTGACGGCTCCCTTTTCGTGGGCCTTTTTGGCGCCCTCGAGGAGCTCTTCTTTGGACTGGATGCCGTATTGCTCGACGTCCGTATTGTATTTCATGGATTGGCTGCAAAAGGAGCAATCCTCGGGGCAGACACCGCTCTTGGCGTTCTGGAGCACGTGGACGCGGACCTTATTGCCGTGGTGGTGAGAGCGCACCTTGAACGCGGCGTGCAGGATTGCCAGAAGCTCCGAATCGGGGGCGTTGACCATGGCCAACGCCTCTTCGTGAGTGATTCGTCCGCCCTCAATTACGCGATCGGCCAGGTCGTTCCAATTCATTATCATTCACTCCAGGTAGAAGCGTGTTTGGTAAATTAGCGTTCACTTACTTAGGCGTCCCGCCCTCTTTTTGTCAATTCTGATATTCGCCGGAGTCGAGCATGGCCGACGCCGAGGGACGGTCGGGATCGTTGCTATTCATATTGATCAGGATGCGGTGGGATTCGCCGTCGGTGGGGTTGTAGATCACCGAAAATTCATAACCCTCCATGGACTCCAGCTCGATTTCGCCGTTCGGCCAGTTCGAGCCCTTCGAAAAGTCGGCGGGGTTGGGGTTGGCCGACGGAAAGTCGACGTTCCATACCCGCAGCGTCTCGACGCCGTGATTGACGAGGGTGATCGTCGCCTCTTCCTGCTGACCAGGGGCGATGGAGGTGGAAAAGTCGACGCGCTGGGGCTGGATGACCAGGGTGGGCTCGTCGCGCTCCACGCCGGCTAATGGTTCGCCATCACCACATCCCATCAGGGGGCCGGCGGTGACCAGGAGCAGCAACCCCGCAATATACATCAATTTTGGCGACTTCATCGTACTCTCGAGGGACCGGGAAAAATCTATCAATATTGGCCCGCCGAACCTATCAAGAAGGTGCGGTCATGCCAATAGGGGGGGGAATTCGCGGAGTCTTCGATGGGACTCGGTGGTGATCGGTGGAATCTTCGATGGGACTTGGTGGTGTTCGAACGTCAGATAGATGTTGGGTGGTTTTTCGGAACGTTCCTGTGGCCTCGGCGCGTAGTTTGCGTCGTGTTGTTTACGACGCGTAGTTCGCGCCGAGGCCACAGAGACGGTGGAACTATCGACCAACTCTCAACGAAGAAAACCAAAAACCACCCCCGACCCGATCGCGATTCACCAAAAACCACCCCCGACCCGATCGCGATTCACCAAAAACCACCCACGACCCGATCACGACAGATCGAAAAACCACCCACGTTCCGATCAAATAAAAAAAATCCCGATCACCCCAAATCCCGCAACTCGTCATCCAACGCGGCGATGGTGAGCAACCCGAAGAGTTCCTGGAGATAGGCTTTGGGGTGGGAGATAAATCGGGCCGTTAAGAGGGGCGCGCGAAGGGCGGTGGTGGCCTGGCGGCGGCGGCTGCAGGTGACCAGGTGGGCCTCGGCGACGTCGAGGGCCATGGCGAGGCGAGTGGTGTCGACGTAGTGGGAGAGTTTTTGGGCGATGGCCGTGATTCTCTGGCGGTGATCGTCCCAATCGCGGCGAAGGGCCGGGCGTTGCCAGCCCGTGCCGACTAGATTTTTTGCGTGCTCCACGGGCTTTCCCGTAGAACGCAGATCAGGTCTGGTGGAGCGGGCGATCATCTGGGCAGACCAGTTGGCGTTGGCAAATGGCAGCGCGGCAAGCTCCGGGGCGAAGCGGGCCATTAACTCAAAATGCAACCGTTGGTCTCGTTGGTCGGCCCTGGCGAGGTTGTGAAAGGCATGGATCAACTGCAGCGAGTAGAGGGGGTTGAAGTGGATGCCCGCCAGGCCGTCGTGGAGTTTGGCCTGGCCCATCCAGCGGGGCAGCCGCCAGGTCAGGTGCCAGGCGTCGGCGGCGGCGCTCGGCGACAGGCCGAGGTCGAAGAGTTGGCCAAACCATCCGGCGATATCAGCCCGTTGGGCCTCGAGGGCCGAGTCGTTGAGGATGCCCGTCCAGTTGAGCTTCGAGGGCAAAAAGCGGCGGGCCACCTCGGTGGGGTCGTCGGCGTCGACGATCTTGCGCCGTCGGTAGATGCCGCCGAGCAGGCCGTGGATGCCCAGGAATGGCTCGTCGTGGGTTTCGTATTTGAGGTCCCAGGCGTTGAGGAGCCCCTCGGTGGCGCCGATATGGATCTTCAGGGCGTCGCTTAAGTTGTCGGGCGGCGGGCGGTCGAGGCGTTTGAAGTTAAGGCCCGCCGCGTCGGCGACAGCGGCGGCGGCGATGGCGTCGGCGTGCTCTCTGGGGGCGCGCAGGTAATAATAATCGACCCGGTCGGCGAAAGGCGAACCCTCGAGAGCGGCCATTACCAAACGGCTATCCTTGCCGCCCGTCAGGGCCGCCCGGCCCGGTTTTTGGACGTGGGATAGCCAGGAGAGGTTTCGCTCGATGACGGCGGTGAGCTTGTCCCAGTCGGGTTTTTTATTCTCGTCGGGCAGATAATACAGGCGCTCTAAGGGATGTTCAGTTGGTTTATTGCCCCGGGAAATATCGACGGTGAGCAATGAGGTCGACGGCAGGAGGCGTATATCTTCGACGGCCGTATCGTAGGTGGCGAAGGGATAGCCCAGCGACAGAAGACGGGTCAAAACGGCGTCGTCGCGGCGATTCGGGAGGCCCAATTTCGCGCGGGCAGCCCAGATGAGGCGGGCCCTGCTGGCAACGATCGTGGTCTTCGATGAGCCGTGGTGGCTGACGTAGAGGTGGTGGGTTCCGATTGGCGAGGAGATCGCGCTGAGCCCGGAGTCGTCGGCGACGAGCGCGCACCATTCGCCGTCGCATCGGCGCCATAGATCGGTCAGCTTCTCGGCTGGTCTGTCAGAATTGAGGGTCGAGGCGTCGATGGATTTGCCATCGCGGCGGTCGAGGGCCCATCCGTCGAAGGCCGACAGCCGGTTGGCGCCGCTGTCGCCTCCATCATCGATGCGCAACAGATCGACGAGATGCTCGCTATTGGTGGCGGCAAACGCCAGGCCCCAGTCAAAGCGCCGGTGGGCGGTGCGGCCCGGTTCGAAGGGGAGATTCCTGGCGAGCGTCGAGCTCAAGTCGTCGGGTAGATCGGGGCCGGCAATAGCGAGGAAGGCGGTGGTCATGCTCAGCGCACGCCAAGTCTTCGGGGGCGCACGTCATAGGCCTGTGGCGGCACGGGGGCGCCGTAGCTTCGGAGCTGATGGGCCCGGGTGATGATCGCCGCCCCCTCGAGCAGGTTCAACCCCATCTGGGCGACCTGCCGGTTGGCGGGATCGGCCAAGAAGCTGCCGTCCACCCAGTCGTTGAACGCCCCTTGAGCGGGGCCCATCCACACCTGGTAGTCCATGCGCCGGTCATCTTCGCCGACGAGGGGCCATTTGCTCGACAGGCCGAGATACCATCGGCAGACCAGGGCCAGCCGGTGTTTGGAGTCTTTTTCGGCCCGCTCGATTTGAGCCGGATCTTCGGCGGCGAAGAAATCTCGCGTCTTCTGCCAGATCGACTCCATATCGTCGCGAAAGATCTGGCGCTCCAATTTCTGGCGGATATCGGCGGGGATGGCCTCGATGGAGTCGTAGCGCGAATAGATCTCGTAGAGCTTTTTGGCTCGCGAGGCGAAGAGGGTGCCCCGCTTTAAGACCTGTACTTCCACGCCCATCTCGAACATATCGCCGGCGGGAGCCATGACGACGTCCGAGAATTGAGCCTGGGCCAACATCTCTTTGACCGCCGGCGATTGGGCGGCTTCGACGCTGGCCTGGTTGATGGATCCCGTGACCACGAAGGCGGCGCCTAGAGAAAATGCCGCCGCCACTGCCCGGGGAGTGCCAAGCCCCCCGGCGGCGCCGAGGCGAATACCCTGCCGATAACCCTCTTCCTCACAGATCTGGTCGCGAAGCCTGGCGATGACCGGAAAGAGGGCGCTCAAGGGGCGGTTGTCGGTGTGGCCGCCGGAGTCGGATTCGACGATAAAGTCTTGAGCCACCGGTACCTGGCGGGCCAGCTCCGCTTCCTGTGGGGTCAATTGACCGGCAGCCAAAAGGTTCTGGAGGATCTTCTCCGGGGCGGGCCGCATAAAATGAGCGGCCACCTCGGGGCGAGAGATCTTGGCGAAGAGGTGGTGTTTTCGTCGGATTTGGCCGTCGAGAGTGCGGTGAAGGCCCGTGGCCGAATAGCGCACCACCGCCGGGCTCAGGCGCATAAAGGCCGAGGCGGAGATGCGCTCCACGCCGAGCTCGAAGAAGAGCTCCACCGTGGCCATCTCCATGGCCGGATGTTGCGGGGAGTGGATGAGGTTTGCACCCCAGGGAAGGCCGGTGTCGGCCAGTTCCTGGCGAGTGACCTCGATATATTCGCGCATCTTCGGAAGCGACAGGCCGGCGGTGCCTAAGAAACCGAGCATTCCCTGTCGGGCAAGGGCGATGACCATCGGAGGGCTGGCGATCCCGTTGGCCATGGCGCCGCCCACGTAGGGAAAGCGTGTGCCATGGGCCTCATTGAAGGAGCGATCGCCGAGCCACTCCGGGTAAAGTGGTGGCAAGGTGGCCAGGTGGAGGTAGTCACCGGCCTGTCCCGACGGATCGACGGTGCCGCCGAAGGCGACGCCGATGCGCCCGTCAGGTGCTTCGCGTACCACGTGGGTGGGCTCGCGAAAGCGGTGGATGCCCTCGATGAGGGGGGGTGTATCGAAGGCCGGATGGGATTGGCCGCGGTGCCAGCGGGCGGTGATGTTGGTCATAATGCTCGGGGGAGTAGGGCGTCGCCAGTCATCGTCCCCGTCAATTAGTACAGACCTTGCTGGCACTGCAACGATCAACAGCGGTCCACCAGTCGGCGAGTCCGCCGTCGCAGGCGTAATTCAGCGCTCGGTTCATGCAGGTTTCGTATGCGTCGGGATCGATTCGGCCGTCGCTGCATTCGCTGGCGGGCCAGAAGTCGTTGAAGGTGCTTCGCATATCGACTTCGCAATCGTCGACGGAGTTGTAGTCGCCCAGATTATTACATCGCTCGGCTTCGGCACAATAATCCTGGGCTGCCATGTCGCGATAGCCCTCGCGGTCGGGCTCCAGACAGCCAGTGGAGACGACGGCGATAGCGAGAAATAAGATTCCAAAAGTGCAGCGAAATGCTTTCATTGAATTACTCCATTGGTTGAGAACCAACCGACCGGTGGGTGCCGGTCAAGCTGGTGATGCCAGGGTTGGGGAAGATATCGCCTTGGAGAAGAAAAGTAATGGTGAGACCCCAGATCGCACAAAGTCTGGCGAAGTTGGTAGGAGTCCTACAAATACTACGGCAGGAAGGCCAAAAAACTCACGTCTCTTGACTTGATAGCTTGATATGACCTTGCCATACGGCGCATAGGCTCCGCGTCTACAAGGAAATCTTTGGTGAGGCGGTAACGATCCTTCCCCAACCCTGGAACCACCAGCCGGTTCGTTTGTCCTGCACAGACCTAAAGTGGTCTTTTGCTTATAACGGACCATGACGTCGATTCCATCCGATTCTTTCAACGCCGGACTCTTCGACCTGCGCATCGACCCCCAGAGTTGAAGGGGCTGCGCCGGCTAGGATAAATCACGATACAATTAAGACCGGCAGACAATTGCGGCAAGTGTAGGGAATCCTGCGAACCTTCGTCAAAGCGTACATTGCCTCATGTCACGAGGTGATACAATATCATGGATGAATTCTGTGGTTAATAGGAATGTAGGGGCAAATCGGGGGTGTGGGAAGCGGGTATGCCGATTTCCGATTTCCGATTTCCGATTCAAATTTCTAATTTAAATTGCCCCACGCGACAGAAATTTAGAATTGTCCAAAACTCAATCGGAAACAAAACTCCCACTTGATACGGATCAACTCACAACCGCATAAATCAAAGCGGCAAGGGTGGTTGGCGACCCCAGCGTGCCTCGCGCCGCTGGTGAGCAGAGATCGGACAGCTACCAGGGTCGTCCCCCTCTGTTTTTGTTGTTGTTGCGGCCAAAGCCGCAACAACAACAAGGGGTGGAGGGGACGCTCTTAGCTGTCCAATCTTTGCTCCCCAATGGCGCAAGGCACATTGGGGCCGCTAAATGCTCCACCTTTGTCTACAGAAGTTGCTTTCGACCGCTAAAATAAAGGCTGAAAGTTGATACGGGTCAAGTGGGAAAACTCAATCGGAAATCGGAAATCGGAAAGTTTTGGGACGGCGTTACTCATCCAACCCGCCCATGATCGACAACACCCGATAGACCGAAAGATCGACCTGCAATTGCTGCTGTATCAGCGATAATTGGGCCAGCTGGTATTGGTCACGGGCGGTGATGACGTCGAGCTGGGAGGCCACGCCGTAGCGAAAGGAGGTCTCCGCCTGGTGCAGGCTGCGGGCGGCGAGCTCGACTTCTACTTCGGCGCTTTCGACCTGGGTGCGGGCGGCGTCGACTTCGGAGAGGGCCTGCTCGAGCTGGGAGTCGATCTCGTGGCGAGTTTTTTGAGATTGGATCTGGGTTGCCAGGGTGCGGGCCCGGGCCTGGTCGAGCTCGGCCTCGCGCATGCCGCCGTCCCAGATGATCCACTCGGCGCCGAAGGTGAGGGTCCACTGGGGGTCGCCGGGCTGGAGGTCCGTGCCTTTTCCGCCGCCGTAGGAAAAAGTAGCGGATAGGCTGGGCAAATAACTAAACCAGATATCGCGCTCGCCCCATTCGGCGATTTCCTCGTTGAATTCGTCGGCGGTGAAGATGGCCCGGCCCTGTTCGGCGCGCTCGACCAGGGGCTGGTCGTCGTCGGGGAGGGCCGGTGAGTCGGGGGGGCGAATGTCAAAGTCGGGGTCGGTCTGGAGGAGCTCTGCCAGAGCCTGTCGGGCCTGGATGAATTGGAGGATCGCCGTCTCCAGTTGGCGCGTGCGCTGATGGAGTTCGAGTTCGGCGCGGGTCAGCTCGAATTCGGTGGCCGTGCCGGCGTCGCGGCGTCGCTGCACCGATTGATAGAGGGTGTCCGCCGATTCCACTTGCTGGGTCGACAGATCGATGCTGCGTCGGATGACGAGGACGTTGAAATAGGACTGGATCACCGCCTCGTCGAGGGCCTCGCGCAGCACTTCGACTTCGGTCTGGGCCAGATCGCGCTGGACGTAGGCCTGTCGGATGCGCGGGTAGGCCCGGAAGTTGGCGGTCAAGGTAGCGCTTAAGGACCATCGATAATCGGTCTTGGGTTGGATGACGGTCTCCGGGAATTCGAATTCGAAGCCCGGAGGCAGGTCGTTGTCCATATCACCACCGAAATCAGCGGTCCTCTCCTCCTGGTTGATGATATAATTGGCGCTCGCCGAGAAGGTGGGCAAGACGGCGCCGTAGGCCTGCCGGATGATGCCGTCGGCGATGCGCACCTGGGTCTGAGCGAGCTGGACGTCGTAATGCTCTTCTACGACCAGTTGGCGGGCCTGGTCGAGGGTGAGGGTGCGCTCGACGGGGATGTCCATCTCCGTGAGCTGCGCCAGCTCGTCGAGCTCTCGAGGGGGAACCTCCAGGGAGGCTTCGTCCGGTGCCTGGAGCTGCTCTTTTTGTTCGAGCTGCTCTTGTTGTTCGAGCTGCTCTTGTTGTTCAAGAGGCTCTTGTTGTTCGAGCTGCGTTTCTTCGTCGACGGAAGGGGCGGTCTCTTCGCCGGAGGCGATGGCGGGCAGGGCGATGAGGATCATGGTGGCCACCAATCCCACGGCGGAGATCCGGCTCAAGATCCGCTTGCCGAATTGAGACATGCCGTCGAGCAGAGAATACATCACGGGGATGACGACCAGGGTGAGAACGGTGGCCACGAGTAATCCGAAGACCACGGCGTTGGCCATGCCGCCCCACATCTCCACGGAGGTTCCGCCGAAGACGATCTGACCGTTGACGAAGTCCAGGCTGACGCCCATGACGATCGGGGCCAGGCCGAGGATGGTGGTCACCGCCGTGAGGGCCACCGGGCGAAAGCGCACCAGTCCGCCGCGGATGATGGCCTCCCGCCGGTCGTAGCCCCGTTCGCGGAGCTGGTTGATATAGTCGATGAGGACGATCGAGTTGTTCACGACCACTCCCGAGAGGCTGATGATGCCGATGCCGGTCATGATCACGCCGAAGGGCAGACCGGTTAAGATCAGAGCCCATAATACGCCGATGAGGCTCAAGGTGACACTGATCAAGATCAGGAAGGGCTGGACCAGGGAGTTGAATTCGGTGACCAGGATCAAAGCGATCAAGAAGAGTGCGGCCATGAGCGCTCGGGTCAGAAAGTCGGTGGCCTCATCCATATCCTCCTGCTCGCCGACGACGCGAAGTTCGTAGCCGGCGGGGATATCGAAGTCGAATAATTCCCGCTCGATCTCTTCGCGGACCAGGGGAGGCAAGAAGCCGTCGGCCACGTTGCCGGAGATGGTGACCACCCGTTTTTCGTCGCTGCGTCGGATGGAGCCCGAGCCGCCGCGGATGACCACTTCGGCGACCTCCTCGAGGGGGATGTGGAAGCCGTCGTTGTTGACCACCGTGAGCTGTCGGATCTGCTCGGGAGAGTTGCGAAACGATTCGCCAAGACGGACCAGGATGTCGAATTCATCGTCGGCCTCGCGGATGACGCCCGCTTCGGTGCCGGCCACGGCGGTGCGCACCGTCTGGGCCACGGCGTCGGTGCTCAAGCCGAGGATGGCGGCGCGCTGGCGGTCGATCTCGACGTGGATCTCGGGACGGGAGAGCTCGATATCGTCGGTCAGGTCGGTGACGCCGGAAATGGTCCGCACCCGCTGGCGAATCTGAGAGGATAAGTCGGCCAAGGTCTCCAGGTCTTCGCCGGAGAGCTCCAGGGCGATCGGCGCCCCCGTGGGGGGACCCATATCCTGCATCTGGAGGACGATCTCGGCGTCGGGGATATCCTGGTAGACCTTGCGAAGATAATCCATGAACTGGCGAGGATCGCTGGGCTGGTCTTCGATGGGCTTTAATTCGACGGTGATCTGGCCGTAGTGGGAGGCCGATCCGCCGCCGCCGGCCTGGCCGCCGCCGCGGGTGCCCGTGTCGGTGATCCAGGCCGTGACCAGGTCCGGTTCTTCGGCCAAGGGGGGCTGCATGCGGGTGAGCACGGAGTCGGTGGCGTCCAGGTTGGTGCCGTCGGGCATGGTCAATTCCACGGAGAATTGCTCGGGCGTGGTCTCCGGGAAAAATTCGACGCCGTGGTTGAGCTCGCCATAGGCCATAAAGGTGCCCACCAGGGCGGCCACAGACAGGAAGGTCACCTTCCAGCGGTGATCCAGTGCCAGGTTAAGGGTGCCTCGATAGGCCCGGTAGATGAGCAGGTTGGGCACGGATTCTTCGTCGTGGGCGTTGTCGTCTTTGACGCGCATCAAGGTGGCGCACAGGGTGGGGTTGATCACGAGGGCTACGAAGAGGGAGCTCAACAGGGCGATGATCACCGTCAGGGGCAAAAAGCCCATGAACTCGCCCATGATCCCCGGCCAGAACAACATGGGGAAGAAGGCGGCCACCGTGGTGGAGGTGGCGGCGATGATGGCCCAGCCCACCTCGGTGGTGCCGTCGATGGCCGCCGTGGCCAGATCTTTTCCGGCCGAGGCGTGGCGGTAGATATTTTCGACGACGACGATGGCGTTGTCGACGAGCATCCCCAGCGCCAGAAGCAGGGCGAAGAGGACCACCATATTGAGGGTCACTCCCATCATGGCCAGGACCAGGATGGTGATGAGCATGCTCAGGGGCACGCTCATGGCCACGAAGATGGCGTTTCGCGCCCCGCCCATAAAGAGGAAGAGGACGATGAGCACCAGGAGCATGCCCGTGATGAGGTTATTCTCCAGATCGTGGACCGTGTCCTCGATCATGGTCGACATATCGCTGACGATGGAGATCTCGATGTCGCCGGCGGCGCGGAGTTCGTAGTCCTCGATGACCTCCCGGGCCTGCTCGGCGACGGAGATGATATTGTCGCCGGCCCGTTTGACGATGGCCAACGAGATATTGGGCTTGGTCACGGGCACCCGCTCGCCAGCCTCGTTGGTCTGCCAGGTGGTCAGGCGGCTGTAGGTGGTGCGCTCCTCGAAGTCGTCGACCACGGTGGCCACGTCGCGCAGGTAGACCGGCTCGCCCTCATTGGTGGCGACGATGATGTGGTTCATGGGCTCGATCTCGGCGAATTCGCCGGCGACGCGCACGATATAGGTCATGGAGCCGATATCCATCGACCCCCCGGGGAGGTTGACGTTTTCGGTCTGGATGGCCTGGATGACCTCATTGGGAGAGACGTCATGATGGCGCAGCTTTTCGGGGTGGAGATCGACGTGGATCTCGCGCTTGATGCCGCCGGCCAGGCTGACCTCCAGGACGCCGCGGATGGACTCGATATCGTCCTGCATTTCCTCGGCCAGATCCTGGAGGCGCACGGGGTCCATATCGCCGGAGACGTTGGCCACCAGGATGGGCCAGTCGCTGGCGTTGATCTCGATGACCTCCGGCTCTTCAGCGTCGGAGGGCAGGTCGGGGCGGGCCTGGTCCACGGAGGTGCGCACCCGCTGGAGAGCGTCCTCGATATTGACGTCGGGCTCAAACTCCAGGGTCACCAGGGAGACGCTCTCAGCAGAGGTGGACGTCATCTGGCGAAGATCGCGAAGGCCGCTGAGCTCGCGCTCGATGGGCTGGGTGACCAGAGTCTCGATGTCGGCCGGCGAGACCCCGAAATAGGGGGTGGAGACGATGACGAAGGGGATCGGGATATCCGGCGCCGCCTCGCGGGGCATATCGAAATAGGCGAAGAGCCCGCCGATGAAGATGGCGGCGATGAGCACGTAGACCGTGACCGCATGGCTGATGGCAAAGCGGGTAATTTTCATAGAGACTCCTCGGCCTCTTCGCCGCTGGCATCACCGCTGTCGTGGTCGTCGTCATAGTCGGCGCTCTGGTCTGCCTGTCGCTCCTCGTCGATGATGCGCACCGCGGCGTCGCCGATGAGGCCGCGATGGCCGCGCAGGATCAGGCGATCGCCTGGATCTAGGCCATCGAGAACCACCACCTCGTCGCGGGTGCCGGCGCCGGTGGTCAATTGGCGCACCTGGGCGGGGCCGACCTCTGCGTCGCCGTCGACGACCATGGCCTCCCGACCGTGGAAGCCCTCCAGGATGCTGTCGCGGGGGATGATGATCACCTCTTCTAAGCGCTCTCGTTCAAAGTGGATGCGAGCGCGCATGCCGGGGCGGATCGACAGCTCCTGGTTGTCCACGTGGACCTCCGCCGTATAGGTGCGGGTCGTGGACGAGGCGCGAAGGGAGACCCGCTGGACCTGTCCGTCGACGGTGGTGTTCAGGGCGGGGATGTCCACGGCGACGACGGCGTCGGAATCGACGTAGCGAATCTTCGACTCCGGCACCTGGGCGTAGATGACGATCGTCGAATAGTCGATGATCTCCGCCAGGGGAGCGCCGGCGTTGGCAAATTCGCCGGCCTCCGCCAATTTGACCGCCACATGACCCGCGCGGGGGCTGTGGACCACGTTTCGGCCCACGCTGATCCGCGATTGACGCAGGTTCTTCTCGGCGGCCTCCAGATCGGTGCGGGCGGCGTCGACCTGCTGGTCCGTGGCCAGCCCCTCGGCCTGGAGCCGCTCGAGCCGCTCCAGTTCGCGCTCGGCGGCGACCAGGTTGGTCTCCATCACGTCGATGCCCGCCTCGTCGACCTCGGTGTCGATGCGAAAGAGGCGCTGGCCGCGGCTGACGGCGTCGCCCTCGTCGAAATAATCGGCCACGATCCGGCCCGGCATCTCCGAGGAGGCCGTCACGGTGTGGTGGGGCTCGGCGGTGCCCAGCACCTCGAAGGTGTCGACAAACGATTGAGGCGCCAGAACCAGAGTGTCCACCGGGCTGGGGTCGACTGTCTGCTCGTCGTCGTCGCCCATTGGCGATGCTTCGCTGTCACAGCCGGCGGCGGCCAGAGCAAACAGGGCGCTTATCAGGAGGATTTTCGTCATCTGGGGCAAGTAGTTCATTGATTCTCCCCGGTGGGCTGACTGGCCCCGTGCAAAAAGAAGGTCATCATCTGTTCCAGGGCTTTTTCCCCCAGATATTGTTCCAGGCCGGCCGCCAATTCGTCGGGATCCTGGACATGATCGTAGATCGCGAAGGCGCTCATCAGGTGATTGCTCACCAGGCCCAAAAAGCGGTCGGTGATAAAAAAGGCATCAAAGCCGCCGGCGGGGGTGAAATTTCCCTCCTCAATGGCTCGCTGCACCCTGGCCTCGACCCGGGATTGGATGGTGTCGTAGGCACAAAAGACGTCGAATTCAGGCCGGCTACGCCGGGGGCCGAAGATGACGGAATAGATAAAGCGCAATATCTCCGGGGCGTCGCGGCAGGCGTCGAAGTGGATGCGGGCCACCTGGCGAAGTATCGGAACCAGGGGCTTGTCCTGGTCCAGGACCTGGCTGACCTCGTCTTCCATGGACTGAAATAAAAAGTCCAATAAGGCCTGAAAGACCCCTTTTTTGCTCTCGAAATAATAATAGAGCATGGGGTTTGTCACGTCGGCGGCGCGCACAATCTCGCGTACCGTGGTGGCGGAGTAGCCCTTATCGGCGAAGAGGATCAGGGCGGCGGCGAGGATGCGGGCGGCGTTTTCGTTCATCCCGGTGGCGGTGAATTCTTCGGCCAACTGGTGATGAGCTTCGGTGGGAAGCGGGGTAGACATGATGAGCACTGAGGGCAGGAGTATTGGACGGGCATTTAACGAGCGCATTAACGACCGTTAATCTAACGGGCGTTAGGCGAGGGATGATAGTGATGTTGGAGAAGATGTCAAAGGAGGATTTTGGGCAGGCTAGACCTGTGGGGAAATGTTATTATACTTGAAGTAGTGGTTGGCGTGCGTGAATGCGGGTAAAATAAAAAAATACCCGAAAAAATGAATGTGGTACGAATTCTGCACGTTATACCAGGGAAGAAGCGGCCGGGTCTTCCCGGGCAGTACGAGTAGTCGTCGTCTGGTCTGGATATCCGGAAGAGTGAGTCTGATGTCGAGTTCCTCCTGCCGAAGGACGAGACCATGCTGCCGGACTACATCATATACGATGAGCTTAAAAAGGAGCGGGAGCGCCGCCGTCGTGAACGCGGTGAACGCCCCCGTATCGAACAGCCTCTGCCCTGGTGGCCGGAGTCCGAATTTGACGGACAGGACAACGAGGACGAAGAGGAGTCCAATCGCGGAGTAGAGATCATCCAGATCTAGCGCGCTTTGCGCGCTCGAGGGGGTGGAGGCCCCTTCGGGGCCGGGGTGGAGCGGCTGGACTGCGCCGCGTGGTGGAGCGCGCTACGCTTCGCTAAGGCGCGCGGGATGGAGGGCCTAAACTGC
>SLJM01000266.1 GCA_007135085.1 Myxococcales bacterium
AAAAAATTAGAATTTGACCGATCGGTTAGTTTCTGTCATTCTCCCCCCATATTCGAAGTAAGACCGGTGTATAACCACTGAAGAGGAGCGCTCTTATGGCATTGTTGAAATTAAAGGCAGACAAGATCAGCGGCGGCGAAGTCATCACGCGAATTCTGGCGGCGGAAGGGGTGGAGAAGGTCTTCGGAATCATCGACGGCACCTATTTCGGGATGTACTCCACCTTCGGCGATCACGACATCGATCTGATCACGCCCCGCCATGAGACCAGCGCCGCCCATATGGCCGGGGCCTACGCCCGGCTGACGGGCAAGCTCGGGGTGTGCATGGCCAGCAACGGCCCCGGGGTGGCCAATATCCTGCCCGGCGTGGCCGTCGAGGAGGCCGAGGGCAACCGGGTGCTGCTGATCACCAGCTCTCGACGTCAGCCCATCGTCAACCCCGACCGGGGCGGGACTTACCAATATTTTCCCCAGGTCGACGTCATCGGCGCCATGGCCAAGTGGAGCTGCCACGTCCCCGACGTGGAGCGCATCGCCGAGATCATGCGCCACGCGCTGCGCCAATGCTATCACGGCCGCCCCGGCGTGGTTCACGTCGACGTGCCGGAAGATATCATGAACGGCACCTTCCAATTCGATCCCTCCTGGCTGCGCGCGCCCATGGGCTATCGAGCCCAGCATCACCCGGAGCCGCCGGTCGATCTGGTCGACGCCGCCGCCGACCTGCTGATGAAGTCCGAGTTGCCCATGATCCACGTGGGCTCCGGGGTCATCCACGCCGGCGCCACGGACCTGGTCATGGAGCTGGCAGAGCTTCTGGATACGCCGATCACCACCAGCTGGGCCGCCCGGGCCGCCGTCGACGAGCGGCGCCGCCACGTCATCCCCATGGTCTATCTCGACGCCGTCAAAAAGGCTCGCACCACGGCCGACCTGGTGCTCACTCTGGGCTCCCGGCTCGGCGAGACCGACTGGTGGGGCAAGGCTCCCTACTGGGCGCGACCGGAAGATCAGAAGATGATCCAGGTCGACATCGACCCCTCCATTTTAGGGGCCAACAAGCCGGCCGATCTGTTGATCCAGGCCGATATCTATCGCTTCTTGCGCCGCCTGCTGGCCGTGATTCGCCAACGCCGCCCGCAGCGCTGCTCGCAGCGAACCAGCCATCTGGAGTCGCTTCGACGAAATATGGTCAAGCGCCGGGCCAAGCTCGACAAGCGCCTCGACGCCGACGCGGTGCCCATGAAATCGGCCCATATCCCCGTGGAATGTCAGAAGGTCTTCGACGACGACGCCATTTTGGTCATCGACGGCGGAAATACGGCGGTGTGGGCCAACTTCTATCATCAGGTGCGCACCCCCAATACGGTGCTGTCCACGCCGAAGATGGGCATGCTCGGCGCCGGCGTCTCACAGGCTCTGGCGGCCAAGGCAGCCCACCCGGATCGACAGGTCTATTGCATCATCGGCGACGGGGCGATGGGCTTTCATCCCCAGGAAGTGGAGACCGCCGTGCGCCACGATCTACCCGTGATCTATCTGGTGGCCTGCGACCGGCAGTGGGGTATGGTGAAGATGAACCAGCAATTTGCCCTCAAGCCCATCAAGACCCTGGTCAATAAGTCCCTCGACGAAGACGAGACGATCAACGCCGACCTGGGCGAAATCGAGTGGGACGAGCTGGCCCGCTCCATGGGCGCTCACGGGGAGCGAGTGGCCGACCCGAAGCAATTGCAGGGGGCCATCGAGCGCGCCCGTGACTCCGGGCTGCCGGCGGTGATCCACTGCGACGTCGATCCCGTCAATCATATGTGGGCCCCCGAGCTCAAGACCTTCAAGGATATGCATGGCGAACCCGCCGGCTGAGCGGGAGGGGGGGCCTCGCCCCCCTTCCCAACGTCGCTCGACGTTATACGACTAACTCTCGCGCGCTCTTTTGGTTTTCCTTTGGGGCGCGATCTCTGGGGTTCATCCACCTCCCCAGGTGTCGCAGACAGCGCTCCACCTGGGGCTACTCTGTCGCGCTGGGACTGCGCGCGACGGCACGGCAACTACGCGTGCTGAAACTGCTACTTCATGGGGCGCGTGGGTTATGCGGGCCGCCCCGCTTCGCTCGACCTCGCTTGAATAACTCTCGCGAGCTCTTTTGGTTTTTCCTTTGGGGCGCGATCTTTGGGGTTCATCCACCTCCCAACTTCGCTCCCCCTCGCCACGCACCCCCCCCCGACTTCGCTCACCCTTCGGTGGGCTCGCCGATGACGGCGCGCACGGCCTCGATCAAGCCCTCAAACCCCCAGCTTTTGGCGATATAGCCGTCGGCGCCGCTGGCCATCATCTTGTCCCGCAACTTCTCCTCCTCCATATCGGAGTATAGGTAGATCAGTGGATCACCGGGCCAATTCTGGCGAATGGAGGCGATGAGGTCCGTGCCGAAGAATTCGTCCATATGGACGTCGAGCAAGACTAGTCGGGGCGCTTGCTCGGCAGCCTGGAAGCCGCTCAAATCGGAGCAGGCCTCCACCTTATAGCCCTGCTCGCTCAAGGTCATCTGCACGAACATGCGGACTGTACGGCTGTCATCAAAGACTACCACGTCAATCATAATCTGCCTCCAATTCTATCTGCTATTTCTGCCAGACGTTTGCCAATATCGGCTACGTCCAGGACTTCCCCGGCGGCGCCGGAGTCGACGGCCCCGCCGGGCATGCTGCTGATGACCGCCGTCGCCGGATTCTGAGCAATCGTCCAGGCCCCGGCGTTGCGCAATTGGCCAAGGCCCCGGACCCCGTCGGAGCCCATGCCGGTGAGTAAAATTCCCAGACTACACTTTGCGTAATAGCGGGCCACCGACGAGAAGAGACGATCGATATTGGGGGTGATCTCGCCACCGACGGTGGGGACGATCTCCAGGTATTTAGGTCCCACGGTCACGCTGGCGTTGGCCGGCGAAAGATAGACCTTTCCGGCGAGCACGGGCGTGCCCGGCAGGGGGATCTCCACGTCGTGTCCCGTGGTGCGAAGCCAGGAGCATAGGCCGTGCTCAAACCCGTTGGCGATATGCTGGCTGATGATCACCGCGAAGGGCGCCGGCGTGGGCAGGCTGGTCAACAGCTCGTAGAGCGCCGCCGGTCCTCCCGTGGAGGCGCCGATGGCCACCAGCTCGATCTGGCGGGCATGAGGGGTCTCGTCCTGGGTGATGACCTCCGAAATCTCGCGCATCGTCGACGAGCGTGGAAAACGACGGGTCACCACCTTGACCTTCGACATCAATCGCAGAGCGTCGACCAATTGCCGCGTAAAATCCTCTCGCAATTCGGTGGCCATCCCCTTTGGTTTGGAGATGACGTCCACCGCCCCGGCGTTGAGGGCCGCGAAGGTATAGTCCGTGTCCCGCCGGGTCAGCTCACCGCTCAAGACCACGATAGGGCAGGGCTTTTGGCTCATGATCAACTCGATGGCCATCACCCCGTCCAATTCGGGCAGGTGAAGATCCATGAGGATGATGTCCGGCTCCATGGCCAGCGCCTTGGCCACCGCATCGCGGCCGTCGACGGCCGGCTCGAGCACCTCGAATTCGGGCACCTCCGAGAGGACGCGCTTGATATAGGTGCGCGTCACCCGGCTATCTTCGACGACGAGCACTCGAATGGGCTTGGTGGGATCTTTTTTATCAGTCGACAAATCGTTTTATCGTGGTCATGAAGTGGTCTTGGTCGAATTTTCCCTTGACGATATAGGCGTCGGCGCCGGCTTCCAACCCGCGCCGCACGTCTTCGTCGTCGCCCCGGGAGGTGACGATGATCAGCGGTAATTCCGGCTTTTTGCTCTGACGGACCTGGCGGCATAATTCGAGCCCGCTGACCCGGGGCATCTCCAGGTCGGTGACCACCAGATCGATCTCGTCGTGGGTCTCGAGGACCTCGTAGGCCTCGGCGCCGTCGGTGGCGGTGATGACCTGGTAGCCGGCGGCCTCCAAAATATTTCGCTCCAGAGTGCGGGTGGTCACCGAGTCGTCGACGACCAGAATCGTCGCCGGCCCCGATTTTTTGGCGGGCCTGGCCATCGCCTGGCCGACGTCGCCGTCCGTCGGTGGTGCCACACGCCGGGAAGCGCCGCTCCGAAGGGAGACCCGGCTCTGACCGGTGGCCATTCGAAATAATTCCCGATGCTCCAGGACGGGCAAAATTGTGCCGTTGGCCTGCACGGCCCCTCCCGTCAGGTGGCGAACCCGCTCGAATTGGGGCCCCAGGGGTTTGACGACCATGGGCATCTCGCCGGGGATATCGTCGACCATGACCGCAAGACGCTGGCGTCCGCTACGCAAAATGAGGGCCGGTCGACGCCTGGGACCGCCCTGGGGCTGCTCTCCACTGGCACCGATGAGTCGCCCCAAGTTTGCCACGGCCACGGGATCGCCGTCGTGGTAATAGACCTGCTTTCCCTCAATGACGTGCAGTTCGTCGCGATCGATTCGGATGATGCGCTCCACGGCATCGATCTGAATACCGAGGCGATAATCGCCGACCTCGACGATGAGCCCCTGGGAGGTGGTGATGCTCGTGGGCACGATGAGATGGAAGGCTGCTCCTTTGCCCGGCTGATTCTCCAGTTCCAGCTTGCCGCCCAGCTCGGCGACCGCCGCCTCCACCACGTCGAGTCCGATGCCTCGGCCGGCGACCTCGTCGACCTCAACGCGGGTACTAAAGCCGGGATGAACCAGCAGGTCGAGCAGTCGTCGCTGCCCCGTGCCCTCACCGGAACGCAAAATTCCGGCCTCCACGGCCCGGCGCTCCACAGCCTCGGCGTCGATCCCACCGCCGTCGTCGCGCACGGCGAGGCAGACCTTTTCTCCCATCAACTGCGCCTCCAGACGGATGATCCCCACCGGCGGCTTGCCGAGCTGGCGGCGCCGCTGGGCCACCTCGATGCCGTGGGCCACGGAGTTTCGCACCAGGTGAATCATGGGCTCCCGAAGACGCTCCAGGACCGAGCGATCGACCTGAATTTCTCGGCCTCGCGTTTCGAAACGAACTTGTTTTCCCTCCTTTCGGGCCGCCTCGCGCACCACTCGGGCGAAGCTATCCAAAAAAGGCCCAAGGGGCTGCATGCGGATATTGCGCAGCCCGTCTTCCAGGGCGTTGGAGACAAGGCCCATCTGACCGGCATGGCCCACGGACCAGCGGGTAAATTCGTAGCTCTCCCGATAGGCGCTCTTCAGCCCCCGGGTCACCTCCGCCGAGCGCCGCTGCAGGCGTTGCCAGCGATTCGACGTGAGCTCACCGGCCAGCTCGTGCATCTCTCCCGACAGGGTTCGCCACTCGGACAAGATCCCCGCCAGGTGGTCGCGCAATCGCTCGACGCGCCGTTGACTCTCGTCCTGCTGGAGGTTGAGGACTACCAACTCCCCGGCCACCGCCTGCAGGTCATCGAGACGGGCACTCTCGACGCGAACGACGGCGGAGCGAGACGGCGACGGCCCGGAATTCTCATCCTGCGATGGCGCCTCCGCGGCAGGCGATGGCGCCTCGGACTGGACTGGCTTTTGCTCTTCTTCACCACCGCCCTGTGGGGCCTTCACCACCCCGCCCGGATCGGCAAAGGTATCGCCAAGGGCGCTCAAGACCGCTTCCAAAGGCTCGGCCTTCTCGCCGGTGACGTGGGCCGACATATGAGCCAGGGCGCGATGAAAAACGTCGAAGAGCTGTGGGGTTAGCTCCGGCTCGTCATCGCCGGTGCCTAAGCCTTCCTCGAGTTCGTGACAGACGTGGACCACGGGAGAGATCCCCAGCGCTCCGGCCGCCCCTTTGAGGGTATGCAGATGACGGCGAATACTCATCAAACCCTTTCGACGACGCTCCTTGGAGGCGTGTTCGATGGCGATGAGCTCGCGCTCGATTCGCTCCAATAGCTCGCCCCCTTCTTGCGCGAAGACGGCGAGCAATTCTTCCCGGAAATCCGGGGTCGCTGTGGTTGTCATACTTCTTCCGGTGCCTGTAGTTGCAGAAGAATCTGGCGGTCACTCTTGTGGCGAGTGAAGTCTTCGAAGAGCCTATTCGGCGGCCTTCTCGTCGACGGAATAGCGCTCCATCAGATCCGTCATCTCCTGGACCAGCTTCTCCAACCCCTCGGTGGCCGTCTCGGTCTGGGTCAGACCGGTGGTGAAGTCGCGCATGGCCTCGTCGATCTGGCCCATGGCGTCCGAGACCTGCTCGATGCCCCGGGTCTGCTGATTGGAAGAGGCGCTGATCAGGCGCGCCGCGTCGGCGGCCTTGGTGGTTACGTCCGACAGAGTCAAGATCGTATCGCCGGCCCGCTCGGCCAGATCGACGCCGCTCTCCACCTTTTTGGAGCCCTCTTCGGTGGCGATGACGGCGCTGTTGGTGGCCTTCTGGATCTCGCCGAGGATGGCCCGCACCTGGTTTGTGGCCTCCTTACTCTGGTCGGCCAGGGTGCGGATCTCGGCGGCGACCACCGAAAACCCTCGCCCCTGTTCGCCGGCGCGAGCGGCCTCGATCGCCGCGTTGAGGGCCAGCAATTTGGACTGCTCGGCGATCTCGTTGACGGACTCGATGATCTCGCCGATCTGCTGGGTCTGCTCGCTCAAATTGAGGATCTTTTCGGCGATGGACTCCACCTGGTGGCGGATCTCCTGCATGCCCTCGATATTCTCCTCGATGGCCTCTCCCCCATCACGGGAGACCTCCACCGATCCCTGGGATTGGGTAATGACCTCTTCGGCATGCTCCAGGGCCTGGGCCGAGGTCTGGCGCAGCTCTTCGGCCGTGGAGGTCACCTCCGTGACCGCTGCGGCCTGCTGGCGAGCCGAGGCTGACTGCTGGCTGATCGCCGCCGCGATCTCTCGGGTCGTCTTCTCCAGGTGGGTCGTATAGTCCCGAAGGCTGGTGGTGAAGCGCTCGGTCAGCTCCATCTCGCTGCGCATCTGGGCTTCGATATAGGTATCGTTGGCCAGGATCATATCGAAGAAGAAGATCTTGATCAGGCTCTGCATATGCCCGGCGAAGGCCTCGGTATCGCCGTTAAAATAATTGGCCAGCCTGGGGATGAGCAGATTGATATAGCGGGCATAGGAACCGATATACCACTGGGGCTCGAGCTCGATGCGCTCGTGGACCCGACCGATCTCGAGGCGCCCCTCCATATATTCGTCGTCGTAATCGCCGTCGAAGACCCGCAAAAAATACTGCTTTTGTGTGCCTCGCAGCCGCTCCAAGACTGTCTCGTCGGCGATGAAGTTACTGGTCTCTTCAAAGCTCTGGAAGTGGTCGTAGAGTTCGACGACGACCTGCTCCATATGCTCTTCGGCAAATTCACGAAGGCTCTTGATTCTCTCTTCGTCTTCGGCCTCGAGCTTCAGATACTCACGGCGGCGCTCGTAGTCATATTCGCGCACAGTGATGGTATTCGACACTTCTTCGGTAATCTCTTCGGCGACGGTGGTATCTTTTTTCTTTCCCATGGTGCTCCTCTCAAGCAGATGGTTGGTGTTGATTTATCAAAACGATGAACGTGAAAACTCGCTGTTCAGGCCAAAAAGAACTCTTCGCTGCGGGCCAGGCCGTCGATGTCTAAGACGATCGTCCCGTCATCGAGGACGCCGCGAAAACATCCCTCCCTGGCCTCCAGGGACAGGGGAACGGGTCGAATCGCCTCTTCGGTGGGGCGCACCACGCCGTCGACCTCATCGGCCACCAGGGCGATGCGGGTATCACCGGCGCGGCCGATGACGGCCCACATCACCTGGGGCAGCTCCGCCCTCTCGGCGCTGAAGCTGGCCAGATCATGCATGGCCACGATATGGCCGCGGACGTTGATGATCCCCGGAATGACCGGCGAGATACCGGGCAGGGGAGTAAAGGTTCGGGCCAAACGAATCTCCTCCAGGGCCTCCAGGGACACCGCATAGGCGTTGCCCCGCCGTCGAAAGACGACGAGCTCCACCGTGTCGACGGCCTGCTCTTCTTCGACGCGGCGATAGCGTTTTGCCCGACGGGCCAGCAATTCGTCCCGATCGGCGCGGCTCTCCCCTCCCTGGATGACCCGCTCCACCTCGGCGATCCTGGCTTTGATCTCTTCCCAGTTGATTCTCTTACCTACCGTCGCCACCGAGCACCTCTCTCAATTGTTGGACTGTACATCCGTTGGAATAGTTTAGGACTTCATCGGCCGGGCGCTCCTGGATCAACTCCCTGGCCCAGCTCTCATAGCGCCTGTATCCGGCGGCCCTGCCTTTTTGAGCGCAGATATCGCTCAAGACAAAAATGACGTAGGGCTCGTCGGGGGCCAAAAACACCGCCCGGCGCCCCCACTGAAAGGCCTCCTCGCAATCCCCTGTTTCCGCACAATAGAGGGCCAGCAATACGTGGGCCTCCACGTCGAGGGGGTTGTCCTCGAGATGACATCGCAGAAAGTCGCAGGCCAAATGAGTGCTCGAAAGCCGGCTGAGCCGTCGGGCCACCGCACAGGCGTCAATGGAGGAAAATCCCGGGTCGCCGCCGGGGGGCGCCGGGGTGAGCCTCGAAGATCGGTCCTGGGTCTTCTTCATCGACCGCTGCGAGGGGGTCAGTCTTTCGGGCACGGCCAAACTTTTTGGAGTAGCCGAGGGCTTTTGATAAAAGCGCACCCCCTCTTCCCATTGGCGCTCCAACTCTTTTGAGCCCGACGGGCCGGGATCGCTGGGCCCGACCAAGAGCGCCCCCTGCCCGTCGAGCACCTGACCAAGGTTGGCATAGGCCTGTTGGACCGCCTCGTCGTGAAAATAGATCAACACGTTGCGGCAAACGATCAGATCGAAGGGGCCCTTCAGTTCATCCACTTCGTCGAGGGATTTGAGCAGATTATGCTCGACAAATCGCACATAGCGCTGCACTTCCGGGCGCACCGAAATGGTGCCGCCATCGATGGCCAGCCAATCGCTCTCGCGATCGATCTGCACCCCTCGCAGCGACCACAGGCCGTAGGTGGCGTTCTGGGCGCGATCCAAAAATTCTTCGTTGACGTCGAAGGCGGTGACCTCGAAGGACTGATCTGTGTCGGCCAACTTCCTCCAGAGCACGGCCGCCAGCGTATAGGCTTCTTCACCGCTGGCGCAGCCGGCGCTCAAGACGCGAAGGGGCCTGTTCAACAGACGGTCCCCCTGTCTTTCTAGCCACTGGGGCAGCCATTGTTGTTCGACCCAGTCGAAGTGGGAGCGATGGCGGAAAAAATAGGTCTCCCCCACGGTGGCCGCGGCGATGAGCGCCGCCTCCACCTCCTCGCTATTGAGATCGCTTGTCGATAGGGAACGGGCCACGTGGTTGATGACGGTGCGATTGATCCGCGCCGGAGCAAATCCAAGTTTCGTTGTTAGAAAGCAGGAGCATTGCTCGAGCTTCGAACCGCAAATTTCAAACATCTCATCATTATCTGATTTCGAGGACATCTTATAACTCACCCCAGAGGACATCTTATAACTCACCCCAATAATAGTTTTTCCGGTTCCAGAACCTGCAACATCTGAGAATCCGAACTGACCACCGTCAATGACTGACCGTGACCGATGTCGACGCTCTCGTAATCCGCGGCGGCGGAGGTCAAAATTTCGAATACCTGGCGCGCCACCACGGCGATCTCCTGGCGGCGGGCCCGCAAGACGATCAAAAACCAGCTCGGCTCCAGCGGCTGGCCGTGTTCTTCGGCCAGGTCGAAGACGGGCACGACCCGCCCCCGGAAGTGAAGGAGACCGCGATATTGGGGGTGGTCGGCTCGCTGCTGTTCGTCGAGTTCGACCATGGGGATGCACTCGACGATATCCTCGAGGCGCACCAACCGCTGCTCGGCGCCGGGTCGACAATGCAAAAACTGGCGGGTTCCCGACTCCTCTCCAGCCTGGGGATTGCCTTGAACTTCCATGGTTCGCATCTGGTTTGCCGTCGAAGCTTTTTGCATCATCATACCTCTTACAAAGACTCAACAATTAGACCGGTCCCGACTGGCCGCCGGCCGAAATAATACCCTCAATAACTTCTCGGCTTGAGCAATTCTCGGGGATCGACCTGCAGGGCCCGGGCGAGCCGGAAGAGGACGACCACTGAAATATTTATCGCCTGAGTCTCGAGTCTGGCCAGGTGGGTTCGATGGATATTAGCCAGGTCGCTGAGCTCCTCCTGGGAGAGGTTTCGCCGCGATCGCAGCCGCCTTACGTTAAAGGCCAAGATCCGACGGGCCACGCAATTGCAGTCGTTGATGTCCCGCTTTCGCAGGCAACAATCGCAATCGGCGCAGACCCCGGCGTCGACCGAAAGGCCCAGGGTTTTATCTTCGGCAGAAGTAGGTTCGGACGGAAAGTCCCCGACATCGCGTCGTCCTTCGAAATCCTTATCGGGATACATGGATACCTCTATGCGCAACAGGCATTTACTACTGAAAACATCCGCCGTGGCGCATCCAAAACGCTTCTGGAGCGATGTCGCTGTCGCAATGCTGATCTGTGAGTCAAATTCGTTATATTATTGATACATGCGCAGGGAGAATCGGTCAGTAGAGTAGACTCTACAAAATGAAATCCTCGCGAAATTACCGAGCTGATAGGACGTCGATTCTTGACACCTCAAACAGAGCGATCAGATTCATCGCCACAGCCGCTCGAGCTGATGGGTGAGCCATCTAACCGGTTAGATGAATTTATTTGACGTTGACCAGACGAGTCTATTTAACGGCGGCCAAGCGACCACGATTAACCCAAAACCCGATCAATTTCAAACACTTAGAACGGCGGGGGGACGATCATGTTCAATCAAATCAAGGGCGACGTAGTGGTCATCACCGGTGCGTCCGGTGGCATTGGCCGGGCCACGGCCAAGGCATTTGCCAAAAAGAAGGCCCGGCTTGTGCTGGCTGCTCGTCGAGATACGGCGCTGCAGATGGTGGCCGACCAATGTGAGGATCTCGGCGGGTCGGCCCGAGTGGTGCCCACAGACGTGACCGATCCCCGCTCCGTCGACGCCCTGGCCCGGCGGGCGGTGGCCGAATTCGGCAAGATCGACGTCTGGGTCAACAACGCGGCGGTCACCCTCTTCTCTCGCCACGAGGAGGCGCCACCGGAGGCCTTTCGCCGGGTCGTGGAGACCAACCTGATGGGCTACGCCTACGGCGCCCGGGCGGCGGTGGCCCAATTTCGAGAGCAGGGCTCAGGGACCTTGATCAACGTCTCGTCATCCCTGGCCCGCCGGGGTGCCCCCTATCTGAGCGCTTATGTGTCCTCCAAGGCCGGGGTGGACGCCATGTCCACCTGTCTGAGACAGGAATTGCGAGACACCAATATCGAGGTCTGCCTGGTGTTGCCGGCCTCCATCGACACCCCCTTATTTCAGCAATCGGCAAATTATACGGGGATGGCCGTCAAGCCCGTTGATCCCGTCTATCATCCCCAGCGGGTGAGCAAGGCGATCGTCAAACTGGCCAAACGACCAAAGAATATCACCTTCGTCGGCCCCGCAGGCCGGCTTCTGGGGGTGGCCAACAAGCTCTTTAGCTCGGCCACCGACGAATTTATCGCCAACCGCATCGAAGAAGATCACTTCCAGTCCCGTCCCACCCCGCCCAGCGAGGGCAATCTCTTTGAGCCCAATGAGGCCTGGGCCCGCACCACTGGCGGGTGGAACGGCAAAAAACGACGGGTCGCGGCAGCGATGGCTAAAGTGGCCAAGGTGGGGGCCGTGCTGGCCGTGCCGGCGGCGACCTATTTGCTGTGGACCAATCGCGAGCGTATCGCCAACGGCGCCGTCAAGGGATTGCTGCCCCGCTGACGCCGCCCCCGATGTCAACAGCTCACTCTCCAGCTTCGGGACACCGATGAAAGCCAAAAAATATATCGCCGATTTCGACTCTGCCGCGGCCATGACCCGAGGAGTAGCCCGCTTTCTGGATGGAAAAGCGATGCCCGCCATGGGAATGATGCCCCGCCTATTCTCTCTGGCGGCCTCGCCGCTGGCCCGGGCGGTGACCATGTCGCCCCGGTCTGTGAGAGAGCAGATCTATACCTGGAGCGGCTGGAACGAGGCCATTCAGGCCAGAAAGCTGCGCAAGGTGCGCTCCGACGGGTTACGCCAATGGGCGGTGGACCAATATACGAAGCGCTCCTATCCCTGCCTGTTTATCGGCTCCTCCGGAGGGGCGATGACCCACCTGGCCTGCGCGTTGGGCGCCCCCTGGCTGCCCCAGACCTTTTTGGTGCCCGTGCGCCGCCACGGCGTCCACCCCGACGAGCCCCGTCAGGATGTGTCCTGGGGGCTGGACCATGCACCAAAATTGCTGGATCACAACAGCGATATCCAGATCCATCATATGCACGATCCCAACCAGGACCGGCTCATGATCCAGCATATGAGCTATTTTCGCCTCAAGCTGCGCGAGCTGGGCAAGCCCTACGAAGAGTTCATTAAAGAAGTCCTCGATCCGGGGGCCACCATCTTCGTGGTGGATTGCCAGAAGAAATGGCCCACCACAAAATTGAAAGACCGCTATTATTTCCAGCACGGCGCCGTGGGGGGCGCCACGATCGAGGAATTCCATGAGGGCAGCCCTCGGGTGGAGAAATATCTTCAGCGCTACGGCTCCCATCGACGGCGCTGGGACGCCCCGGAGCCCGACGCCGAGCGGCCCGAGGCGGAGTGGGGATTTGAGCCGGCCCTGCTCGATGATCTGGAGCGCTTCGCCCATGAGGGAGGCTATCACCTGCGCCGTATCTCCTATGACGAGCCCCGGGACTTAAGCCCCCTGGTGGCCGATCTATATCGCTGGTGGTACGAGCAGCGCGGCATGGTGGCCAACCGCCTGGTGGCCGAATCATTCGTCCTCACCGATCCATGGTGGATCTTGCGCACCGGCTCGGTCCCCTTCTGGATGGTCTTCAATAAGGAACCCTCTGCGGAGGCCATTGAAGCCTATCTCGACGAGCGGCCGGCCTTCGACGAGATCGGCATGACCCTCTTTTCTCACGGTGTGGAGTCCGTGGGTCTGGTGCCCATCGAGCGCTGGCGCAGCATTTTGAACCAGGCCCGGGAGCGGGGCTTTTTTATCGGCGTCAAAGAGAAGCGATATCCCCGCGATTTTTCGGTCCTCGTCGACTTCAACCGGCGCATCCGAAAAGAGATCAAAGCCCGCTATCCCATGCCCGGCCCTCTCCATCAATCTCAATTCGACAAATTTATAAGCGCCTACGGCCACCAATACGACGTAGAGATTGATGGCGAGCCGGTGGTGCAGAGATTTGGGACTCACTCACCGCAAGCGAGGAAATAGACATGGCAAAATCGACGGACACCCCCATTCGCTATGCAGTGGTCGGGCTGGGTCATATCGCCCAGGTCGCCGTATTGCCGGCCTTCGAAAACGCCCATAATGCCGAATTGACGGCCCTGGTGTCGGGAGATGACGCCAAATTGGCGACCCTTGGCGAGCGCCACGGGGTGGGCACGAAGCACCAATTTCACTACGAGGACTACGACGAACTCCTCGACGACGATCTGGTCGACGCCGTCTATATCGCCGTGCCCAACCATCTACACCACGAATATACGGTGCGCGCCGCCGAGGCGGGGCTGCACGTTCTATGCGAAAAGCCCCTGGCCGTCACCAGCCAGGAATGCCGCGAGATGGTCGAAATCTGCGAGGCCAACGACGTCTATCTGATGACCGCCTATCGCCTGCATTTCGAGGCCGCCAATATGACGGCCGTCCAGGCCGCTCGGGACGGTGAATTTGGGGATCTGCGCTTTTTTCAGGCCTCCTTTTCACAGGACGTCACCGCCGGCAACGTGCGGCTTATGCCCGTCGAAGACGGGGGCGGCACGGTCTACGATATGGGCATCTATTGCATCAACGCCGCCCGCTATCTCTTCGGCGACGAACCCCTGGAGGTCATGGCCATGACCGAGAGCCGCCAGGGAGACGAGCGCTTCAGCGACTGCGACGAGATGACCACCGCCATCTTGCGCTTTCCCCACAACCGGCTCGCCACCTTCACCAGCAGCTTCGGAGCCTACGCCACCTCCACCTATCGGCTGGTGGGCACCAGAGGTGAAGCCCTGCTGGACCCGGCGTTCGGTTATGCCACCAACCTGGCCTATCAATTCCACCTCGACAAAGGTCAGATGCACGCCGAGACCTTCGAGAAGCGCGACCAATTCGGGCCGCAGCTCCTCTATTTTTCGGACTGCATCCTCCAGGGGCGGCGCCCCGAGACCGACGGCTACGAGGGATGGGCCGACGTCCAGATCATCGAGGCCATCTACGAGTCGGCCGAGACCGGCCAGCCCGTAGCCCTCGATATCGTCGAGCCGCCCCAACGGCCCGACGCCGCCCAGATCATCACTCGTCCCGGCTTTGCCAAACCAGATGAGATCGGAGCTTCCAGCCCGAGCGATTAAAGGGATCGCTCCCCGTCATCTACACCCCATAACCGATCACAATACTTCGGCTATTGGCGGCCTGCCGGGTGTCCATCGTGGAAAATTGGACCACGATGGGCACGCTGGCCTTTATAACCGCTCCGTAATCGGTCTCCAGCGGCATGGCCTGGGGATCGATGAGATCGTTGAACCGAACCTGGCGCACCCGGCGGGCCTCCACCTCCAGCGGGTAGGGCCCGACGGGCTCCCGATCGGCATAATAGATGGTGATCTCCACTTGGGCGTCTTCGTCTGTGGCATTGAGCATCCACAGGCTGTCGTGGCTTGTAAAATCGGGCTCCGGGCCGGTCTGTTCCAGAGGGATATTGCTCCCTGGAATAGCCCAGATTTTCTTTCCTATCTCGGACATAAGATTCGCTCCCTACTTCTGTCAGTTCACTGCAGATCGAAGAGATCTCGGAAATAGTCGGTGAGGAAGAGTCCATCCGGGTCGAGCTCTCGACGAATCTTCTGGAATTTCTCCCACTCCGGATAGAGCCTGGAGAGCTGTGAGCCCCGAAGGTTGTGCTTCTTTCCCCAGTGAGGCCGACCGTAACGATCGTGCAGGATGGGCTCGATATCGGCGAAGAACTCCTCGTGGGGAAGGGAGGCGTTGTGGTGAACCGACAACACCGAGGTCTCCCGCTTATATGAGGGGCTCAACATGGCGTCGTCGGGAGCGGTGGTGCGATAGAGCGTTCGCCAACCGACTTCGCGGCGATGACGCTCGAGCATGCGCTTTCTCACCTGACGAAACGCAGCAGGACCGGCCGCGGCGGGCATGCAATATTCCATCTCGTCAAAGCGCAGGTCTCGGGTCTTGGCGATGATCCGCGGCGCCCACTCCACTTGCTCCTGGAGCAGATCGGCGAAGGGAATGGACGGCGTCTCATCCGGGGGGTTGAGGGTCCGAAGTTTGACCTCGTCGCTTCGGGGATACCAATAAAAGTCAAAGTTTCGGTTCTTCTCGATAAGATCCGTCAAATTCTCCATGCAGTCTCGAACGCCCGTACACCACTCCTGGCGATGGAGCTTGTAGGCCGGCTGCACGCGTATTCGCAGAAGACAAAAAATGCCCAGCGTGCCCAGCGACACACGGGCGGCGCGGATAAAGTCGGGGTCCTCTTCGATATGGCGCTCGATGACCTCCCCGTCGGCGGTGACCATTCGCAGGCCGAGCAACATGGTCGACAGGTTGCCCAGATGCTTTCCCGTCCCGTGCGTTCCCGTGCCGATGGCGCCGCCCAATTGCTGGACGTTGACATCGCCCAGGTTGTGAACGGCCAGGCCTTGCTCCAAGAGCTCTTCGCCCATCTGCTCCAGGGTGGTCCCGGGCCGCACCCATGCCTCGCAGGCTTCCGGATCGGCCGACTCCACACCGCTCATCTCCTCCAGGGAGATCAGGGTCTGCTCGGTCTTCGCCAGGGGCGACGACGAATGCCCCTTCCCGACGACACGACAGGTTCCGCCGTCGGCAGCGACCCGGCGCACCACCTGCTGTAACTCAGAGGTCGACTCCGGCTTCTCGATTCGCTTCGGCGAAAACCGAAGGCTGCCGGACCAATTCTCGAATTCTTCGCCCATCGCAAAACTCCTTTGGCGGTGCTGTCTCCGATGGGGAAAATCTATGCGCGCCGAGGGGGAGCGAAAATTTTGGCCCGCTCTCCGCAAACCCAAAAACACCCACCGAAGCCCCCCTAAAACCCACCAGGCCCGGTAGCCCGCCGGACGTTTGATCCCCCTCTGGAAAACGGAGCGCAACGCGCTACAGGGGGCTCTCCGCAAACCCAAAAACACCCACCGAAGCCCCCC
>SLJM01000374.1 GCA_007135085.1 Myxococcales bacterium
CAATCTTCAGATGCACGTCAAGGACGACGCGCCGCCGAAGATGAAGATGATGGCCGCCAAGGGCATGGTCCCGGCGCCGCCGGCACAGCAGGTCCAGGTGCTGTATCAATTGCACTTCGACTCTAAATTTAGCGCCGACGTCGCCGATTCGCTCAAGGGAATTCCTCCCAACGTGCTCCTTCCCATCGTTCAGGGAGATCAGAGCGAGGGGCTGTTGGATTGGATCGCCGAGGTCCACGACGACGCCGGAGTGCTCGAGGCGTTGATCCTCAATAATAAGACCGCTGACGCCACCGTATGTTCAGTGGCCAAAGAGGCGGAAGGTAAGCTGACCGAGGTCATCGCCAACAACCAGGTCCGTGTGTTGCGCACACCGGCGATCATCGCCGCCCTCTATGAAAATCCCAGCGTCCGCATGAACACTGTGGACAAGCTCATCGAGCTGGCTCAGCGAAACGACGTCGATCTGAGCCAATTCCCATCCCTCAAAAATGCTCTCCAGGGGGCTGCTGCCGAAGATGATTCCCAGGGCTTGAGTGAAGAGGCCTATAGTGAGCTCCTGGACAGCGAGGCAGCCAAGGCCAATCGGGAGAATCAGAAATTAAAGGAGCTCGAAGACGACGGGTTGACCCGCTCCGAGCGAGAGCGCCTGGAGAGGGAGCTCGTCAAAGATGACGACGAAGAAGAGGATTCAGGGCGCGAGTTGAGCCTGCACCAGAAGGTGCGGGAGATGAGCATCGCCCAGAAGATTCGACTCGGCACGGTGGGCAGCCGGGAGGCCATTAAATTATTGGTCCGCGACCCCAATAAATTGGTCCATATGGCGGCGATTCAGTCACCGCGGATTAAGGTGGGCGATGTCAAACGTTTGTCTTCCAATAAGTCCCTGCCCGACGGGGTCGTCAACTATATCGCCCGAAATCGCAACTGGACCAGCGACTACGAGGTGTTGACCAACCTGGTGATGAATCCGAAGACGCCCCTCAGTGAAGTGACGGGATTTTTAAAGCACTTACGGCCAAAAGAGTTGCGCGATCTGACCCGAAATAGAAATGTCTCACACCAGGTCTCGCGCATGGCCAAGCGAATGCTAAAACAGCGACGCCGTTAAGCGTTGACGCCGACAGGGCCCTCTAATTACGTTCGATTTGCCCGAGTTACCACATGCACGCCAGCCTCCCCCCCTGCGGGGTCTACAAGACGACGGCACCACTGCCCGGAAAGGAACAATGGGTTCGTGAGAACCTGCTCGTCTATTTCCACAATCACTCCCAGCAGGGCCCGCCTCTGCTATTGTTACCGGCGTCAAATGCCCATAATCGCTGGAACTTCCACGAGAAGGGCTACTTGATCCGCGATCCCTCCTACGTGTCGACGTTGACCCCCCTCAAAGAAGAGGGGCTCTACGTATTGCGCGAGCCCATCTACCTGTCGCGCGATGAATTCATCCCGGAGCGCACGCTGGTGCAGCTGGGCTATACTCGCTCGGCGGACCCGATCTTATTTCTGGCTCAATTTTCGGAAAATGGGATTTCCTTTCCCACGAGCGGCCTCAAATGCACGACCGAGATCTTCGGCATGCTCGAGGACGTCAATTTCGCCACCCCGGAGCGCGAAGACGCCATGCATTAGGCTTGCCACAGCAAGCCTAATGCATGGCGCTTCGCGCGGGGTGGAGGCGCCGAAGGCGCCGGGATGGAGGGCCCTTCGGGCCCGGGATGGAGCGCGCTACGCTTCGCTAAGGCGCGCGGGATGGAGGGCCTAAACTGCGGCCCGGGTTTAACTACCCAGCGGGGTTGGTACTCCACCCAGTCTTGTTCGAAAAATTACCAACGAGGGGCTTTCGAAAACTCTGGGGCAGAGCCGTTTCCGGGCCAGCAGTCCAGGCCCTCCACCCCGTCTTAGAACGGCTATGAGCGGGCGAAGCCGCTCATAGCCGTTCTAAGACAATATCTTTGACCTTCGAGGTGTCGTAGCGGCCTTTGACGCGGGGGATGACCTGTCCCATGACCTTGCCCATCTCGGCCCGGCTAGAGGCGCCGGTGGCCTCGATGACCTCGTCGACGATGGCCGCCACTTCTTCGTCGCTCAGTTGGGGGGGCAGGTATTTTTGGATGAGCTTCATCTCGGCCATTTCCTTGTCGGCCATCTCCTGGCGATCCCCTTTTTCGAAGGCTTCGGCCGACTGGCGGCGCTTCTTGGCCTCTTTGGCCAGGACTTTGATGATGTCCTCGTCGGTCAACTCCCGGCGCTGGTCGATGGCCATATTCTTGATGCTCGAATGGACCATGCGAAGGGTAGACAAGGTCTCGGTGTCGCGGGCCTTCATGGCCGTTTTGATATCTTCTTTGATGCGGTCGAGGATGTCCGACATAGGTGGCTCCTGAGGGCAATAGAAAGCCCCCGCCGAATTCGACGGGGGCCCAATGATCGAATCAATTAGATCAGATGCGGGTGACGGTCTGGGCGATGCCGTCGATGATGTCTTTTTTGGCCTCGTACATGGTGGCTTCGCTGAAGATGAGGATCGTCACGCTCTCGCCATCCATGCGCAAGAGATAGCCGAGAAATTGGATCTCCGTGTCCAGCTCGTCTTCGACGACCACCGCCGTTCCCTCACCCCAGTGGGCGGGGATACCGGCCAGTTGGGTGACGTCTCCGGACTCCACTTCGACCTCTTTGAAGGAGAGTTCGCTGCGCAGATCGTTGATCGCCGCCAGCAGAGTGGCCTCCGATTGAGAGCCGCCGATGAGGACGGTCGTCGATTTATGGGAGTCTGTGGCGGAGACCACATTTTCGCCGTGGCCCACTTCCCAGTTGTCGGGCACGGCCAATTTGACGCCGTAGAGCTCACTCTCCACCCATTGCTGGCCTTCCAGGTCGAATTCGTCGGCGGCGGCCGACTCCTCGTCCTCGACGACTTCCCCATCGACGTTTTCCTCTTGCTCGTCCGCTTCTGCGGCCTCTTCGGCAGGGGCGTCGTCTTGAGCCGAGTCATCGTCACAGCCGGTGAGAAGACCGGTCACCAAAAAAGCGATCAGAAGAGAGCGTAGGAGGGACTTCATCTTACAGACCTCGTGAGAACGAAAAAGGGGCTCGAAAATTTGCGGGACCCGCGATATTGCAATCGACGGCCCGGCGAAATGATCACGGCTTCAAAAGGAAATGAGCGGCATTGGCCAACTGCGGGCGATATCGTAGACTCTCGTCACATCCGGCGCAAGCGCCTTTGCTCGCTTCGCTCGCGTGGTTGGTGGTTGGCTCGCTTCGCTCGCGTGGTTGGTGGTTGGCTCGCTTCGCTCACGTGGTTGGTGGTTGGCTCGCTTCGCTCGCCGTAGTTTGTAGTTCAACGATCTGTGTATTCCGATAAGTTATCGAACCTCGCAGCGCGCCGTTAACCACCAACCACCAACCACCAACCACCAACCACCAACCACCAACCACCAACAACTGACGATGAAAGCCCAGATATCCGATGAGTGAGCCCAAGACCACAACCTGCCCCGAATGCGAGGCCGTGCAGCCGAAGACGGCGCCGTTTTGCGAAAATTGCGGCTTTCGTATGAGTTCTCCGAAGACGATGCGCGAGCCCATGATGGCGCTGACCCCGGAGCGGGTAGCGGCGTTGCAGGCGGCGTCGTCCGAAGATGGGTCCGGTTCAGGGGGGGAGTCATCTCGTCGGCCGCGGCGCAAGATGGTGGCTCCTGGCGAGAAAGCCCCCGCCGATAACTCGTCGGAGGATTTTCCCACCGCCCCCGTCAGGGAGTCATCCCATACCCTGGTAGAGGGGTTGCGCGCCGTCTCAAAAGAGCAGGTGGGGCAGCAAAAATCCCCGTCGGCAAAAGAGCATCCCTCATCTCACGGCGAAGCGGCGTCGCCGTCCGTGCAGTCCACGCCGCGGGCGACGACGCGAATGGCTGCTCCCCGGCCCTCTGGTCAACTGCGATTGGTGGTGGGAAGCACCCTGCTCGGTTGTCTGCTCATCGTCGGCGGTCTGAGTTGGCTTCATCTTCAGCGACAGGCGGAGGCGCAAGAAACGCCGAGCTTTGAGGCGCCGCGTATCGTCGAGATCGAGGAGGGGCATTTTCGCCGCGGTCTGGCAGACTCGGCGCAGGGGTTCATCATGCTCTTCTGCCAGCGCTACCACGACAATCCCGGCGATAGCTGCGACCGCGACCAATTATTGGCCGGCGAATACCCGGAGCAGACGGTCAGCATGCCGGCCTATCGAATCGACTCCGGGCCTGTGCGCAATATGGACTATGACCAATGCGTCGACGCCGGAGCCTGCGAGCCCGTCGATTTTGCCGGATGTGACGTATGGACGCCGCGGGGATTGCAGTTGGGGGCGCGGGTGCCCCAGGTGCTGCGCCAGGACGACAGGCCCGTGGTCTGTGTCGACCGCGACCGCGCTCAGACCTATTGCAAATGGCGCGACGGCGATCTGCCCTCCCACAATCAATGGGAAAAAGCGGCCCGCGGCCGCGACGCCCCGATCTATCCCTGGGGCGATTATTGGGAGCCCGACTACGCCAACTG
>SLJM01000184.1 GCA_007135085.1 Myxococcales bacterium
ACTTCCCCTATAAACCCCTTCCACCGCGCGGCGGTGTTGAAAAATACGCGGGAGTAACTCAGTGGTAGAGTGCAACCTTGCCATGGTTGACGTCGCGGGTTCGAATCCCGTCTCCCGCTCTAATCTAAGGCCCCGAGAAATCGGGGCCTTTGGCTTTTCTTGCGGGCCTCGACGTGGCAGGGGATTTTGTCGATAATGGATTTCTTCCATTTTGATTTCCAAGTCGTGCAACCCTGATTGCTTTTGTGACTTCGCAGGCGAGATGGCTCATTGAGTGTAGAGGGAGGTCGGGAAATTTTTTCATATTTCCGGGAAGAAGTGTCATAGTTTGTTCGTTGAGTCCGCGCAGGGGCGCGTAGTCCGTTGTTTTTCGCGGTGCCTGTGAAGAGTCGAGTTGGTCGAATCAAGTTAATCAGGAGGCTTATGAGCGACGAGAAGGTGATGAAGAGTTTCCTTCCTTCGAAGAAATGCCCCGTCTGTGAGTCATTATTTTCGTGGAGAAAAAAATGGGCGTGTTGCTGGCACCGAGTAGTCTATTGCAGCTCGGAGTGCATGGAGAGCGCTCAGGCTAATTCCGACGTCCAGGGCAAGCGAAGCGTCGACGAGCAATCGGCCTGAGAAGAGCAGTGGGTAAAGAAAATTTAGGGACAAGAACGGAAAAACCCCGGGCTCCCAAAAAGAGGGAGCCCGGGGTTTTTCTAAATCTGGGAACGACCTATTCGTCGGACTCTTCGGTGAGCTCCAGGAGATCGCCTTCCGGCTCAAGATCGGCCTCGGGGATATCATCGGGCTCGGCAGCCATCTGGCGAAGGAGACCGGCGGCTCGGCTATTTCGCTCAAAGAGGCGCACCGTGCCATCGGCCAGTCCCTGTTCGAAGACCGCTTCAGCGTAGTGCCCGATATGGGCTGCCGGATTGTTGAACAGTCCCGGAACCTGGAAGCCGAAGGGGATGAGAGACTCGCCGAGGAGAACGTCGATCTTCTCGATGCGGGTTTCGAACGCCAACTCCGCCCAGTCAGCAGCGTCGAGTTCCTCTTCCGGATCTTCTCGTTCGTGCAGACGGACCACGGCGACGGCGTCGTCCAGGGTGGCCACTTCGTCGAGGAGGGGGGCATCTTCGGTGAGGCGGAAGGCGGCTGTGGCCAGCTCGCGATTCTGCCCGAGGCCGGGAATCTCGTCCCAGGCGCGACCGAAAGCGGCGCCGCCGAACATATCATCCTGGAATTGCTGGTGCTCGAGGCTAAAGAAGCCCGTGGTGGACGCGCTCAGGCTTTCCCACATCTCGGCGTCTTCGGGACGCTCGTCTTCTCGGGCCTCCTCGGCGAGCTGAGTAAGAGCTTCATCGATGGTCAGGGCCGTGCCCTGGAGTCGGGCGTGGAGGGTGTCAGCGAGCTCACCGCCTCGATCGGCGACCAGATCCTGACGCAGCAGAATCTGGGCGATCTCGTCCTGAACGTCGGCCAACTGGGCGACCACTTCTTCTTCGCGGTCTTCGACCTTGACCAGAATGAAAGCGTGTTCGGTCTCGAGTTCGACGATTTCGCCAACTTCGGCGTCCTCCACGGCCTCGGCCATCTGCTGGTCGATATTGTCCAGGCGGTTCCAACCCATGAGTCCGCCTTCGTCGCGATAGAAGTCCTCCGAGGTCTCTCGGGCGACTTCGGCGAAGTCGTGACCCTGGTCGACGACGCGGCTGCGAGCGCCCTCGAAGGTCTGCTCGGCTTGAGCCATGGCGGCATCGTCGTCCTGATCGGAGGGCTTGAAGATTCGGATGTTGCGAAGATTGACTCGCGCCGGCTCTTCATATTCATCGCGGTGATCCTCAAAATAGTCCTGGACGCGTTGTTGACCTTCCGGATCGGCGAGGAATGCCTCGATCTCTTCGTCGCTGATGCCCAGGACGTCGACCAGGTGATCTTCGCTAAATCGCACGTATTCCAGATTGACCTGTGTATTTCGAAGCTCGTTGAGCTCTTGGATCTCTTCGGCCGAGACATAAGCCTGCATTTCGAGAAGAGCCATATATTTTCGGGCCAGCAATTCCTTGCGCTTGTATTCCTCGTAATTGGGGTAGGGGGTGCGCAGCCGCAATAAAACATGTTCCTCGTAGCCAGGTCCGTGGAATAGGCCGGTACGACCATAGAAACGAAGAAATTCGGGGTTTCGCACCGAGTCGGTCAGATAGGATCGAAATTCCTCGTCACTGACGCGCAGTCCCATCTGCTCGGCCCGGTCGGCCAGGAGATGGACGGTGATGACCACCTTGAGAGCTTCGGCCTGGCGACGGAAATAATCGTCGTCCATGGTCTCACGCTGCTGACTGCGGAAGTAGTGATTCTGGATAATCCGCACGTCTTCGGTATGGATCTGGGTGCCGGCGACGGTGGCCATATGGACACGGGCTCCGTCGCCAGCGCGACAGCCGTCGGCGGGGACGCCGAAGAAGACGGCGAAGAAGACGATAAGAACGCCCACTAATATATAGGACAATCCGCTCTGGGTTCCGCGGCGAATTTGTTCGAGCATGGGGAGTGGCTCCTGCTACGTTTCCGGTCGTCTATGCGCCGGGGAAGTAAATCAAAAAATCCCCGGAGTTCGAGGATGCCCGCAGTTCGAGGAATCAAACTGGGCTGATGGCGGTTAAATTCCACCGTGAGCTCAAGGCGGGGGATGTTAACGACTCAACATAGGGTTGACAAGGCCGGTCCAAGGCTCAATGAGCACATATTGAAACACGCCCCGTATTGACCGGCGATAATTTTTGGGGCTCAATAGATTTTTGGCGTTGATGCTTGTGTTGTTTTAGAGTGTTCTGGTAGCAGCCTTTGGACGGCGGAGTAGAGGCCGGCCCCCCTTGAGGCGTGCCCGCAACTTACGAACGAAAGCAACGACGCAAAGCAGTAGGAAGCGATCTAATGATCAACAAGCTTCTCGGGCTATTCAGTGACGATCTGGCCATCGATCTTGGCACGGCCAACACTCTTGTCTTTGCCAAGGGCAAGGGGATCGTCTGTTGTGAGCCCTCGGTGGTGGCCGTGCAAAAGGATGCCCGAGGCGGAAAAAAAGTCAAAGCCGTAGGGCGGGTCGCCAAAGAGATGCTGGGCCGGACGCCGGGCAGCATCGTGGCGATTCGGCCGATGAAGGACGGGGTCATCGCCGACTTCGAGATCACGGAGGCCATGCTTCGCTACTTCATCGGCCGGGCCCACAACCGGCGAAAGTTGTACGCGCCGCGGGTCATCATCTGTGTCCCCTACGGCATCACGGAGGTCGAGAAGCGTGCCGTGCGCGAGTCCGCCTACCAGGCGGGAGCGCGGGAGGTCTATCTCATCGAGGAGCCCATGGCAGCGGCCATCGGCGCCGGAATGCCCATCGCCGAGCCGTCGGGAAATATGATCGTCGACGTCGGCGGCGGGACCACGGAGGTCGCCGTCATCAGTCTGTCGGGGATCGTCTATTCGCAGTCGGCGCGGGTCGGCGGCGACAAGATGGACGAGGCCATCGTCCAGCACATGAAACGCAAATACAACCTTTTGGTCGGGGAGCGCACCGCGGAGATGATCAAATGCACCATCGGTACCGCCTACCCCACAGAGGAGGTGATGACCATGGATGTAAAGGGCCGCGACCTGGTCGCCGGGCTGCCAAAGACGTTGGAGGTCAACTCCGACGAGATCCGCGACGCCCTCCAGGAGCCGATCAACGCCATCGTGGAAGCGGTGCGCATCGCTCTGGAGCGGACGCCACCGGAGTTGTCGGCAGATATTGTAGATAAGGGAATCGTATTGGCCGGCGGTGGAGCGTTATTGAAGAACCTCGATATCTTATTGCGCGAGGAGACGGGCCTTCCCGTACTCATCGCCGACGACCCGATGTCTTCGGTCGTGCTGGGGAGCGGACAGACCCTGGATGAGATTGAATTGCTCGAAGAGGTCGCTGAGCAGTCATATTGACGAGTTCGTGTAATCGGGTGCTGATGGAGTAGCGATGGTGGTCTGGTTGAAACATCACCGGCGAAAGGTGATGGCCTTTTTTATGGTCGCCATTCCGTTGTGGATGATCGTGTCGTCGGCGGGGGCCGATATCGGCGAATCGTCGTCGCCCCCGACGCGATGGGCGGGAGGGATGATCGGAGGCGCCCAGGTCGGCACCGGCGTCGTCGTCGGCACAGTGGGGAGTATGTGGTCGAGAATCACGGGCTCCAGCGATCTGGCCGAGGAAAACAAAGAATTAAAACGGGAGGTAGCCCGCCTGCGCGAGGAGAAGACACGCCTTATCGGTGTGCTTCAGGAAAACGCCCGGCTCCGCGGGCTGGTGGGATTTCAGAGATCGCGTCCCGATTTTGAACTTGCCCCGGCCCGGGTGATCGCCCGCGACGTCTCTCCTTATTTTCGAGTGCTCAAAGTGCGCATCGAGTCCGACGCCGATTTGGCGCCGCGGATGGCCGTGGTTTCCGCAGACGGCGTCGTCGGCCAGATCCATCGCGTGTACGGACGCTACGCCGATGTGGTGCTCGTCGCCGA
>SLJM01000333.1 GCA_007135085.1 Myxococcales bacterium
ATTTCCGATTTCCGATTTCCGATTTCCGATTTCCGATTTCCGATTCAACTTTGAATTAAGTTTAAATTCCGGAAATTCAATCGGAAATCGTGAATCGGCCGCGGTGAACCGCGTCGGCCCCTCAGCGGTCCGAAGTGATGACAATAGATAGGCCGGCCTTTGCTGTGAGCGTAACCCCTTCGAGTTGACGATCATGGGCGATGGTGGCCAGTATTTCCGGGATCAACTGGTAATTTTCCGAGATCTGCCATGCCAGACCGACGCCGCCGGTATTCGTCAAAAAGACATCGCCGGCGAGGGCGGCGAATCCCGGACGGGCAAGGACGAAGGGCGTCACATGGCGAAATTCCCAGCCAAAGGAAATCGGAAGGCCACCGTGAAACGCTCCCACAACGTCCACGACGCTGCCACGAAGCCTGAATTCCTGACCAATTGACAGATCTGGCCCGGCAGCGAGGACGAAGGTGGGGCCATCGACGACCTGAAATCGCAGGTCGCCGCCGAATGCGCCGGTCGTCAGGTGGACCCCGAAATCGGCTCGCTCCATGATGCCCCTGCGGTATTGGAGGTGAAACGCCGGCATTGCCTCTTCACCCAGGAAGCCCCCGGAAAGGTTGATGGCAAAATTCGAATCCCCTGGCTCGAGAATTCGCGGCGAATCCATGGCCGGTCTAGAGGCACACCCACTTGCGGCGATAAGTAGTACCGTGAGAATGAGGGTCCCCGTGGCCCGCAATAAATAACGTCTATCGACATATGGCGTGCAAGATATCCGATTCATTTCTCATCCCCGCTCAAATAAAAGGACTGCTATAATACTGCCAATGGCCCGCTGGTTGAGTTGATCCGTATCACCTGGGCGGACTCCAATTCTAAATCTCAATCACTTTAAGTCATCTGAACCATCATTTGATGCGCCGCCATTGCCAGGCGGCTCAAACTCCTCAGGCGCAATGCCCATGCGCTTGGCTCGTTTGAGCCACTGCTTTCTGGCCAGCTCGCGCATGTCCTGCTCCACGTCGGACTCGTCGACGATCTCCAGGCCCAGCAATGTCTCCACCACGTCTTCCATGGAGACCACGCCGGCGATTCCGCCGTATTCGTCGACCACCATGGCGATATGCTGTTGCTGGCCCACCAGAAATTCGAAGAGTTCGCGCACCGATTGATGCTCGGGCACGAAGGGGATGTCCCGGCGGTGCTCCTCGAGTCGGCTGGAGAATCTGTCGCGGGCCATCTCGAGCAGGAGATCGTTTTTGAGCACATAGCCCGTGATATTGTCTGCGTCGTCGCAATAGACGGGGATCCGGGAGAATACGGGCTCGGGATTGTCGTGGAAATACTCGCGTACCGTGGTCTCTTCGTCGGCGGCGTGGACGACCGTGCGAGGGGTCATGATGTCGTTGACCAGCAGGTCGCCGAATCGCAGCACATTCTGCAATAGGTGGGACTCGCCGCGCTCGACGACGCCCTCTTCGTATCCCAATTCGGTCATGGCCGTCATCTCTTCGCGGCTCAATTGGGGCGGCGCCTCATCGGGAGACAGGGCGTTCATCAGTCCCTGCGCAACCACCACCAGGGGATAGACCATCAGGATCAACAAAGGCAGCATCCGGGCCATCCAGGGCGCCAAAAAGCGCCAGTGCGTCGCCCCCAACGTCTTGGGAATGATCTCCGAGGCGAAGAGGATCCCCAGGGTCAACAGACCCGAGGCCACGGCCACCGCCGGGTCGCCCCAGATCGCCTGAGCCTGCGCGCCCACCCCCACGGCGCCCACCGTATTTGCGATGGTGTTCACGCTCAAGATCGCCGCCAGCGAGCGGTCGATATCGTCCTTGAGCCGAAAGAGTCTGTCCCCCACCGGGTCACCCTCGGCCTGTTTGGCGCCGATAAACGACGGCGTCACGCTGAGCAGGACCGACTCCAGAATGGAGCATAAAAAAGACACCCCCAGGGCCACCGCAGCAAAAACAAATAAGAGGGTCATTCTCGACCCCTTTGCGTCGCGGCAGCCCCGCGCCTTATCGGTACGTCATCATCCAATTCAATCACCTCAACATTATCCCAATCACAGCGGCCTGCTCATTATAACCCACAAAGGCGGCGCCGCCCAAGCTGGGTGACGCCGCCTCTGGTGGTTTTGCTCTTCCGCCGATGACTACCGGCGGTGTGGAGGCTCAGTTATTCTCAGCCTCTTTTCGCTCATGCTCCTGAATGAGGTCCTTTTGGACCTGAGCGGGCACGGGGTTGTATTTCTCAAACTCCATGCTGAACTCGGCCTTGCCCTGCGTCGCCGAACGAAGGTCGTTGGAGTAGCCGAACATCTCGCTCAAGGGAACCTCGGCGGTGATGATGGCGTAGCCCTGACGGGTCTTCGAGCCGGTGATCATGCCACGGCGGCGGTTGATGCCACCGAGCACGGCGCCGGAGAATTCCTCGGGCGACTCCACCTGGACCTTCATAATCGGCTCCAGGATGACCGGGTTGGCCTTCATATAGGCCTTCTTGAAGGCCTGACGAGAGGCGATTCGGAAGGCCATATCCGAGGAGTCGACGGCGTGGTGATTACCGTCATTGATGCAGGCCCGGATATTGACCACGGGGAAGCCGATGAGGGCTCCCTCTGCCATGGAATCCTGGAAGCCCTTATCACAGGCCGGCTGGAATTCACGGGGGATAACACCGCCGCGAATCTCGTTGAGGAATTCGTATTCCTCACCGTCGGTGGGCTCGATATATCCCACGACCCGAGCAAATTGACCGGAACCACCGGTCTGCTTTTTGAGGGTGTGGTCGAACTCGGCGCGCTGGGTGATCGCTTCGCGATAGGCCACCTGAGGTGCACCGACGGTGACCTCCGTGTCGTATTCACGGCGAATCCGCTCGATATAGACCTGCAGGTGAAGCTCGCCCATACCACCGATGATGGTCTGGCCGCTCTCCTCGTCACGGGACACTCGGAAGGTCGGGTCCTCTTTGGAGAACCTGTTGAGCGCCTTCGAGAAGTTCTGAGTATCCGTTCGGTTCTTGGGCTCCACGGCGAAGGTGATCACCGGCTCCGGGACGTGGATGGAAGTCATGGTCACGTCGATCTCACCGTCGGTGAAGGTATCACCGGAGGCGCAGTCGATACCGAAGAGGGCCACGATATCGCCGGCTTCGGCCTTTTCGATCTCGTGCATCTCGTCGGCGTGCATCCGAACCAGTCGACCCACCTTATGCTTCTGGTCGGTGGACATATTGTAGATGTCCTGACCTTTTTCCAGGGTGCCCTGGTAGACCCGGCAATAGGTGAGCTGACCGTAGCGGCCGTCCTCCAATTTGAAGGCCAGCATGACAAGGGGCTTTTCCTTGTCCGGCGTAAGCTCCACCGTCACTTCTTCGTCCTCCCGGTCCAGCGCCTCGTATTCCATCTCCAGCGGAGAAGGAAGATAGGCCAAAACGGCATCGAGGAGGGGCTGAACACCTTTATTCTTGAACGCCGAGCCCATAAACACCGGAGTGATCTCGCGCGACAAGGTGACGCGACGCACCACGGGCACGAGCATCTCGGCGCTCACTTCCTCGCCTTCCAGATAGGCCATGGCGATTTCGTCGTCCAGATCGGCCAGAGCTTCGACCATCTTGGTCCGGTATTCTTCGGTCTTGGCCTTGAGCTCTTCGGGCACCTCTTCGACGCGCACCGTCTCTCCCTGATCGCCGTCGAAGTAATAGGCCTCGCGGGTGACCAGGTTGATCACGCCCTCGTGGCGGTCTTCGAGACCGATGGGAATCTGCATCATCACCGCGTTGTGCTTGAGCTCGTCGCGGAGCTGCTGGGTGACGTCGAAGGGATCGGCGCCGGCACGGTCGCATTTATTGATAAAGGCGATTCGCGGCACGTCGTAGCGACGCATCTGGCGATCGACGGTGATGGACTGAGACTGCACACCGGACTTGGCGCACAAAATCAAAATCGCACCGTCGAGCACACGCAGGGCACGCTCGACTTCGATGGTGAAGTCCACGTGACCCGGGGTGTCGATAATATTGATGGCGTAATCTTTCCACGTGCTATACGTGGCGGCAGACTGAATCGTGATTCCCTTCTCACGCTCCAGGTCCATACTGTCCATCTTGGCGCCAACGCCGTCCTTACCGCGCACGTCATGAATGGCGTGAATCTTCCCCGTATAATAAAGGATACGCTCAGTGAGCGTCGTCTTTCCGGAGTCGATGTGGGCAGAAATCCCGATGTTACGAAATTTGTTAAGATCCTTGATCATGGTCCTACTCGGTTACTGTTTAAACGACTGGCACTGCTTCAGGTTTCGCGTAGCGCCTACCCTATTTCTGTGCCGCTGTCACGTCGATTGACGAAAATAAATCCAATATCGCTTCGGGAGCCCGATTGAGCATCGCTCCAACATTCGGTGCTGCAAACTTCCACGGCAAGCGGCGGGCGGACTCTACATACATCGCCGTCCACCTTTCAAGGGCCCAAAATAGAAATCGCTAAATTAAGTGGTGGATCC
>SLJM01000481.1 GCA_007135085.1 Myxococcales bacterium
GATCAGACCCCTCTACTCCAGAAATCTTGGCGTCCTTGGCGTCTTGGCGGTTCCAAAGCAGTTGTTTTTTTGTCCCCTTGGCGATCTTGGCGTCTTGGCGGTTCCAACGTTGTGTCGTTTAGCGGTTCCTCTCGACATAAAAGTGTCACGAGACGCTGTTTTTTGTCACGAGACGCTGTTCTCTCGACATAAAAAGGTTGTTGTGACACTCTCTCGACATATAATTGTCACGACAAGACGCTATTTGTCGAGAGAGCTCCTTAGTTGAGAAGTCCATGGCAAGATCTTCACAAGACAGAATAGAGCGACAACTCAGCGAAATAGAGGCCTTGCTCCGGGACCACCCCTCAGGTCTTAGGCGACCCGCTATCGAGAATCTCTATTCTCAGCGCTCGGATGAAAGCCTCACTCCCAGGACATTGCTCCGCCGCCTTAATCGCCTCGCCGAGCAACAGCGTATCGTTGTCGAGGGGGCAGGAGTCGCTACCACTTATAGGGTAGCCGACCACGAGGGCACCTTGGCGGCAGAAGAGGCAATTCGGCCCGACGAGGTGGAACGCGAGGAGAGGGCAGGCGAAGACGAGGACGGGCAAATTGCGCTTTCAACGAGCGGCGCTGAGGTTCGCAAACTTATTCTTCGTCCCATCACACAACGCACTCCCGTCGGCTACGACCGCAGTTTTTTGGAGGACTACGTTCCCGGCCAGACCTGGTATTTGCCCCAGGCACTTCGCCGCCGCCTACATGAACGAGGCCATACACCGGACCCGGAGAGACCGGCCGGCACGTATGCCCGAGAGATCTACGAGAACCTGCTGATTGATCTCTCCTGGGCTTCCAGTCGCCTTGAGGGCAACACATATAGTCGACTCGATACGGCGAGTCTGCTCAAATTTGGGCAGGTGGCAGAGGGCAAGGATGCCAGGGAAGCTCAGATGGTGCTAAACCACAAGCGGGCCATCGACTTTCTGGTGGAAGAAGCCGAGGAGTTGGCCTTTAATCGCCGCACTTTATTGACCTTGCATGCGCTGCTGTCGGAGAACCTCGTCGGTGATCCCGCCGACGAGGGACGATTGCGAAGGCGAATCGTCCAGATCACGGGGACTACCTACACCCCGGTCGCCATTCCCCAGGTCATCGAAGATTGCTTTGCCCAATATCTGGAGCGAGCCGACGCCATAGACGATCCCTTTGAGCAGGCGTTCTTCTCGATGGTCCATCTGCCCTATCTCCAGCCCTTTGTGGACGTCAATAAGCGCACCTCTCGGTTGGCCGCAAATATCCCGCTTATCCACAAAAACCTCTCCCCCTTATCCTTCATCGACGTGCCACGGCAATTATATCTTCAGGCGACCCTGGCCATCTACGAATTGAGGCGCGTTGACCTATTGCGCGATCTCTTCGAATGGGCCTATGAGCGCTCGTGCGCCCAATATCGCATCGTCCGCGACGCCCTCGTCGAACCGGACCCGCTGCGCCTGAAGTACGGAGACGAGATCAAAGCATCGGTGCGCCACGTCGTGCTCTCTCAGTTATCTCCGACGAGGGCCCTGCTCATCCAATGGGCAACGGAAAATGACATCCCCGCCGATGATCGCGAACCCTTTGCCGAGCGAGCCCTCCACATACTCCTCAGTTTAAGCGAGGGCATGGCAGGCCGCTATCGAATCTCCCAGGACGCCCTCGAGAAGTGGCGTGAACTACAACTGCCTTCGAACCACTAAGGACGCAGAGTTCTCAAAGGTTTTCCTCTGTGTGCTTCGCGACCTTCGTGGTGACTGTCTTGTCGTTTAGCGGTTTAGCAATTTATCCGGTCCCACCAGCATGACCTCACCATTTTCTGCGGCCTCCTCAACAACCGGGTCAAATTCTCCACGGCCGGAGAAGAGGCCCAGATGGAGCTCGCCGACATTCTTAAATTCATTGGCGATATGGCGAGCACGGCTGCGTAATTTTTGGAGGTCCCGGCCGGATACGTTGCCCCATTTACACTCGCCGGCGAAGAGTTCGTCTTTGGTCGATAGGGCCACTACGTCGACCTCGTTCTGATTATTCGAATCCCACCAGGAGCCAACGCGCATCGGCTGAAAGGGCAGCCCCTCTCCCAGCGATACATATTCTCGGCAGATCTGTTCAAAGACGGTGCCCATATGATGATCGAGTCCGGGGCGGATCCGGTCGGTCCACATTTGGTCCGGGTCTGCAAGGCCAACGCTGCCTGATTGAACAAGGGGGGCGATAAAGGAATGCCAGAATGAGAGGTAGGGATCGGAGATGCGATAGAGCGCTCTTTTGGAGCGGCCTGGATTCTTCTCCGTAATCGGCACGACACGTTCGACGAGCTGCATTTCCTCCAGCCATTTCAGTGGCCGTGACAGGGCGCCTCCCGATTTGCCCACCCGTTTTGTGATTCCACTCCAGGTTTGTTCGCCCGTGGCGATGGCCTCGATAATCGAATAATGAACATTCGCATCGGCCACGAAGGCGTCGAGCATATGCTCTGCTTCGTCGAGGAGTCGGCCGCCGCGGTCGAGGAAGAGCTCTCCTACATTTTTTGCCAATGATTGGTCGCCATCGACTATGGCCAGGTGGCCCGGCAAATTGCCCACCGTGCCGTAGAGCAAGAATTTCTCCTCGTCACTCCACCCAGGCACGAATTGAGCTGCCTCTCGGCAGGTGAAGGGTTTAAACGAAAGGCGAGTCGTTCGCCGTCCATATAGGGGCTGATCAACCTTTTCCAATTGTTTCATCGCCGAGATATAGGAGCCGCATAATACCAGCCGAAGACGGCTATCCTGCCATTCATGGTCCCAAAAACGCTGGATCACCGACGTCAACGAAGGCACGGCGGCGCTCAGATAGGGAAATTCGTCCAGGACCAATAGAAAAGGTCTATCGTCGAGCTGCCTTGTGAGATAATCGAAAATACCCTCCCACGTGGGCAATACGGCGCCGGAACGCAATCCCGGATCGTCAAAAAATTCGCCGAACCGGCGACTCAAACTGGCACGCTGCTCTGCCTCCGTACGCCGTGTTGCCTGGTAATAGATCCCCCCTGTGGCCTGCGCAAAACGAGACAGAAAGAAGCTCTTCCCGATCCGGCGACGACCCATCACGAAGATCAACTCAGGGCGCTCCGCCTCCCAGCTTCGCTCAAGCCGTGCCCACTCATCCTCCCGATCCAATAACTCATCCGGCGCCCTCAAACCCATCGACCTTGCCTCCGTATACCGACCCATACCAGAGACAATCATAGACCCCACACATAAAACTTCCAACTCTGGAAGTTCCAATGGTGGAAGTTCCAATGATGGAAGTTCCAATGGTGGAAGTTCCAATGGTGGAAGTTCCATGACTGTTTTTTAAAATAGGAGGACTTTGCGGCGTCGGAACTCAATGTCGGAACTCAATCGCCGTTAAGACTGGCTAGAGCGGACTCAATTGCAACTTTGAGGGGTTGCAGATCGTTGGTGATCGCGTTCCAAATTACATCTAAGTCCACCCCGAAATACTGATGCACCAAGATATGCCGCGAGGCGGGCCGAGGCTTTTCTCAGAACGCCCGCGCTTCTTTAAGGACGTTGTCCCGCGAAGATGGGCGCAGGCTCCCGGTGGTTACGATATCCACACTACAATTGAGCATTTCTTGAAGGTCCATGAGTAGCGCACCAAGATCAAAAAGCGTTCGGCCCTCCTCTAACTCCACCAGAAAATCGACGTCACTTTCCGCATCGTCTTCACCACGGGCCACCGAACCGAAGACTTGAATCTCTCGTACGCCATGCGCTGCGGCGATACGCAAAATCTCCTCTTTCTTTTCCTCAATCAGATCGATGCGACTCATATCCGACTCCGGCCAATGAGAACCAAATGCTTCCTACAGCATGATATAATCTCAGCGCACTCATTACCAAGTCCCACAAAAAAGACCTTGGCGACCTTGGCGCTCTTCGCGGTTGCGTCTCAGCGGTTTCCCTCGATGATCGGTAGCCTCTCCTGCTCCCGAAGCCGCGGCGCCTCCCGATCTTTATCCGACAACACCGGCTCCCCATCGAGGCTGCCCAAGGGCCACTCGATGCCCACGTCGGGGTCATCCCAGGCCACGCCGGCCTCGGAGTCGGGGTGATAATAATTCGTGCATTTATACTCCACGTCGGCCACCTCACTTAAGACCAAAAAGCCATGGGCGAAGTCCGGCGGCACATAGAGCTGGCGGTGATTCACATCGTTGAGCTCCGCCCCGAACCACTGCCCAAACGTCGGCGAGCCCCGGCGAATATCGAGGGCCACATCGAAGATGGCGCCCCGCGAGCAGCGCACCAACTTCCCCTGAGGCCGCACCAACTGATAATGCATCCCCCGCAACACCCCTCGCCGCGACCGCGAGTGATTATGCTGCACAAACGCCTCATCCACCCCGGCCTCCCGCAGCATCTCGGCCCGAAAGGTCTCCAAAAAGAACCCCC
>SLJM01000265.1 GCA_007135085.1 Myxococcales bacterium
CTCATGGGCCGCGCCGTGCCTGCCACCGACCTATACGCTCTCGGGGCCACGGCGATTCATCTGCTCAGCCGCCGCCATCCGGCGGAACTACCGGTAGAGCGGATGGCCCTTCAGTTCAGGCCCTTCGTCAATATCTCGGACCGGTTTGCCGATTATCTGGAACGTCTCGTCGAACCCCACGTGGAGCAGCGCTTTCCCACGGCTCGTCAGGCATTGCAGGCATTATTGACCTTCGACCAGATTCCGCAGTCGCCGTCTTCTCCGACGATACGTGTGGTGTCAAATACAGGAGGGGAGGATACGGAGGTGTCGGTGGTGCCATTTGTCGGCACTATTGGCCTTCTGATCCTGGTCATCATGGCAGCCGTGATGGTACCCGTCACCAATTGCGGTCGCTTCTCTGCAAAGGCCATGAATTACGAAGATGTAATGATGAGCCCCCTGGAAACGTGCTCCATTGCCGAGGAAAAGCTCGGCGAAGATATCAGGATTCCCTGGCTGGGGGTGCAGAATGGAAGTAGTCAGATCGCCGGTGGTTCGGGGAGCGCCAACTGGACCTTTCCCGTGGTCGGCAACGACCGGCGAGGCCGCTATCGGGCCCATGTCAATACGGGGTCCGACGGAAAGTGGTCATTGGTGTCGGCCACGCTCACCATCGATGGCCAGCGATACGATCTGATGGACTGTGATTGATCAGCTACTGAGCTTCTCTTTCATCTTCTTGAAAAAACCCGGTGAAGCGACCTCGATGCCGGCGTCCTCGGCAAACGCCTCGAGGAGCTCGCGCTGCTTTTTGGAGAGCTTGGTGGGGATGGTGACGTCGAAGTGGACGATGAGATCGCCGCGGCCCGAGCCCTGAAGTTTGGCGACGCCCTCATTTTTGAAGATCTTCCGATCCCCGTATTGGGTGCCCGGTTTGACAGTCAGCGTGCGGGGCTCTTCCAGGGTGGGGATTTCCACCTCGCAGCCCAGGGCGGCCTGCACGAAAGATAGTTCTTTTTTGAAGTGGAGGTCGGCGCCGTCGCGTTCGAAGATCTCGCTCTCGGCGACGTGGAGGAAGACGTAGAGGTCTCCCCTGGGGGCTCCTGGCGATCCGTTTTCGCCCTCGTTGCGAAGGCGCAGGCGCGTGCCCGTGTTCACGCCTGCGGGGATGGTGACCTCCACCTCGCGGTCCACCCGGGTCTTGCCGGCGCCGTTGCATTCCTCACAGGGATCGTCAATCTGCTCGCCGGCACCCTTACAGTGGGGACAGGTCGACGACAGGGTGAAGAAGCCCTGGCGGTGATGGACTTGGCCGCGGCCGTGGCAGGTCGAGCAGGTCGTGGGCGAGGTGCCCGGTTTGGCGCCGGAGCCCTCGCAGGTCTCACAATCGACGTGTCGGGGGATCTCGAGGGTCTTGGTGGTGCCGAAGGCCGCTTCCTCGAAGGTCAGTTCCAGATCGTAGCGCATGTCGGCGCCGCGACGGGGGCCGCCGCGCTGACGGCGACCGCCGCCACCACCGAAGCCAAACATATCGCCGAAGATATCGCCGAATTGGGAGAAGATATCGTCCACGGAGTGAAAGCCCGGGCCCCCGGGGCCGGCGCTGGCTCCGCGCAATCCCTCATGACCGAACCGGTCGTAGAGGCTGCGTTTTTCGGGGTTACTCAATACCTCGTAGGCCGCCGACGCTTCCTTGAATTTCTGCTCCGCCTCATCATCGCCCGGATTGCGGTCCGGGTGATATTGCATGGCCAATTTTCGATAGGCCTTCTTGAGCTGCTTTGCGTCGGCGTCACGCGAGACTCCGAGAACCTCGTAATAATCTCGCTCACTCATCACTGCTCCGTGGTCACGCTGTTACTGGCTTTCGCTCCCGTAGGATACGACCTCTTATGTCGGCAGACTTGCAACGGTCAACCCCGATGTCAAGCTGGCCATATATGCACGTCAACTGCTCAAACTAACCCTTATCAGTACAGTGGCAAGTTGGACCGCGGATAGTCCAGTTAAAAACTTCCAGCATAAGTGCACATAGACCATACAACTCGACCCCATCAACAATTCCAAGAGCAGCTCTCAGCTACTCTCTCATTTCTTGGAGCGCGGACTGCCAGTCCGCAATGCGGCCAGGCTGGCCGCGCGCCAATGGGGGGATTAAAAGCTTACTTTTCTGACGCGTTGACGCCTGAGTGGGGTATGTCATCATCGTGGGTGGATGGATCGAGGGTTTGGGCGAGGGCATAACCAGAGGACAGAGCGATGGTGACGAAATTAAAAGGTGACGACGCGAAGGTCATCCAACCGGTGGATACGCTGGAGGGGTTTCTGGAGCCCACCTCGCCACGGGCGCGGCTCGAGGAGGTGAGAGAGAAGGGGAGGGCCTTTCACGACCAGATGATGGAATACGATCCCGTGCCCTGTTATCGCTCCTACGAGCTGGTGCGAGTGCCCTATCCGACGCGCTTTGCCTTTTTGAACGTTCGTGGGCTTCGCTCGCCATTTATCCATATCGTCAACCGGTTGTTCATCATTCAGTTTAACAGCGACGCCGGCCTCAAGACCTTGCTCGTGTCGCCGTCGGACGCCGATCGCAATCGGGAGACCCCGTTTTTCAAAAATCTCTCCCAATCTTTTGGACCGCTGCAGGGGCTGGGAGATAAGTTGATGGCCCCCCGGGCGATGGACGTGCCCGACGTATTGGAGAAGGTGGGCCTGTCGCCGTCGGACGTCGATTATCTGACCTACGATCACCTCCATACCCAGGATATTCGCGGTTGGCTGGGGACCCGCGACGAGCCCGGACTATTTCCGAACGCCAAATTATTGGTCATGGATCAGGAATGGGTATCGACGCGCAATCTCTTGCCACCTCAGGAGCCCTGGTATTGCCCGGACGGCATCGACGACGTCGATCCGGAGCGGATCATCCGCCTCGACAGCGACGTGATCCTTGGCGAGGGCGTGGCCTTGATGCGCACCCCGGGCCATACGGAGGGAAATCACTCCGTAGTGGTGCGAACCCCGGAGGGGGTGATGGTGACCAGCGAAAACGGCGTGGGCCCCGACGCCTACGAACCGCTGTCCAGTGAGCTGGCGCCGGTGCGCCAATACGCCCAGGCCTCAGGCATGGAGGTCATCCTCAACGGCAATACCCTGGAGCGTGGGCTGGACCAATATCTGTCGATGATTCTCGAGAAGACCGTGGCCGGTCCGTCGGTGCGCGACGATCGATTTCCCAATATGGTCTGCTCCTCGGAGATGGACTCCTACTGGGCATTTCCGGGGATCAAACCGAGCTTCAAATTTGGCGATCTGGCCTTTGGAGAGATTCAATGAGTGAGAGTATTCGGCAGACCATGGTGCTCACGGGCTGCGCAAGTGGCATCGGCAAATGCCTGTCACGGCGATTTCTCGACGAGGGGCACCGCGTCTTTTGTACCGATATCGACGTCGAGCCCATGCGGGCCTGGATCGAAGAGGGGGACTATTCCACCGCCCAGGTGGGCTGGCAGAAGCTCGACGTGCGCCACCCCTCCGATTGGGAGGAGGCCCTCGCCGAGGCATCCCGTCAATTCGGCGACGTGGACGTGATGATGAATATCGCCGGGTTCTTGCGGCCCGGCTATGTCTGTGACGTGGACTGCGCTGACGTCGATCTCCACCTGGACGTCAACGTCAAAGGGGTGATTTTGGGCACCCGCGCAGCCGCACAGAGGATGCGCGACCAGGGCCATGGTCATATCGTCAATTTCGGCTCTCTGGCGTCGCTGACCCCCGTGCCGGGGCTGAGCCTGTACGGGGCTTCAAAATTCGCCGTCCGAGGCTTCTCACTGGCTGCAGCCGAGGAATTGCGCCCCCACGGGGTGGATGTGTCACTGGTGCTCTTAGACGCCGTGAAGACGCCTATGCTGGACCTGCAGGCCGATTACGAAGAGGCAGCCCTGACATTTTCGGGAAGACGGCCGCTCACCCTCGACGAGGTGGAGGCCCTGATGGTCGACCACGTATTGGTCGGCCGCCCCCTGGAGGTGACATTGCCGAAGAGCAGGGGACTGATGGCCCGCTTTGCCGGGACGGCCCCTGATTTGACGCGGCTATTATCGCCGTTGATGACTCGAATCGGGCGGCGGGCCCAGGAGAAATTCGAGAAAGACTGAATCAAAACTCCATTCCCGGTTCCCAATTGCTGATGAGCACCAGATCCCGGCGGTCGCCGAGGACATTGCAATAACCGGCGAAGAGTTGGCCCGACAGATATTGAGTAAAGGGGGCGTCATCGGTGGTGGGCGTGCGCAGCTTGCTGTTGATGATCTGGCCGCCCGAGCCGGTCTCACGGTCGAGTTGATCCAGGTTGAGGCGAAGTGTCTCCACGCCGTTTCCGCGGTGGGTCAGAAACTCAACGGTCCCGTCTCGGTGAACTTTTTCGACGATGCCCACCAGGGTGTACCAATTGTTGTTTCGACCGTCGTTGTTGGCGTCGTATGTATTGTGGAAGAAGACCACGTCGCCAATATCGGGGCGGCTCGTATGGTAGACTTGCCCCTGGGAGCGGCAGGCGCGGTAGAGGGTGGGGATATTGTCTTTTGCGCCTTCGCCCAGATCGAGATCGTTGGCCCGCAGGGTGGTGTAGACATAGTCGGCCGCTGTTGGTGCGTAATCCACAGTTTGAACAGCGGAATCTTCGGTGGTCGAAGGAGTGGATTCGACGGCCTGGTCGACCGCGACCTGTTCGGCTTGTTCGGCTTGTTCGACTTCTTCGCTCGGTGAATTGTCGGAGAGGGCGGTTACGACGTCATCGGGTTTGAGCTCCGATCCCGGCGCTGAGCCGCCGTCGCCAGTAGCGCGGCCGGCCCCGGAGGGCTGGTCCGGATCCCAGGCGTAATTTGCCAGCACGGGCTCGGAGGAGGGCTGGACCGTATCCAGCGGCGGGGCGTAACCCGGGCGCTGGCCAGGGGCGCCGGCGGTCTGAATCTGGCGCTGGGGAATTGCAGGCGCCGCTTCGTCGGTCCATCGCTGGTAGACATAGACCTGGCGCGAGCGCACTCCCGGCGCAGCACCCCCGGCGTCGTCGAAGACCGCCTCGGCGGCACTTCGAGGCGTCTCCATCTCCCCCTCCAAAAGCGGCGAGGAATACATATGGAAAGGAGCCGGCGAAGCCGTGGAACAGCCCGTGATCAGGGCGGCAGCGGCGATTGTGGTCATCATCTTCCAGTTCATCTCTTCACTCCGAAGGTTGTCCTTCCGTGGCGCTTCTCCGGTCGGGGGTGTCCCTATGTAGGATAACCACCGAACAACATCGCCAGTGTAGGTGAAGTTCGGAGTTTGTTAATTTTTTTCTCCGATCATCGGGCCTACACCTGGCGTCGGCCTTCCGACCTCCGTCGTGCTTGCTCACAATTGTCGCCTGAAATAGGGTAGAATGCGGTGCGTTGCGATGGATTTTCCAGTCCAAGGCCTGCGATGAGCGACAAGAAATTTGGCAAGTACACGTTGATGCGTCACCTGGCCACGGGGGGAATGGCCGAGATCTGGCTCGCCGAGCAGCGTGGGCCGGGCGGGTTCAACAAGGAATTGGTCATAAAGCGCATCCTCCCTCATCTGGCCGAAGAGGGCGATATTGCCCAGATGTTTGTCGATGAGGCGCGGATCGTCGCCTATCTGACCCACCCCAATATTGGCCAGGTCTTTGAATTAGGTGAGCAGGACGGCGATTATTTTATCGCCATGGAGTTCATCGACGGCCTCGATCTGGTGGACGTGCGCGACAAGATAGCCGAGCGGGGCACCGAATTTCCCGTGGTCTACGCGGCGCGGATCATCTGCGACGTTCTGGCCGCGCTGGACTATGCCCATAATTTCGTCGATCGCCAGGGCAACCACGTCAAGCTGGTCCACCGTGATATCTCACCCCACAACGTGCTGATCTCAAACGACGGGGTGGTCAAGCTGGTGGACTTCGGTGTGGCCAAGGCGGCGATCAACCGTCACAAAACCGAGACGGGCGCCGTAAAGGGCAAATTCGGCTATATGGCGCCGGAGCAGATCGAGAGTCAGGAGCTCGACCACCGGGTCGACCTCTTCGCCGTGGGCGTGGTCTTCTTTGAATTGCTCACCGGTGAGCGGCCCTTCGGCGACGATCTCAAAGCGGTGTCGCGAATACTTTCGGAGGATGCGCCGGACCCCCGCGATTTTCGGGCCGATATCCCCGATCCGGTGGCGGATATTATTCTCAAGGCGCTGGCCCGCAACCGAGACGAGCGCTACGCTACGGCCGCCGACATGGAGCGGGCCATCGAGCTCTATCTGCGTACTACCGACGAGGTGGTGGGGACCCGGGAGCTGTCGGTCATGATTCACCAACTCCGAGGGCTGACCCGCCAGAAGCCCACAGAGCAGCTCTTTGGCTTTGAAAAGCAGGGTGTCGACAAAAAAGAGCCGCGGCTCACCGTCAAAGACGGCAAGGGGGATCGCACGGCCCAACTCTTCGGCAAGGGCGGCCAGAGAAAGCCGGGCCGCGAGACCCATCAGACTGCGCCGGCGACGCCGTCGGGGCTGACGAATGCAGCGAAGAACGGACGCTCCACAGTTCAGGTCAAGCCCCAACAGAGTAACACCGAACAGATTGGCCAGGGGGAGGACGAGGCGGAACCCCGAGGAGTTTCGGTAGGCCTGGTAATCGGGTTTCTGGTCATGATGTTCGGCCTCATCGCAGCCTTCGGCGTGGCCAGCTACCTCTTCATCTCCGGTGCCGAGCCGGCCCACGCCATCGCCGGCCCCTCCCAGAGCGGGGGCGCCGCCGCGGCCGAGACCTCACGAGCAGTCTTTCGCCACGCCGAGGACTCATTGATCGTCTTTTTGGACGCCGACGAATCAGCCGACGTCTACGTCGACGACGAGAAGGTGGGCGAGCTGCCCTATGTGACCACCTTGCGATCGGGCAATTATACGGTCGAATTGCGTGGCGAGTCGGGAGAGCGCGAGGTCCGCTTCACCGTCGAAGATCACCGGGCAGTCCAAGTCTTCCGCCTCTAGGGAAAGCTCGAAAAGCTAAAAAACGGAAAGCTGAGAAGCAGAGATCGGAAGATTCAAACTGATTAAAGCGAAGAAGCTGAGGGGTGGGACTCTGGGGTTAACTAAACCACGTTTACTTCGAACCCCGAAGTCTTAGCTTTGCCAGGCCAGCGTCTGCCGATTTGTCCTCCTTCCACGTAGCGCTGCTACGCGTCAGTCGGCCAAAGCGACATCCATCTGACCTGACTTTACTAATTTTTCCGGCTTTCAAAGTAAAAGTGGTTTGGCAGACTCGATGAAATGTGCGGGAAGTTCTACAACTTAGTTTTATTGATCAAGGGCACCAAATTCGCTTATCCGATAAAATCCGTTCGAATCTTTCGCTCTTAGCTCCTCAGTTTTTAGTTCTCTGCTTTTTCGCTCTCTGCTTTCCGCTAATTGGAGGCCTGGGTGGTGGTCATGGGCCAGGCGTTGAAGCAGAAGCGGCGGTGGTGAGGCTCGTCGGCGATTGATTCGACTTCGATGCGCAGATCGACTGGTTGGCCATCAAATTCAGATGTGGGAATGTCGTGGGCCTGCCAGATCGAGGTGTGGCCGTCGACGCGTTGGTCGGCGACCTTCGACTCGTTGACATAGAGACGGTAGATGACGTCCTGACCGCGTTCGAGGCGGGCCGCTCGTTGGTCGAGGCCGGCGCGGATTCGCAGAATATCCGAGGCCTCTTCGATGGTCATTTCGATGGACAAGTGGCGCTCTCCCGACGGTGGGAATGCCTGGACGCAGCGGCGCGGATCGTGCTCGATCTCGAGTAGGATCGGTTGGACCATGGCGCCCCTGCGGCTACCCCGGCAGCGCCAGGCGCCGCTGGCGCGGTGCCAGCGGCAGGGCTGAACTTCGTCGTCGCCCACATAGGCGACGTCGGCACCGGAGAGTTGGCCGATTAAGTCGTGGTGCAGTCGAAGTTCTAATGGAATAGTCACTTCTAGAAGTTGAACCGAATCCAGGTCATGGACATGGTCCGGTGCGGCGTCGAAGGGAAGCATCTGCAGGGCTTGAGAGGTGCGGTTGGCCTCGCTGAGGATAAGTAGCCGTTCGATGCCGATAAGATCTTCGACCAGGGGCTGGTGCTGTCGATTTAGCAGATTCCCCAGGGGCTTCATCGCCGGAAGGGGGGCCTCCGACCAGGTAGGATGGACGCGGATTCCATCGGTGGGCTGTGCCAACTCGACGGCCAACTCTGCGGCCCGATCCCAATCGGCCTGATCGGCGCCGGTGTTGGCAAAGCGGTATTGCAAGGCCAGGGAGATGAGCCCCACCAAAACGAGCAGGCCCGCTGCAAGCAGCGGGCCCAGTCGAAACGTCGGAGAAGTGCGGTCGGTCACAATCGATGCCGGGTCTTTATTCGGCCGCTGCCGGAGTTCGGTCGCCGCCTTGTTTGGCCTGGGACAGGCCGCCCAATTCCATAAGCAGGTCCCGGTCGAAGAAGGCCTCGTTGCGCTCCGTATAGGGCGGGATATGCCGACCGGAGTCCATTCGGATGGCGTCGCAGGGACAGGCCTCGACGCAGAGCCCGCAGACGATGCAGCGAAGCTCGTCGATGACGAAGACCGCCGGGTATTTCTCGATGCTCGGATCGTCGTGCTCGCCGGCTTCGATGTGGATGCAGTCGGCGGGGCAGATGGTGGAGCAGCACATGCAGGCCACACACCGCACCTGGCCATCGTCGCGCAACATCAGCCGGTGCAACCCGCGGTAGCGCTCGGGGTAAACCGTGGGTTCTTCGGGGTAGTTCTTGGTGAAGATTCTGCGCTGGCTCTTTCGAGGGCTAATATTGCGAAAGAAGTGGCCCGCCGTCACGGAGAGGCCGCGCAAGATCTCGGGGATATAGGATTTCTCCCACAGCCCCTGTTCGGCCCGTTCGACTGGTTTTGTTTTGACTTCGCCCATGGTGCAACTCCCTACGGGGTGGTGCGTTGGTCTATTTCCAACTACCGATCAGGCCAGGATGGTGACGATCACGGCAGTGATGAAGAGGTTTGCGATGCTCAGCGGCAACAGAATCTTCCAACCAAGGGTCATGACCTGGTCGTAGCGGAATCGCGGCAGCGTCCAGCGCATCATGAATTGGAGCCACACCAGGAAGAGAATCTTGAAGGTGATGGCGCCGATGCGGAGCACGATGGAGATATAATACCAGACCTCTTCGCCAAAGGGCGTCCAGTGGTTGCCGAAGATTCGAATACCGTCGGCGTAGACCCAGGGCATCTGCCAGCCGCCCAAAAAGACCACGGCCACCAGGGCAGCGATGAAGACGGTCGCCGCGTATTCGGCGAGCTGCATCATCGCAAACTTCATGGACGTATATTCCGTCAGATAGCCGGCGACGATCTCCGACTCGCCCTCGGGCAGGTCGAAGGGCGCACGCTTGGTCTCGGCCAGCCCGGCCAGCAGGAATAGGAAGAACGCCAGGGGCTGGATGACGATTCCCCACATGGGCAGCCAATCACCGAGGAGGTTGCCCTGCATGCGGACCATCTCGTTGATGTTGAGCGTGCCGTAGATGAGCAGGGCGCCGGCCAGGCTCAGGCCCATGGCGACCTCGTAGGAGATCATCTGGGCCGACGAGCGAAGGCCACCGAGGAGGCTGAATTTACTATTAGAGGCCCACCCGGCGATGGCGGCGCCATAAACCGAGATGGCGGCGATAGCAAAGGCAAAGAGGACGCCGGAGTTCATATGCATGATGGAAAAATAATTTTTCCACTCACCGTCGACGCAGACCTCGGTATAGCCGTGCTCGGGCAAGGTCATGACCGTGCCCGTGCAATAGTGGTCCATAAAGGGAATGACCGACCAGCCGATGAGGGCCGGGATGAACACCAGCGCCGGGGCGATGGTATGCAGGAATTTATTGGCCTGGGCGGGGACGATATTCTCTTTGAGAACGAGCTTGATCCCGTCGGCGATGAAGTGGGGAAAGCCAAGGAGGCTAAACCCGAAAAACTTCGCCTGGTTAGGGCCGACCCGGTTCTGGATCCTCGCCGACTGCTTGCGATCGCCAAGGAGCGTCATCGATCCGGCGACGCCAAGGACGAAGACGAAGACGATGACGATAATCTTGACGAGGGTTATGAGCACTTCAGCCATGAATCATTCCTCATTGCAGGCATTTGCCCGGACTCCAAAAAACTGTGAGTACGGGGAGGTTTGCCGGTATTACTCTGCTTGTGCCTCGGCAGGCTCGCCATTTTCGTCGGCGTCCGATGCCTGGAACATTTCGTCGCGAATTTGGTGCACGAAGGTATAGGTCAAGGGTTGGCCCATTGCTCGGGCCAGGCGCATGAAGATCTGCCAGTGGGGCAGGGAGTCGCCGTGGGGCGCAAAGGCCTGTTCAAAGGGCTGGGCCAGTCCGTCGAAGTTGACGAAGGTGCCTTCCGTCTCGGCGTGAGAGCAGGCGGGCAGGGCCAGGTGGGCCTGGTTGGCCAATTCGGCGCAATGCTGAGCCTGAAGCACGAAGAGGTCGAGCTTGTCCAGAGCGTCGACGAAGCGCTGGCGAGTCTCGGCATCAGCCGGCAGATGGGTCTCCATCATATACAGGGTTTTGATGGCACCCGATTCGATATCGTCGATGAGCTTGTCCACATCGCCGAAGTCGTTGAGTCCACCGAAGACGGCTTTGACGCCCTGGCGGTTGGGGTTTTTGTCAGCCTTGATGAGGAAGTCGTCCTCGAAGCCGTCCGGTTTGCCGCCCAGATAAAGCTGATCCGTGCCCAGTACTTCCTCGATGAATCGCTTGGCCAGAAAGAGATCTTCGCAGCTGGCCTGAGGACTGACGACGAAGCCGAAGCTGCCGGCGTCGTCGTCGAGGGCGCGCGCCAATTTGGCCGACGCCGTCTCGGTGACGCCGTGCCAGTTGAGGGCGGCGCCGTTGCTCATGGGACGCAGGAGGCGATCGGTGTGGACCTCTTTGTAGCTCAGGCGACCGGCGTCGCACATCCAATAATCGTTGACCTGGGGGTTGTAGCGGGGCCGATAGCGCTGAATTTCGTTGCGGAAATGCTCGAGGTGGATATTGCATCCGTTGGAGCATCCCGTGCACACGCTATCCGTGGACTGAAGCAGCCAGACCCGGCATTTGAAGCGGAAATCACGAGAGGTCAGAGCGCCCACGGGGCAGATGTCGGCGGTGCAGACCGAGTAGGGGTTGTCCAGTTCTTTGCCTGGGAAGGTGCGAATCTCGGCGGAGTCGCCGCGCTGGACGATGGTCAATTCGTTGGTGCCCGTGATCTCCTCGCAGAAGCGGATGCAGCGGGTGCAAAGAATGCAGCGCTCTCCGTCGTAGAGGACCTCCGGACCGATGGGGAAGACCTTGACCTTCTGGTTTTTCTCGGCGCGCAGCCGCGATTCCTGCGCGTCGTAGGCCATATAATAATCCTGCAGCTTACACTCGCCGGCCTGATCGCAGATCGGGCAGTCCACGGGGTGGTTGAGCAGGATGAATTCGAGGACCGATTTCTGAGCCTTGATGACGCGCTCGCTCTTCGTCTCGACCACCATACCGTCGGTGACCTCCGAATAGCAGGCAGGCTCCAGGCTTCGCGCACCCTCGACTTCCACAAGACACATCCGGCAGTTGGCCGGGATGGACAGTGCCGGATGGTAGCAGAAATGGGGCACCTCAAAGCCTGCCTGAGCGGCGGCTTTAAGGATGGTCGTCCCTTTCTCGACCTCGATCTCGGTGCCGTTGATATTGACTTTTGGCATGGTCCTAGACTCCGGTGCCGGCAGTTATTTGTCGCATTCCCCACCGATCATATTGATGGTGTCGAAGGTGGGGATGATGTCGGCCAGCAGGCCGCCTTCAATAAGTTTGTGAATCCCGCCCATCATGATCAGGCTCGGTGAGCGGACGTGGATCTTCCAGGGCTTACCGGTGCCGTTGGACACGATATAGAAGCCCAACTCGCCGTTGCCGGCTTCGGTGTAGCTATAGACTTCGCCAGGGGGAACTTGGATTCCCTCGAAGATGATCTTGAAGTGATTGATCATGCCTTCGATGGTGTTGTAGACCTTCTCTTTTTCGGGAAGCACCACCCGGGGATCGTCGGAGTTGATCGGGCCGGGCTCCATCTTCTCCAGGCATTGATCGATGATGCGGATCGATTGAACGATCTCTTCCATTCGGATCAGATAGCGGTCGAAGTTGTCGCCGCGATGGCCGACGGGCACGTCGAAGTCGACCTCACCATACATAAAGTAGGGGTGGTCTTTTCGCACGTCGTAGTCCACGCCGGTAGAGCGCAGGACGGGCCCCGTATATCCGTAGGAGATGCCCATCTCCGGGGTGAGCACGCCCGTGCCCTCGAAGCGATCGAGGAAGATCCGGTTGCGGGTGAGCAATTTGTCGACCTCGGCGCGGATCTCGATGAGGCGGCGCTTGGCGTATTTCCAGCGCTCCTCAAATCCCTCGGTGAGGTCGTCTTTGAGTCCGCCGATGCGGCCGTAGGAGACGGTGAGACGAGCGCCCGTGACCTCTTCGATGAGATCCCAGACCAACTCGCGGCCCTCGATGGCGTATAAGAAAGCCGACATGGCACCAAGTTCCAGGGCGGCCGCACCGGTGCAGGTCAGGTGGTCGGAGAGGCGGCTGAGCTCGCCCATGAGGGTGCGAATCCAGTCGCAGCGCTCCGGGACCTCGATCTCGAGCAGGCGCTCCACGGCCAGGGCATAGCCGAAATTATTGAGCAGGGGGCTGACGTAGTTGAGGCGGTCTGTATAGGGAAAGACCTGAGTCCAGGTGGAGTTCTCGCTTTCCTTTTCGAACCCGCGATGGAGATAGCCCACCTCGGTCTCACATTTGATGACCTTCTCGCCCTCGAGAGTCAGGGTAAAGCGCACCGTGCCGTGTGTGGCTGGGTGGCTCGGCCCCATCTGGAGCATCATCGGTTCGGAGTGGACGTCCTGATCGATGGGATCGTAGATATTTTCGGCCATGACTGAATTTCCCGGCGGTGGGGCGCCAATGACGCGAGGTAATGGATTAAATTACTACTCGCGCGAACCTCTTGCGGACTTTTTCTTAACGAAGACGTTGAATTCTTCAACGCTATCTCGTTCCCGGGACAGCAATTCGACCCGAGGCTGAGATTCCTGTTTGTCGTAATCTTTGCGAAGGGGGTGGCCTTCGAATTCCTCGTAGAGCAAAACCCGTCGAAGATCGGGGTGATCCTCGAATTCGACGCCGTACATATCCCAGACCTCGCGCTCATTCCAGCCGGCAGCGCCGTAGAGATGGGCGATGGTGGGCACCTTGCAATCGTCTTCGTCGACGACGACGCGCAGGGTGAGCATATGCTTGTGGGCTATGCTGTAGAGCACGTAGACCACTTCGAAGCGGGGCTGGCGGTGGAGGTAATCGACGCAGGTGATCGCCCGGAGCATATTCATGGACGTGCTGTCGTCGTCGCGCAGACGCTCCACGATCTCCGGCAGGCGATCTCGTTTGAGAACCACCGTGTCGTTGCCCAGCCGCGAGTGGCTGTCGAGCACTTCATCTTTAAAGTGCTTTTTGACGAATTTGATCAGTTTTTTGGCCATGTCGCGATCAGCCTTTTTCTCGTGTACGGTCCACCGGCTCGAAGAGCGTATCCTGTTGGATCGGTCCGCGCTCGCGGACTTTTTCCTGGTAGTCGTATTTGCGCCAGGGCTCCTGGTCGATCTTCTCCTGGAGCTTCATCAGCCCGTCGATGACCTGCTCCGGCCGCGGCGGGCAGCCCGGGATATAAACATCGACGGGGATGATCTTGTCGATGCCCTGGACGGTGGCGTAGTTGTCGTAAAACCCACCGGTGGAAGCGCAGACCCCAAAGGCCATAACCCATTTGGGCTCGGCCATCTGCTCGTAGATCCGGCGCAGCATGGGGGCCAATTTGTGGTTGACCGTGCCCACCACCCACAACAGGTCGGCCTGTCGAGGAGAAAAGCGGGGGATCTCGGCGCCGAAACGAGCAATGTCGTAGCGGGCGCTGGCGGTGGCCATATACTCCATGCCACAGCAGGCGGTGACGAAGGGGTATTGGAAAAGCGAATATTTCCTGGCCCAGTTCACGGCGCTCTCCAACTGAGTGGTGAGCACTTCGGGCAGTTGATGTTCTAGTCCCATTCGAGACCTCCTTGACTCCATTCGTAGACGAGTCCGATGGTCAGAATCGCCAGAAAGATGGAGATGACTCCAAACGAATACAACCCGTGTCCCAGGGCTGCGCTGTCTCGCCAGGTCATCGTCCAGGGGATGACGAAGATCGTCTCCAGATCGAATAAGATGAAGCTGATCGCCACCAGATAAAACTTGATGCTAAATCGCATCCCATGAGGGGTGCCGATCGGGTCGGAACCCGATTCGTAGGGCATCATCTTTTCACGTGTCGGGTTCTTGGGACCAAAAAAGGTCGCCAGCCCGATGATCAAGCCCGCAACGCCCACGGCCATAATGGCCAGTAGAACCAGTGGCATATAATTGGCAATTTCCATGATCTGAGCTCGTCCCAATCAGATAGCTGGAATAGACCGCCCGAAGAGCCCGTAAATTCGCGCCACTAAGCGCTGTTCCGTGGGGCCGTCAGACGGCGGAGCAAGGCGGGCGTCAAACCGCCCGAGCCCTGACTAACATGGCCCATCATAGGGTGTCAAACCAGCCACTGTCGGCGGGCAGAGGCCCGTCGAAATTGACCATTATGGTAGTCCACCATTCCTCGTTATCTATCTGCTCAGGGAGTCAACGGGTGCTAAGGGGCTGTCATTCCAGAGGTTTTTGTTTTTCTTGGATATTCTTTGGGGCTTCTGTGTCTGTAAGTCTGTTCAGGTTTTTCTTGACCTTCGCACATCTGTTCAGTAGTTTGGCAATGATCGTTAAAGACCACAACCGATGCGCTAAGCGGGGTTTTGATGAGTCCCACCGACAAATTGACGAAACGACAGCAGGAAGTCCTGGAGGTGATCGCCGGTCATCTCGACGAGGTCGGTTATCCGCCGACGATCCGAGAATTGGGAGATGCCCTGGGGATCAGCTCCACCAACGGGGTCAACGATCATTTGAAGGCGCTGGAGCGAAAGGGCTTTTTGACCAGGGAAGACGGTAAGTCGCGCACCATGCGGCCCCTCTTCTGGCCCGACGGAACACCCTATGAGGGGGGCGCCAATAGCGGCGGTGAGGTCGAGCATTTCGTCGACGACGAGGTTCATCAGATCCCCGTGGTCGGTCGGATCGCCGCCGGCGCACCTTTGACGGCGGTGGAGCAGACCGACGAGGTGGTGGCCATCGGCGAGGGATTGTTGGGCCGTCAGAGTGAGGTCTTCGGCCTGAAGGTCAAAGGCGACAGTATGATCGACGACGGGATCTTCGACGGCGACTATATCTTCGTGCGCCGCCAGCCAGACGCCCGGGACGGCCAGATCGTAGCGGCCATGATCGACGGCGAAGCCACGGTCAAGCGCCTCTTTCGCGAGGGCGACAAGGTGCGCCTTCAGCCCGCCAACGAGGCCATGGAGCCCATCTACGTCCACGCCGACCAGGCCCGGGAGACTGTCGTCATCGGCCCCGTGGTCGGCGTCTTCCGAAGGATGTAGCGCGCAGCGCGCGCTGGGGTGGAGGGCGCTTTGCGCCCGGGATGGAGGCGGCGAAGCCGCCGGGGTGGAGCGTCCTACGCTTCGCTAAGGGACGCGGGATGGAGGGCGCTTTGCGCCCGGGATGGAGGCGGCGAAGCCGCCGGGGTGGAGCGTCCTACGCTTCGCTAAGGGACGCGGGATGGAGGGCCTGAACTACTGGCCCGGTAACTGCGGAAATTCGATGAGGATCAAGTCACCCTCGATGGTAGATCTGCGATCAAGACTACGAGACTGGTATAGCTCGATGGGTAGTTAATACCGCGGCGTAGTCCAGCCGCTCCACCCCGCGCCGAAGGCGCTCCACCCCGCGCCGAAGGCGCTCCA
>SLJM01000050.1 GCA_007135085.1 Myxococcales bacterium
AATGATCGGCTATGGTAGCTGTCAATCTCTGCTCACCGGCGGCACAAGGCCAAGCCGGGGTCGCCAACCGGTCTCGCGCCGGCGGTGAATCAGAATGATCGGCTATGGTAGCTGTCAATCTTTGCTCACCGGCGGCACAAGGCCCAATGCCGGTAAGTTAGCGACCCCGGTGGTCTTGTACCACCGGTGAGCAAAGATTAAATGGCTAATCGGGCATCCCCCCTTTTTGTTGTTTTTTCGGCCCCTGGGGCCGAAAGGACGCGGCACAAGGCCGCGAAAAATGAAAGGTAGGAAGCGCCCGGTGTAGCTGGCCGATCTTTGCTCACCAGTGACGCAAGGACACTGAGGCCGCTAGGCGTTTCAGACCCCGTCCGGCCTCCCAAATACAGGAAATTATCGTCGAAGCGCCCGCAAACTCTGCTGTGCAATGAGTTCCGGTGGGATTCTTATAGGCTCGCTCCCGTGAATTTCGGTTGAGGCTTCCCTCCAGAGGTCCTCGAGAAGACCGAAAAGGTGTCTCAGTTCGGGATCATTGGCTTGCTTTTCCTGCTGAGCGTCGACGAGTTGCATCTGAACTGACTCTGGCAGCCGTTTCAATATAAGCAACCGGAGACGAAATTCGGTGGCCCGATTCATCCCCGTCGACTGTGGCCCTTTCTTCTCCCACTTGATCACCGCCGCGTGAGTGACGCCGAGCAATTCGCCGAACTCCGTCGTCGTATGCTCCATCCAATGGCGCACAAAACGCACTTCCACCCCCGACAATGGCCCTGGCTTGGTCGTCAACCCTGCCAGTACCGCCGTCCGCAGGTGATTCGCATTGATGTCCGGCACGGACTCCCCTCGTACCTGCTTCATCGGGACATCGACGAGAATGACCTCGAAACCGAAGCGCCGGTCAACATATGCCTGTTCTCTTTTCTTCTGGACGGCCATCGGGTTACCTCTATCGAGTCAAGTCGATCAACGTGATGATCAGCATCCCGGAATCTTTGAGCGGTCCCTCATTAAATCATCCGTGAAATTCGCGTCAGTCCCTGACTGTAACTCAGTAACAATATGGACCCACCTCTTATGCCAGTCAAGGACTTCCGATTGGAGCGAAGGGAGGAAATGGTGAAGCGAAAGCGGAAAAAAGGTGGCCCTCCGCAACTTCGAGAAGGTCCTACGAAGCCCCCAAAATACGACTTATCCTATCCCCAGGAGACCGGAGAACGGTGATCAACTTCGGTGGAGCAAATCACCGACTGCGGTATTCATGCCCCTCGCCGGTAATCTCCTCGACGAAGACGTCGAAGTCGAAGTTTGGCGAGTGGTCGGGGACGTGGCATTGGGAGCATTGCTGCTCCGTGGGGTGTCGGATGATATGCTGTGGCTCGGCCTGCTCGTTCAGGGGCGCCACCACATGTTGTGAGCCCGCGCCGTGGCAGCTCTCGCAGCCCACCTCGCTTAAGTCTTTGGTGAACGTCCTGCCGTTGAGCTCGGCGTCGTAGCTGATCTGTCCCATCACGCTGCCGCCCGGTTGCTCCCAGCCCACGACGTGGCAACCGATGCAATTATAGTCGAATTGCTTATGCCGCTCCTCCAGGGTGGCCACCGCCGAGGCGTGTGCCGTATTCTCCCAAAAATCATGGGCGTCGGCGTGACATGTACTGCACTCTTGAGTGCCCACGAAGAAGGGCTCGCCATCGGCGACGGGGATGAGCTCGTGCTCGATCTTGGAGTTTAGTTCGGCCAGGCTCTTATTGAACTGCAGGCGCCGCTCGGCCATCGTCGAGTCCACGCGATAGCCGGGCTCCATGGCGATCAGGTCGTATAAAAAGGTGGGGCTCTGGTCATCGATCTCGATGCCATCGCGGACCAGCGCATCACGTCGCTCTTCGAGGTCCTCGATGCGCTCGCGCAGAGTCTCGGCCAACGGCGGCTCCTCGCCGCCCCCGGCGCGAAGTTGGAGAGTTCGCAACTGGCTTCGTACCTGGCGGATCTGCTCGTCGAGAGAATCGCGCTGCTCGCGAATGCCCAGTCGTGCGTCGACGAAGCCGCTCTGTGCCTGGGCACCGTAGAATTTCAGCCGTCCCACGTAGCGTCCCTGGTCGTAGGCCTCTACGATCTGGGCGCTCCCAACCGGGGCGGCATCAGTCTGGCGCCGCGGATTATGACCGACGACGATGAAGTCTAAGCCATCCACGGCGGAGGCCATCGCCTCGGCGGCCGAAAAATCTCCCTGATAGACCAGGATGACCACCTCTTCGTCGGCGCCGTCGACTTCCCGTCTGACCGCTTCCACCGGGTCGTGAGCGACGACGCCGTCGAGCCCCTCGTAGGTCTCGGGATCGCCGGCGCCGACGAACAACACCGATTGGTCGCCGAAGTCCACCCTCTTCGCCGCCTCGAAGCGCTGCCCGTCGAGCTCGATATTGGCCGCCAGCGGCGCCATGCCGGCGGCGTCCATCATGGATAGATAGAACTCGGCGCCCAGGGCCAGGTCCCGATCTCCGGGAACCGAAAAGAGGGTGCCCATCTGTTTGTGCGCTGCCGCCAACACCTCGGCCTTGGCCCGCTCCTGGGGCTCCAGATGCTCCGGCAACTCCCGATCTTCGAAGACCCAGTCTCCGGCGTCGATCAGATAGGCGCTGGGATGTAATTTCTTGGCATCTTCTACGAAGGCGACGATTCGGTCGATGCCGCCGAGCAATACGTCCACCGTACATCCACAGGGCTCGGTATAGCCCTTCAAACCGGACAGAATATACAGCCCCGGCGCCTCGGGACCGGCGTCGGCCGGTTCGATGGGCTCCAGGTCGAGCTCGTCGTAGGCGCTGCCCGGTTCGGCGACCACGTCGACCGCCCCTTCTCGCTCTTCGCTGCTTTCCTCACCGGGGGGCTGATCGTCATCTCGCTCGCAGCCGGTCAATAAGAGCACCAGCGATGCCAGCACGAGCCAGCCACCAACTCTATGTCCCCGCTTATTGGACCACCCGCTATTCATCAACGCTCCATAAACCGCGTCAGATTGGCCCGCTCCCAGGCGATCGCCTCCTCAAAGCGGGGAAAGTCTTTTTCCCGTCGACGAAATTCCTCGGTATGAACCACCCGTCGTGACGCCGCTTCCTTCGGCGGATAGAGGGCGTGCAACAGCTCGTGATAGACGACGAATTCCACGAAAAATTCGGGCACCCAGGACTCGTCGAGGGCCGGGTGAATCCGAATCAGCTTGCGATCGAAATCAAAACTTCCAAATCGAATCGTCCGTCGGCCCCGCCCATAGCGCCCCCAGGTGATGACCACCTCGTCGAGCTCACCATGGCCCAAACGCTGCCGCCATTTGCCCAACAACTTGTCCAGGTCGTGATGTTCCCCTTTGCCGTCGACCTCGTCGGGCTCGACGTCAAAGGAGATCTCGTCTCGATTCTCCGAAATATAATCCTTGATGAGGCTTCGGGCTTCGCTCATATCGGCGCCGCCTCCGGCCAGGCAGGCCAGGGCATCCAGGGTGGCCTCGTCACAGCCCACGAACATATGGTGGAGCCGCATCCGATACCGCCCCTTTCGCTTTTTGACGGTCACCATGCGGCGCCGATTATCGGTGAGCACTAGATCGACGCCGCCCAGACGGGAGGCCAACTCCTGGTGGAGCTGCTGAACGTCGGGCACGGACAAGCGCAGATCGGGCGGCAACTCGCCAAGGTCGAGCTTGCCCGTCCCCGACGGCGGACGACCTCGACGAATCTTATTGGCCGCCCACTCTAAAAAATCCTGCTGCACCATCCTGCCAAATCCTCCGTGGCCCTCTACTTACTTCTCCAACGCCTCCAACTCGGCCAGGCTCTGCTCGAGGGTCTTTTTCTCGTCCTCATAGGCCGCCAATTTGTCGCGGTCTTTCTGGACCACCGCCGCCGGTGCGTTGTTGACGAACCCCTCATTGGACAGCTTACCAGAAACGTGGGCGATATCCTCGGCGACGCGCTCCAATTCTTTTTCGATTCGGGCCCGCTCCTCGGCGATGTCGATGAGGCCGGCAAGGGGAATGCGCAGCTCCAGACCGGCGGCCACGGCGGCGGCGGCCGCGTCGAGCTCGTCCAATTTGGCCGAATCGACGACGCTGACCTTCTCCACCTTGCCCAGAAGCTCCACATAATTTCGACCGGCCTCGATGGCGGCCAGGGCCTGCTCGTCGTCACTGGCGAAGAAGACCTCGTCGATGACCACCCCGGGCTTCACATTGGTCTCGCCGCGGATGCCGCGAATGGCCTTGATGACCTCGATGAGGGTCTCCATCTGGCTTACGGCCCGGCCCATCTCGGCGGACTTCGCCCTATCCAATTCCACCCGGCTCTTCGGCCAGTGGTTGACCATAATACTCTTCGGCGCGTCGTCGCCTTTCGGCAAGGCCTGCCAGATATCTTCGGTCACGTAGGGCGTGGTCGGATGGAGCAG
>SLJM01000114.1 GCA_007135085.1 Myxococcales bacterium
CCGCTCGATTTTGAGCGCGGCAGGGAGGGGCCCTTCTGAGCTGAGCGGGGCAACCCCTGACCAGCAAAGCCAGCCTGCGTTTTATTGCCACTCGCAGAATCGGCAAAAGCCTCGACCTGGGAGATGGGCTTCCAGGTTTCCTTGTCGGTCGAAACCTGCGCATCGGCACCGAGCTTGTTACTCTTTAGCATCAAGCGGATAGCGTTTTGGTCGAAGGGACCAAAAACCTTGCCGGTCGGACGTTTGACGTAATAGCGTTCCATGATCTCTCAGCACAGGTAGCCGCAAAAACATAACGGGCGATGGTCAGCGTAGACCTCGCTACTTTATCGTGCCCCCTCAACTTAGGCAAGGAATTGGGCTATTGGGAAGATGAGCGGTTTTTGGTCGGTCACCGTAGATTTTCCAGCATTCAACCTCGGTAATGACTCGTGGGCGGTCTTGAGTCTTGAGTTCTCCTGTCTCGAACGGCGCCCTTCGCAGACCGAGAGAACTCAAGAATAACCCCGATCAGCAAAGGGTGCCTTTCAAGACCGACGAGCCACGAACCTCAGTGGTCCTGTTCAAAGGGGGTCGACGATTGGTCCATATGGAGTTCGTCGACCAACTCTTCGAGGAGGGGGACCTGATCGGTGACCACCGCATAAGTGGTCGGACCCAGACGTCGGGCGATGAGATCGGAGGCCTCGCCGAGTTGGCGAAAACGCTCCGCCGTGTCGATCTCCTCGAAGGTGATTACCGTCACCTCGGACTCCAGATGGAAACGGGGCGCCTCGTCGAGTTCGGCCTGGAGACGAATGGACTGGGCCGCTGGTAGCCCCCCCTCGCATCGGGGGGCGAGAAAATCGCAGATGCCGCCGAGGGGATCGTCGGGAAAGCGCTTGGCGATCTTATCGGGATCGAGCTCGTAAAATAGATTGCGTTCACTCGACTCATCTTCGAGGAGGTCGCCCACCCGGTCGAGTTCTACACGGGTGATGACGTCGCATTCGTAGGGGTCGACCATCAAGACCAGAGGGTCGACGAAATAAAAGGATCGTGCCGGATCGCCGAGGGCGTCTAATTGCAGTGATGGCTGGCTCTCGGCGGCGCGACGGATGGCGGGGTGGTCGGCGTCGGTGACGAAAGCGTCGCGGGCTCCCAGGCGGATGAGCTGTTCGTTGGAGTCGCGCAGGTCGTGTTCTAATTGACCGCAGATAAGATCGAAGCGCTCCGGATCGGGGTGGCGAAGAGAGGCCCCACCGAGATGGATGGTCAGCCGCCGATGGGCCCGCTCCCAGTCGCGCAATTCAAAGGCCACCGAGTCAGGCACCGGGGTGTGGCCGCGCTCGTTGAGCAGAGCGATAAGTGATTCGGCGTCGGCGCCCAGAGCGTAACCGCGCTGCACCGATTCGGCGACCAATTGAAAGGTGGCCACTCGGTCCGACAGCTTTCGGCGAAGGCCGACGCGGTATAAGGCGTGGAGCACCGAGGCGGGAGCGTTGTCCAGAAATACCATGACCTCGAAATTGGGCTGGACGATGAGGCAGCCGTCGTCGCCGTGTTCGGCGATTTCGTGGTCCAGTCCCATCGCTCGGGCGCCGCGCGGAGAGAGGCGGATTAGGGCCTGTCCGTCGCCGGCGGCGCCGGTCTGGAGAATACCGGCCCAGACCAGGGTGCGCTCCAATACGGCGTGGATGAATTCATCGGGGTCGGGACTTCGCGGCAGTTGAGACAGGGTGCGATTGAGGTATTGCCGGTCCAGTTGAGTGCATAATTGAGCCAGAGCATCCCGGGCGACCCAGTCCGAAAAGCGGGCCCGGCGCAGCACGGAGATGATAAAGCCTCGGGCGCCGATAAGCGGCTGGCCCGTGGACTCGCTCTGGGAGAAGTGCTCGTCGTCCACCCCATGACTTGGCGAGCGCGACAGGTGGAGGCTGTCGATTTCGTTCCAGAATCGCAGCCGCTGGACTGCATCCAACAGCCTTCGGTCACGCTCGGCATCATCACTTCGAAAGAAGCGGCCCAACGCGTCGTCGTCGGTGCGGCACGTGGAGTCCTGGGTGGCCAACAGCCCCAGCTCTCGGCTCAGGGAGACCAAAAAGGCCAGATAGTCGAGCTGCTCTGCATTGTGCAGGTCCAGGTCGCCGGCGATTTCACCATGGGAGCCGGGCATACTCACGCCGCGGGCCACTCGGGCCAGGCTCCGCCTGTTGGGGGTACCGTCTTTGTTGAGCTTGAGGGGATCGCGGCGGATCAGAGCGCAGAGGTGGAGCAGGTTGAGCTCCAGATCGGCGACAGTGGCCGGGTTGTCGTCGGCGGTGGCCGACTCCCAGGCCGGCGCCGACAGGGCCTGTTGTTGGCTCATGGCCTCAAGGTGCTCAAAGGAGGCCTCGAGGACGGCCAATTCGCGCTGCAAAAAGGTCTTTTGCTCGAAGACGGAGTTTAAATTGCAGTCGTGCTCCCCAGGATTTGGCAGGGCCACCAGCCAGCCCCGGGTCAAGAGCTCTTCGATGGTCGATCGGGACTCCCCGAAGCCGCGCAGCAATAGATCGCGACGAAGGTTTTCGCCGCGCACCCGGCCGCCCCGTTCGGCGACCAGCCCCAGAAGGGCCCGCACCGTGGGGTCGGCGTCTTCGAGATCGATGTCGTCGTCGAAGCCCTGGCCGGCCACCTGGGCCACCGCTTCCGGATCGTCGGCCACATCCCAGGCGCGGGCGAAAAATCGACGTGACGCGTCGGCATAGCCCCGCTCCAGATAAGCCGCCAATTCGGCTTCGTCGAGAGGGCCTTTGGATACTCGGGATCGCTGGTCGCTCACAGGGCCTCCTCGGCGACGGGCGCTTCGTCGGCTTTCTCTTCTTCTTCATTGGAGGGGGCCGGCATGGCGCCGACCACCCGGGGAAAGGTCCCCTCTCGCTCCAGGTTTTCCAGGATGGAGTCCACCCGGTCGGCGGGCACCAATAGGGCCCGGTCACCCAGGCGGCGAATATGCAATTGTAGAGGTTCGATCGCCAAAAGGGTCTCCTCCAAAATTGCGGCGTCTTCACATAGCATCAGGGCCAGACCACGATGCACAACGAGCACGTCTTCAGCCAACTTCAGGTCTCTCTTCTTGGGGGACACGCTTCCGGGAGGAGGTAGTGCAGCGGCGTTGGTCACAGAAGACCAGCCGAGGGGTAACGTCGGCCACGATAGTGGTATTTCGAACAAAAAATGTCAACGGTGAGTTGGGCTCGGCGACGCTGGCGCAGGGGTGGGGGCTGCTTTCGCTGCCGGGATGGGGCGCGCCCAGCGCTCGGCAGAGAGAGGCGGGGCAGCGCTGTGGCAAACAGGACGGCGCGCTAGATCAGTGTGGTGCGTTGACAGTTTTTTCGGGCCGTGCCTAAGTTGGGCCCCGTCAGAGTTCTCTTCATCTGGATCGTTACGGCGTGGCGAGCGGGTAGGTTCATGAACGATGAGGTCAGGTTTATCGAAGTGGGGCCCCGCGACGGGTTGCAGAACGAGGAGCAGATCCTCGATGTGGCCGAGCGCATCGAGATGATCGAGAGTCTCGTCGAGGCTGGGGCGCGGGACATCGAGATCGGCTCGTTTGTCCATCCCAGATGGGTGCCCCAGATGAAGGGCACCGACGAGGTGGCCCGGGGCCTGGAGCATCAGGAGGGCCTGCGCTATTGGGCGCTTGTGCCCAACCTCAAAGGCCTGGAGCGGGCCGTGGCCGCCGGCGTCGATCATGTGGCGATTTTCATGTCGGCCACAGAAGCCCACAATCAGAGCAACCTCAATCGCTCCATCACTGAGAGCCTGCAGGCCCTGGAGGAGACGGCCCGTCAGGCAAGAGCGGAGTCGATGACGATCCGGGCCTATCTGTCGGTGGTCTTCGGCTGTCCCTTCGAGGGCGAGGTGGACTTCGACGTGGTCTTGGACATCGGCGAAAAACTCCTCGATATGGGGGCTGAACATCTGTCGCTGGGCGACACGATCGGCGCCGGCGGGCCGCGGGAGATACGCAACGGGTGCCGTCGGGCCCTTGATAAATTCGGAGCTAAAAAGGTGGCGCTTCACCTCCACGACACCCAGGGGCTGGCTCTGGCCAATGCCCTGGTAGCCTATGAGGAGGGGATTCGCCTCTTCGACGGCGCCGTCGGCGGTATGGGGGGATGTCCCTACGCCCCGGGAGCGGCGGGTAATGTGGCCAGCGAAGACCTGCTCAACCTCTTCGAGCATCTGGGCGCGTCCTGCGATCTCGATATGGATCGCCTCTGCCGGGTGGCTCAGTGGCTCCAAGAGGAGAAGGGCTTTTGTCTGGGCGGCCGCTATCTCGACTATTGGCGCGCCAACCAGGAGAGCGATTGATGGGTCAACAAATTCGGCAGCAATTTTTGGATTATCGCCAGCAGTTCTGGCCTCCCATCGTCGATCTCATCGACGGGGTTATTCGCCAGGCGGGGCTGTCGGAGACAACCCTGGCGCAGATGGTGGACTATCAATTGAGCACCGGTGGCAAACGGCTGCGCGCCGTACTCCCGTTGATGGTGGCCGAAGCCCTCGATCTTCCTCCGGAGACGGTCCTGCCTTTTGGGGCGGCCTGTGAGTTGATCCACAACGCCACGTTGGTCCACGACGACTTGCAAGACGGCGACCGGTTGCGTCGCGGCAAGGAGGCGGTGTGGGTGGCTTATGGCCAGGCGGAGGCGATCAATCTGGGAGACGCGCTCTTATATCTGGCGCCCCTTTGTCTGAAGCATCTCGATGTCGACGGGCAGAGGCGTTGGCAGGTCTCACAGTTGATCTACGAGCAGGTCCTGCAGGTCATCGACGGCCAGCAACAGGAATTCGAGCTCACTCTGGCTGCCGGCCAGCAGGGCTATAGGCGAATGGTCACGGGCAAGACGAGCGGGCTCTTTGCCCTTCCCATGATGGGAGCTGCCCGGCTCTGCGGGGCTGACCAGTCGTTGATAGATGCTCTCGGGCAGGCCTGCCGACATATGGGAGTGCTGTTCCAGATTCAGGACGACGTGCTCGACCTCTATGGCGAAAAGGGACGAGAGGCCCCGGGCGGCGATCTTCAGGAGGGCAAAGTTTCGGCGCTGGTCGTGGCCTTTAGTGGCCTGGCCTCAGCCGACGATCTGGCGCGATTGACGGCCCTTTTGGAAGCACCCCGCCACGAGACCGACCCCGCCGAAATACAGTGGGCCATCGATGCCTTCCGGCAACAGGGGGCGCTCGCCGCGGCACTCGAGGAAATCGAAGAGCTTCGCCAAAAAGCGCTGGCTGCAGAAAATCTCGAAAGATTTCCAGCCCTTCAGGGGTTGATTGACGGAATGATTGACTTATTCGTAGAGCCCATTGGCGACGTAGGGTGAGCGATATTCTCTTCAACAGAACCTGCCAGGACACAGCGGATCTATCATGAGCACTTATGGTGATGAAAAGAGCGGGGGCTGCCCCATCGCGCATCCCTCGAAGTCCGGCGATGATAAGCTGACTTATAATTCCTATCTCAAGGTCAGCGAGTTATTGTCGCTTCAATGTCATGAGTCCGATCCGCCGGCTCATGACGAGCTGTTATTCATCACCATCCACCAGGCCTACGAGCTGTGGTTCAAGCAGATTTTATTTGAGCTCGATACGGTGGCCGCTGCGATGGAGCAAGACGAAGTCTACGAGGCCTCACGGCTTCTGCAGCGGGTGTTGAAGATCGAGAAGTTGTTGGTCAATCAGATTCATATTCTGGAGACCATGACACCCCGAGATTTTCTACGTTTTCGCTCGGCCTTAAACCCGGCCAGCGGATTTCAGTCCATTCAATTTCGGGAAGTCGAATTTCTGTCGGGGATCCGCGACCGCTCGGTGCTGGAGCATATTCGTCAGGACGACGAGGAGCGCCGGCGGCTCGAAGATCGATTGGAGGCGCCGTCGCTGCGCACTCGATTCTACGAGTTATTGCAGCGCCAGGGCTTCGAGGTCGTCGTGCCGCCCGAGGGAAATAAAGAGCTCGATGAAGAGATTCGCCAGCAGAATCTGGACGCTCTGTGGAAGCTGTATCGCTACCCGGAGGAACATTTCCACCTCTACACTCTGTCGGAGTCGATGGTGGAGCACGACCAGAATATATTGTTGTGGCGCTTTCACCACGTAAGGGTCGTGGAGCGACTCATCGGCACCAAGATGGGGACCGGAGGCTCGGCGGGGGTGGCCTATCTGGACAGTACGCTCAACAGGCGGGCCTATCCGGTGTTGTGGGAAGTGCGGGGCACCTTGTCCGACGACGAGATCTACGGTGAGCTTTGAAGGCCGTCGGCGAGCTCGGTCAGAGCTTCGCTTATGGCCTGTCGGCGTGGGTTATCGGGGGCTTGTTCCAGGAGTGCCGCCATGGCTTGAAGGCGGGTATCCAGGCGCATCTGCGGGGCATAGGGTGTGACGGTATAGGTGCGCAGCCGCGTCAGAAAATCACGCAGTCGCCGGGGGGTGCCGTCGAGCCGAGCCAGCAATGCCGAGCCGAGCAGGGCGAACATATTGGCGTAGGCATGCCCCAATAACTCTGCTTCTTCCAGAGCGCGGGGGATCTCCTGTCTGGCAGATTCGAGATCGCCTGTGATCAATTGGAGCTTGGCCAGGTTGATGGTCGTCAGGCTGACCAGCTCGCGGTGGCCCATCTTCTCGGCGATGGTCCGGGCTTCGGAGAAGTATTGCAGAGCCTGTTCGACGTTTCGTTCGGCTTCGAAGGCCAGGCCCAGATAAAAGAGGGTCTGCGGTTCATAGAGCCCCAGCTCGTCGCGGCCTTTGATCGCCAGGATTTCGGCGAGCAAGGTCCGGGCCTCTTCTGGGCGACCGAGTTCGATGAGAAAGAGAGAGCGAAATAAAGCGGACAGGGCCCAGCCGTGGCGGTCACCGAGCTCGTCGTGAAGCCGGGAGGTGTCCTCGGCCAGAATTAGAGCGCGCTCAGGCTCGCCCTGGACCCAGGCGATCTCGGCGCTGAGCAGGATATCCTTGATGATCCCGTAGAGGTGGCCCAGCGATTCGTGGAGCTCGCGGGCGCGGCGGGAGTGAAAACGGGCGCGGTCGATATTGGTAGAGCGGCGAAGGCAAATGCCCAATGCCAGGTGGGCGTTGGCCTCGGTGAGCAGATCTTGTTCGCGCCGGGCCAGGCTCAGCGCCTGATGGGCCAGCGCTTCGGCGGCCTCCACCCCTTCGGTGAGCAAGGCGATATGGGAGGCCTCGACCAGGGCAGCCGCCTCGATATGGTGGTTTCCCGCCTCCCGTGCCCGGTGGCGAGCCTCGTCGACGGTGCTGCGAGCCAGCTGCAATTGGCCGGCCGCATAGGAGCAGCGAGTCAGGCCCACCAGAGCTCGGGCGTGGGCGGCGGTTTCGCCGTCGGCGCCCGACGTGGTCTGAAGGGTTCGATAATGTTGTTTTGCCTGCCCGTAATCGCCGTGGAAGATGGCCACGTCAGCGCGGCTCAATCGCACTCGCTGACGACCTGCTTCGTCGTCGAGAACCTGGTAGAGGGCGTCGATCTCATCGAGGATAGCCGTCGCTTCGTCGAGTCGCCCCTGGAGCAAGATGACCTCCGCCAAGAGCTCACCGGCCCGGGCATGGAGACCGGATTCCTCGGAGCGCCGCCCGTAGGTGCGGGCCTCGCGCAATGCGTCTTCGGCGGGGCCCAGTTCGCCGAGAAAGCGAGACAGCCGTCCCTGCTGAAGGCGCATCTGAGCCATGAGTTTGTCGTCTACGTCTCGGCCGCGTTGCAGACGCAGTGCACGATGGACCATGCGGAGGGCATCCTGGAAACGATGCTCCAACTCGGCCTGCCGGGCCGCACGCAGCCACCAGGGAAGGGCCCGCCGGGGCGCTCGCCCCCTCTCGAGATGTTCGGCGATGCGACCGGCGTCAAACCATCGCTCGTCCTGATCGGCATCGATCATGGTGTCGGCCACCAGCAGGTGGAAGCTGCGCCAATCGTCGATACTCTCCACCATGCGGACCAGGGAGGCCCGATGGAGGGGGCGGGCAAAGGCGTAGCGTGCGCTCGACCCCGACGGGCCTTCGCGGAGCAGCCCCGATACGGCCAGATGAGCCAGCAAGGAGCTGCATTTTTCGGCCAATTGATCGAGCCCCTCGGCGCGCAGAACCGTCTCGAGCAGAGCCCTGTCGAATTCATCGCCGAGAAGAACGGCGCGATGGAGGATGGCTCTCAGGGCCGCCTCGTCTCCGGCCTGGCGCAGATAGCGATCGGCCCGTTCAATGATGAGCTGCTGCAGATCAAGGGGGACCAATTCGTCGATGGACATCGATGGATCGCGCAGGGCCCAGCAGGAGCGCGAGGCATCGAATTCAATCAGTGAACTCTCCAGCAAGTAGCGGCAGATATGGAGCAATAGAGCGGGGTTGCCCCCGGCCAGCTTGACCACGCCCGCCGACAGGGAGTCCGTGGTCGGAATCAGGCGGCGCAGCAATTCGTCCGTATGCTGAGGGCTCAGTTCGGGTAGCGCCCAGTGGGTTACCACTTCGTCATTGGCGCGAGTCCAGCCCTCCAGTTGGTGGGGGTGTCGGGCCGTGACGACCACTGCCAGGGGACGTCTTCGCTCCGTCAATGAGTCGACAAGATGGTCGAAGAAGCGGCGCGAAATGGGATCGGCCAGATGGAGGTCGTCGAAGACCACCAACACTGGCTGCTGGTAGCTCAGATGGTCCAGGGTCTCGGTCAGGCCGTGCAGAACGGTGCTGATCGAGCGGTCCGAATCGGAGGCTTGCAGCGCACTGGCGTCCAGGATCTGGCCTAGACGTGCGGCGATGCCCGCCTCGATGGGGCCGCTGCCAGGGCGGCGGGCGGGCTGGAGTAGATTGGAGAAGGCGTCGTGGAGGCCGGCCAGAGCAGGGGCATTTTTTCGTTGGGAGCCGCGCAAAATTCGCAAGCCTCCCCGGGTCGTCAACTGGTTGCACCAGGTGTGGAGAAGGGCCGATTTACCGGTGCCGGCGTCGCCGGTGATGGCGAAGACGCCGCCCGTGGCGGTGGCCCGTTCCAGCCAGGCGTCGAGACGGGCCAGGCTTCGCCGTCGACCGATTAACGGGGTCTGGGCGACCCGAAGTTCGAAGCGCTCCAGGGCCAGTTGGCGGGGCGTCGGGTCCTCCTTGGCTTTCTCCGGTGGCGAGGCCAGAGCCAGATCCTCCGAGATTTGGTGGGAGGGATCGGTGGTCTCCTGGGGCTGAGCGCCTCTTTTGCCGTGAATCTGGGGTTGGGTTTCTTCGAAGACTCGGCGGCGATCGTCGAGCAGTTGAGGGGGCTCGTCGACATCCTGGCCCTGGGAGGGAAGCGGGTTTTGATACAGCCAGTGAAGAGCCTGGCCGGCGTCTTCGAAGCGCTGGTCCGGATCTTTGCGGGTGGCCCGCTCGATAAAGGCGGCCAGCGGGCTGTCGAGGCGCTCGGCGGGCAAGGCCGGCACCGGCTCTTTGACCTGCATAAGCAACACGTCGAGCGGAGAGGGGGCGTCAAAAGCGGGCTTGCCGCTGAGCACCTCGTATAGGACCAACCCCAGCGAATAGATGTCGCCCGGGGGACGCACCGTTTCCCCATAGGCGTGTTCGGGCGACATATATTGCGGTGTGCCGCAGACCTCTCCGTCGGCTGTCAACGAGGGGCCACGATAGAGGGTGGAGCGAGGGTCGCCGATAAATTTGCTCAGGCCAAAATCCAGCACCCGACACTCCAGGTCGGCGTCGCCATCAGCGAGGAGGAAAATATTGTCCGGTTTTAGATCGCGGTGGACCAACTGGCGTCGATGAGCCTCGTTGAGGCTCTCCAGAACTTGCTCCAATAAGCGATAGGCCTGGGCGTCGGACATGGCGCCCCGGGCGTTAATCCTCTCTCGAAGAGTCGAACCCTGGAGAAACTCCATGACCACGTAGAACAGCCCCGCCGGCGATTTCCCATAATCGTAGAGGGTGATCGTGTGGCGGCTCTCGAGGCTGCTGGCGTGAAAGATCTCGCGGCGAAAACGCTCCACCTCGGTGGGATTATTGGCGACGTCGGGCAACAGAAATTTGATCGCCACGTCTCGATTGATCGCTTCCTGACGAGCGCGGAAGACCACACCGTAGCCGCCGCGTCCCAATTCATGGATGATTCGATAACGGCCGGCGACCAGATCGCCAATGGATGGAAGGCTATTCTCGTTGGGCGTCACAGAAGTTCTCTTCGGCTAGATTATCGGTGGTATTTGTCTTTTCGAGTATTCGCCAACCGGAAGCGGAACTCAAGGGCGACGGACGCGAAAACGAGCACTTCTGGAGCCTCTCCTTGGCGGGAGGGCAAGAAATCGGTTTGACCAGACGCCATTTCCCTGTAGATGTTGTGGGGCAGTGTTTGGCTATTGGTGTGATTTAATGGGAGTTTTCAATGAGCGATTTATGGCAAAAGAAGATAGTTGCCCTGGCAGTGGTGCTGGCCCTGGCAGGGGTGAGTTCCGTGGCGATGGCCGATGAGGAGGAGCCCGAGGTAGCTGAGGAAGCCGAAGTCTCAGATGCTCCGGAGGAGACCGAAGTCGCACAAGAGGAACCGGACGAGGACGACGAGACGGAGTCGGTGGACGAGCCGGCTGATGAGCCTGCTGAGACGGACGAGCCGGACGAGACGGACGAGACCGACGAGACGGAGCCTGCCGAGGAGGACGAGACGGAGCCTGCCGAGGAGGACGAGGCGGAACCGGCCGATGAGCCCGCCGAGCAGCCCGGTGAGCCCGAGGTCGCCCCCGAAGAGCCTGCGGAGCCTGAAGAAACCGTGGAGGAGCCCGTCGAACCGGTGGAAGACGTGGTCGAAGAACAGCAAGTGACCGAGCCCGATGCAGACGAGGAGGTGGCCGACCTCCTCGATGAAGAAGAAGACGAAGAAGAGGTCGACGAAGAGAGACCTTTTTCGCCGACCCTGGCTATCGGATTGGAGACGGGCTATTTCTTCACCGACCTGGCGCGATTCAACGAATATTTGCTCGTTCCCAACGACGCCGATCCTTTTTCTGTAATCTCCACCCAACATGTCGATCTGGTCGTCGAGTCAGAGGTGGTGGAAAATCTTCGCCTCTCAATTTTGGGAGGAATGACCTTCGCCTGGCAGGATGACCCCTCGCTCTTTGGCTGGTATGTGGGTCTGGAGCCGGCGTTCGTGGCCGGCGACGACGTCTGGCAGATGGCCATCGGCAGCACGGTCGGCGTCGGTGGACTTCGGGTGACCGCAGGCGAAGATCAGGTGGCCACGTCGGTGACCGTCCTGCGACCGTTTCTGGAGGTGCGGCGCTCCGTGGCAGATATGACCGGATTATATGTGCGAGCCGGGTTTAACCAATGGTTCCCGCGCAATCCACGCTCCGAGACCTTTGACGTCAGTCATCCCAGCATCGATCGCGACCTGGCGGCTCCCGAGCTGGGAACGGGCGGACTCTATATCTCAGCTGGATTCCGATTCGGCGCCCTCCAGGGATTGGACCAGTTGATCGGTAACGGCGAATAAGAGGGGTTCTGAGTCCACCTCTTATCTTGCCATTTCAGAGCCCCCTCGATTTGTTCGAGGGGGCTCTGAATATTTCTTGAATGCCCGTCACCGGGAATAATTTGGTACAGGTCGTCCCGCTCGCCACGAATAACCTTTCACCGAGGGGGCGGGTTTGTCTTTGGAATTCGCGGTTTTCCAAGTTTCCTCGGGTTGTCTAATAGGGTAATCTTAAAGGGGGAGGAATTATGAGGAGTTTGAGAATCGGTGAAACTAAAGATCTGTGACGAGCAGCAATAATAAATGCTGCGCCAAGGCCAATAAGCGATAGCAAAAATGGGCGACACTCTGGGTAGTATCTTGCGATATTTTCGCAAAAAGCAGGGCATGACACAGAAAGAGCTCGCCACACGAGCCGATCTAGAGCGGACCTATATATCGATGTTGGAGCGCTCCGTATATATGCCGACGGTCAAGACTTTTTGTGCCTATTGCGAAGGGCTCGATCTGCCGTCTTCGCTGGTGATGTCGCGTATCGAGGAGAAGCTCGGTCCCAGCGATTCATGGCCCGACACGAACCCCCCGGATAAATCGTAGAGAGGATCGATATGACTCGAGGATTGGGGCTTTTAGTGGTGGTCATATTATTGATGGGATGCGCCGCTGGACCCCAATTGGGCGCCGTCGATGAGGAGGAGCATCTTTCGTCGGGAATCTGGGACGTCGAGGCCGGTCAAAGGCTTAGCGTCGAGGAATTTGTCGACCACCTCGAGCAGGCCCAATATGTCCTGGTCGGGGAGTCTCACGGCGATCGGTGGCATCACGAAGTCCAACGGGTCATCTACTCAGAGCTGAGCGATCGAAAACCGGGGCGGGTGGCGTTGGGCATGGAGATGATCGAGGCCCGTTTCCAGGATGAGTTAGACAGATATCTGGCCGGTGAACTCGACGAAGAGCAGATGTTGGATGCCGTACAGTGGTCGAAGCGCTGGGGGGTGGACCCCGAGGAATACGCGCCGATGTGGCGTCGTGCAAAGCAGGAGGGCCAGGCCGTGGTGGGCCTCAACGCCCGTCGAGAGTTGGTGCGCGCCGTGGGACAGCAGGGACTCGAGGGGTTGAGCGAAGAGGAGGAGACCGAGCTTCCCGAGATCGACGACGGAGACGGCGATATCAATACCGCTTATCGCCAATATTTACGGGAGATCTTCGCAGCTCATGGGAACCACGGTCAGGCCGAGGGGTTCGAGCGTTTTTTTCAGGCGCAGTTGGTCTGGGACGAGACCATGGCCCACCATGCCTTCTCCTTTCTCGACCGGGGAGAGGCAGAGCAGATGGTGATCCTCGCCGGACGGGGACACGTGGAAAGAGGGTGGGGGATTCCGTCGAGGCTCGAGCGGCGCGGCGCCGACGAGGAAGCGGTGATCACCGTCGTGCCCGTGACCACCGAGGGGCCACGGGCAGAGGCGATGGAGGGGCACCGCAAACTGAGCTGGCTTCAAGGCGAAGAGATCGCCGACTTCGTCTGGATTCAATAGCCCGAAGGCGGCTTGTTATTGGCTTATTTTTCGCCGACGCAGGCCGAAATATAGCTGGCAAATAAGGGGTGGGCCTGGCCGGGGCGGCTCTTGAATTCGGGGTGGGCCTGACAGCCGATATACCAGGGGTGATCGGTGAGTTCGATCATCTCAACCAGCACGCCGTCGGGCGAGGTCCCGCTGAAGACCAGGCCAGCTTGCTCGAGCTGGTCGCGGTAGGCGTTGTTGACCTCGTAGCGATGACGGTGTCGCTCGGTGATGGTCGGCGTGCCATAGATGCGCATCGCCCGCGAGTCTTCGGTCAATTCGCAGTCGTAGGTCCCAAGGCGCATGGTGGCGCCCATATCGGAGATATCTTCCTGGTCGGGCATCAAGGCGATGACCGGCGAGGGCGTGTCTTCGTCGAATTCGGTGCTGTTGGCCTTGCGAAGTCCGGCGACGTGGCGGGCGAATTCGACCACCGCTAATTGCATTCCCAGGCAGATTCCAAAGAAGGGAATCTGGTTTTCTCGGGCGTAGCGAATGGCCTGGATTTTACCCTCTGTGCCGCGCTCTCCGAAGCCGCCGGGCACGAGAATGCCGTCGGCACCGGCCAGTAATTTCTTGGGCTCCAATTGCTCGAGCTCTTCGGAGTCGACGAAGCGAAGATTGACCTTGGTTTCGTTGGCGATGCCGGCGTGCAGGAGAGCCTCGTTGAGCGATTTGTAGCTGTCCGTATGGTCCACATATTTGCCGACGATGGCGATCTCCACTTCATGGCGTGGGTTGTTGATCCGATCGACGATGCGCTTCCAATAAGAGGTGTCCGGGGCGCGGGACCAGATATTGAGGGCCTGGGCCAGCTCGTGGTCGATGCCCTCGTCGGCCATCAACAGGGGAACCTCATAGATCGACGAGGCGTCGCGGGCGGTGACCACTCGTTGAACGGGAACGTTGCAGAATAGCGAGATCTTGCGCTTGATCTCCGGCGGCAGATCTCGGTCGGCGCGGCAGACCAGAAAGTCGGGCTGGATGCCGATTTCTCGAAGGGCCTTGACCGAGTGCTGGGTGGGCTTGGTCTTGACCTCGTCGGCGGCCGGCAGATAGGGCACGAGGGTGACGTGTAAAAAGACAGCGTTTTCCGAGCCCAGCTCGGTGCCCATCTGTCGGATGGCCTCCAGAAATGGAAGGGACTCAATATCGCCCACGGTGCCGCCGATTTCGACGAACATCAGATCCGAGCCCTGAGATGCTTCATAGACCCGATCTTTGATCTCCTCTGTGACGTGGGGGATGACCTGGACGGTGGCGCCCAGATAATCGCCGCGTCGTTCCTTGGCGATCACCGTTTCGTAGATCTGACCGGTGGTGAAGTTATTACGCCGGGTCATCCGCGCCGTGGTAAAGCGCTCGTAATGGCCCAGATCCATATCGGTCTCGGTGCCGTCGTCGGTGACGAAGACCTCGCCATGTTGGAAGGGGTTCATCGTCCCCGGATCGACGTTGATATAGGGATCGAGCTTGGCGAAGGTCACCCGTAGGCCGCGGCTTTCCATCAGGGCGCCGACGGCGGCGGCCGTGATTCCTTTGCCGAGGCTCGAGAGAACCCCGCCGGTGATAAAGACAAATTTCGTCGTGCGTTGTCGGGCCATGGCAGTGGGCTCGCGGGTTGGGGGGAAGGGAGGCCGGGCCGAGTCGGGCGGACTATAAAGGCGAGGGGCTGGACTGGCAAGATGGATGGTTCGGTTTCTAAGTCGTGGTTCCGAGGAGCGAAATATTACCCCTTTTTTAGGGTGGTTTGACTCCCAGTTTGGCGCGGGATAAGATCAAAATATCTAATAAAAGGGTTTTCTCCGGCGGCGGTCTCAGTTTTGGGCCGCGTCTTTTTTTTTGTTTTGGATGGTTCGATGGTTTCTGCAACACAGCGACACAAGGTTTTCTTGGCGGGCTTAATCCTGCTGTTCTTTATCGGAGGATGTGGCTCCTGCGATGAGGTGGGAAGTGGAACGGGCATCGATGACGGCGACGCCGGTTATGGAGATGACGTTCGCCTGGCCCCCGATACCTCGCAAATAGATGTCGACGGCGGCCATGAGTCAGATGCGGACGTCATCGATGAGCCCGACGTGGAGCTCGAACCATGCGATGAAGAACAAGAGGGACATAGCCGGCCTTGTGGCACCGATGAAGGGGAATGCCAATTCGGCCTGCAGGCCTGCCAGAATGGATTCTGGGGCCCCTGTCTTGGAGGTGTACAGCCGCGCGATGAACAATGTAGCGGTCTCGACGAAAGCTGCAGCGGTGTCGCCGATGATGAAGACGACTTATGCAGCTTCCAATCGGCCTGCATCGGCAACGGGCAATGCGTTGATGGCTCCTGTGAATACGAGCCGTTGATCGACTGCAGCTACCTCGACGGTCCCTGTACGGTCGGCGAATGCGATGCCAAAAGCGGCGGCTGTCGGGCCGTGCCTATCGAAGACGGGACTTCCTGCGACGACGGGGATTTTTGCACCGTCGGCGGGATCTGTCAGGAAGGTCAGTGTATCAGTGATAGTCGGGACTGCTCCGGGGCCAGCGACGATTGCAATGTCGGGGTCTGCGACTCGGAACTAGAAGCCTGTGTGCCCTCGCCGGTCTCCGATGGGGCCAGTTGCGATGACGGTTTGTTCTGCACGGTCAACACCACCTGCTCGGAAGGGCAGTGTGTGGGCAATGAGCGAAATTGCGCCAGTGTGGGCGATCAATGCAACGTCGGATATTGTGACGAAGCCACCGGCGCCTGCGAGACCACGCCGGTGGCCGACGACACGCCCTGCGACAATGGTCTGTTCTGTACGGTCGAGGACACCTGTCAAAACGGGGTGTGCACCGCCGGACCGGAGCGAAGCTGTGACGCCGACGGAGGGGGGTGCCAGGTCGGGGTCTGCGACGAGGATAGCAATAGCTGCGTCGGCGATCCC
>SLJM01000003.1 GCA_007135085.1 Myxococcales bacterium
CCCCGTAGGTCCGGGACGTAGACCCTGGCCGTCGATTGCTCGGCGAAATAGGTGGCCATCTCGTCGAAATAATATCCGTAGATACTGATTCCGTGCAGCAAGATCAGCGCCGTGTCCTCGACTCCTTCCCCATAGACGCGAAGGGGAAGCCTGTCGCCATGGCGCGTCTCATACTCTCTATCTGGCTCGACCTGCGGCCACTGCGCGGGATCATAATCTATCGCAAATTCTCCGTCCGTACTGGGCGCTGGCCACGAAAGGGCCACTGCGAATACCAACACGACTCCAATGGAAATGACACCGAAGGTGACCGCTAATCTCCCTCCCATAATAAGCCCCCTTTCTACATGGAAGATTCTGAATCGAAGACGCCGGTAGTCACGAATGTAGGACGTTGCCAGAGCCCGTCAACTGGATATGCCACCGTTTCTGCGGCCTCGGCACAAACTGCGCTACGCAAACGACGCGTCGTTCGCGCCGAGGCCGCAGAGACGGTGGAGCTATCGACCAATCTACAACGAAGAAAACGGAAACCACCCATGTCCCGACCGGGGGACACGGCGTCGCAGGCGCCAAAGGGGGCCGACCGACCCATCGAGATCACCGCGTTCTTTCGCCGACTCACCTTGATTGACCTCCCCCCGACTCCGGGGAGCGTCAGCAGTGCTACCCACCACGCAGGCTCTCGACGGGACGGTACTGGACTATCGCACACTACCGAAATTGGGCACTACTACTGATTCTCCCCGCACCGGGGGAGGTGGCCGCGAGCGCGGTTTGCGAGCGGACGGAGGGGTCGGTTGGAAGCTCGAGATGATTCGGCGAAGGGATGACTGCAAACCTACCGTGGTCGGTGCCACCTCCCCCTAAATCGTAGTTTGGCTCACAAATAGGCAGTGGTGGCAAAACCAAAGCCGTCGAAAACCGAATCCGGTTATGAAAAGCCTCTATTGAAAAGACAACGGACCGAGAGAAGCGCACCAGGCTGTATTTTTAGGGGAAAACTGAGGATCGTCTGGTATTCATCGCGACGTCAACCCACAAACGGAGACGGTCTCGATGGTGAATACATCGGCTCCGTAACTGAAGACCTGGACGGCATCAGTGGGTGGGCCGATTTTGACTTCTCGGACTACCAATTGGTCGAGGGCAACCGCTACACAATTGTGATCGAAATACCCAGCGGTCGCGGCATGCATCGCTACGCCTCGGGCAATCTCTATCCGGACGGAGTAGCCTACCGGGGAGATAGTGAAAACCCGAATCGTGATCTCCAATTTCGAGTCCTCGGCTCTCCCGTTTGTACGATTATCGAGATCTCCGACGGTGAAATCGAGATCGAATGTCCCAGCGGCGAAACCCTGACCGTTGACGACTTCTCCTGTACCACTGTGGACAACCAAGACGGCACCTACGACATCACCTGCGGTGACGGCACGTCGGTGACCGTGATGGACGGCCAAGACGGCTCATCGTGCACCGTCGAAGATCAGGGCGATGGCTCCTCCGTGCTGTCCTGTGAGGACGGCACCAGCGTCACCGTCAGCGACGGCCAGGACGGCACCTCCTGCACCGTCGAGGAACACGACGACGACTCGGCCACCATCTCCTGCGATGACGGCACAAGCTTTACCGTCGCCAGCGGACAGGACGGTGCCGATGGAGGCTGCTCTTCGACCAACGCCAATCCCGCCAATACGTTCGCGCTGCTGATGCTTCTGGGGGGCTTTATGGCCATTCGACGCCGCCGCGCATAACTCCCTGCAACAGTTCCTTTGCTAGAGCGCTGATCAGCTAAAGGATCGACAGCACATAAAAATCGTCATCTAAAATGGGAGACACTGCAACCACCGATGACGCTATGGCAAACGTATGGGAGACGAAAGAAGAATTGAGCGATGGTGAAGAGAAGTTCTTGATATGCTCCCGCTCCCCAGCCCACTCGATACGTATCAACTCAGAACCACTAAAATGAAAGGGAATCTGGCTATGGGGAGTTAGGTATGGTTCGACCATCCCTGCGGCCGTCGGCGCCCTACACAAATATTCGTTCCATGATTCGCAACTGCCGATCCGACGAGTCAGCGCCGAGGTCTTGCCAACCGCATCGCCGGTAGAACCTTCGGGCGCGCTCGTTGGCGGCAGCGACCCGCAGGCGGGCCCGATCACACCGGCGCTTGTCGAACCAATCGCGAGCCCATTTCATCAGCTCATCTGCGAGTCCGGTCCCGCGAGCCATGGGGCGTAAGTATAACAGATGCATATAGCCCGCGTTTTCATCCCCCGTCGACAGCTCGATCTGTCCCACGGGAAGCTCCCCCAACCAGGCTATCGCACAGATTGCGTTCGGGCGATCACGACGCGCTCGAAGCCAGTCCAGATATTGCTGGGCGCCGTGACCGTTAGAGGCATCAAAACGACTGGTCGATCCGAATGACTCTGCGGTGGCGTCACGACGAAAAGCGATGGCCAGAGCTGCATGTTTTGCCAGGTTGATCGGCTGCAGTCGCAACTCAACGGCAGCTGTCGTACCGCCGTCTCGCACCCGCAATGCTGGTCCACCACCTTCCCAGGTATCACCACTGGCTCCTCCCGGTGCAAAGCCAATTGTCAATGAAATCGCTTCCTGTGAGGACGTGGTTGCACAATGAGGAGCTCCCCGCGGGATGAAAAGACTGTCACCAGGTGTCAATGTCTGGCGTAGCTGGGGAAGCCCCAATATGGTTTCATCGACGCGTCCGGGGGCTGTCCGATGAGGGAAGACTCGCCAGTGCTTTTTACCCCCTAGCTGCAGAACCAACAGATGTTCTCCGTCTGCGTGCACTGGTAGTCCCCGCGCCTGCGGTCCGGACAAAAAGGCCACAGTCCCTCCAGCCCTGGCCAGTCCTCCCACAATTTGGGCAAGTTCCCGCCGAACGGCTCGTATCGGAGCCCAGCACTCCTCCAAAGGCGCGAGACTTAGAGTGCCGCCACGGGCCCATATCTCCAGCCACTGACGCGCTCTCTGGCGGGGCCGAAGCAAGGCGGCGAGTCGCTCGATCTCGAATGGACTGATGACCGAAGAGTATATACCGCGCTCACTGCGATAAACTCCGATCCCACCGGTGTCCAGGGCTCGCTCCAATAGAGGTCGGAGCAGTTCACGAGCAGTGCCACACCGGTGTTGCACCGCTTCCTGTGGCTTGTTCTTTCGTAGTTGGCCGGCCCGATGTGACCTGTCTGTCATCTCGTCTCCGCTTGTCCATCACTGGATTTGGAGCACTTGTGGTGACCTGGGAGCTGCGATGCTGTCTTGGCTCCGTATATCTTGTATCCTCATCACCTGTAAGGCAAGCTATTCGGTTCGAGCAAATGCTGTCGATCCGGCCGTTCATCTGCTCGCCAAAAGAGAAACGAGCCATGTCACCCGCCTGCGCTCCAGTCTGCTCGCCATCGTCCTCAACCTGTTCATCGGACCGGTATTCGAGTCGATTATCCTCGCTGCAGCGGCATCGATGATTCTTTCGAATTTCACGCATAGCTACGACGAGAAGATCTATCGAGCCCTGGTCGCCCGCGCTGGGCTCGGAACCCCGCTTATCTTCGGGCCGGCGACAATGGCGGCGTCGGTGACCCTCGCCGACATCCACGGCCAATTCCTGGTCTTGGTCGGCCTTCTCATCAACCTCGCCGTACTAGGCCTCCTCCTCTACTACCAGGACGTGGTCACCAAGTGGGTCCACCTCGGGATTTCCCGTGCCTTCGGCAAGGTCATGTCCCTGCTATTGGCAGCCATCGCAGTCGCCATGATCCGCACGGGGGTGACGAACCTGATCCACCTGATCTGACCCATATACTGAGCGTAAGAGCGAGAGGGCACGCCAATGCAGGCGACCGTTGTGCTTGTTCCTCTTGGCACACCACGGATATATTTCGAGCATTCAAAATCACCCGAACTGTTGCCCCTTCATCAGCACCGGGACGAATCGGTTTAGTCCACGCAATTCTTGACGATAAACCCACCTCGGATATAGGTCCCGCTGCTGGCCCAGTCTGTCTGTCCCCAGACTTGCTCGGAGTCAAAGCCGTCTATCCTCGCCGTCGCCCTTCAGCTGGCCCCGGTTCGCTGACCGACAGACGCCCATCGATACGTCATGTAAGCGTTCAGTGGGGTGACGATGCTCTGCGATGTTCTCTTTTCTTGGAGCACGGACTGCCAGTCCGCATTGCGGCCAGGCTGGCCGCGCCCCAATGGGGGAGTGAACGCTTACATAAGTCATTTCAAGCCAAGACGACGTTCCGAGGGCATTTTTCTCGGGCAATCTGGATCAGAAAAAGATCGCTCAATTTAAAAAAAACAAGGTAAAAACTTCGATAATAGAATCGGGGGAATTTTCCGCCGCGGTTCGGAGCCCCCCTATTTCTTCGACCCGGCGACCTCGCAGATCATCGACTCCGGCAAGGGCCGCGGCTCCAGCCGCTCCAGCATCTCGTCCATCCGCCGGTCGATGCACACCGGGAAGTCCTCTTTCGATGAGCTCAACGGCCGAAGAGCGCCCACCAGTGGCAGGCACCACCTCCCGGAGGCCTTCAGAGTGGAGGCGCGACGATACTGGTCGCCGCAGCGCACGTGAAACTCTTTCCCGTCGAGCTTGAAGACGCCGACGAGCCGGCCCTCTTCAAATTCGTCGGTTCCAACGTCGTAGTAGAACAAGCCTCCATGCCTGCTCTGCTCGACGGTGTCGAAGTCCCGGAGTTCAACCCCTTCGGCGACCGACCAGATCTCCATCCAGGGCGTATCGGCGGGATGAAAGGGGTCGCCGTCGACGCGCACCCCGTCGCGGCCGTCCGACAGTGGTTGTACGTACACCAGCTCCAATCCCCAGGCGGCCTCCATTCCGATCTGTGGCATGCGCACCGTGCCGTCTCGTCTGACCTCGTCGAGCTCCGGATAGATCCCGAACTGGGGCAGCACCCACCCCTGCACGAAAGGAACGACAGCAAACCAACCTACTACGAGGACGGCGACGGCAATGATAGCCGGCACGAACTCGGTGATGATGATTCTCTTCCAGGTCCGAAGGGTCTCGCCGATCTCGGAGAGAATTTTTCGAATAATCTTATTCATCTTTGCCCGACCGCTAAAGTGGCCAGCCCTCCCGGCGTGATGCACCTCTTTCGGCCGTATATCACGAATCCTGAGTCGAGTATGGTCGTCGGCCAATTTGATGCCGCTGAAACGACCACCGAGCACACGGCCCTCCTTTACATACCAGAAAATGACTGACTCTTGGAGTATTGTGGTCGAAGCGGAGTTAGAACCGGACCTGATCATCGGCTTTTCAGACATCCAGGCCCAGCTCGCCCACGATCTGATCAAAGCCAATTTGCCGGTTGTCATCTTCAACCAGCGAAGCATTCAGGAAATCCTCGACGTGATCGTGACCATTGGATCGATCGTCGGCCGCCGCGACGACGCGGAAGCGCTGGCACGGGGCTATGTGAAAAACCTCGAGGCAGCCAGAGCGCGCACGGAGGCGCAGGCGCGTAAACCACGGGTATATCTGAAAGAAATCATAAGACCCTTGAGCAATAGATAGAGCCATGAGCATCGCCGATCACGACATCATCACGGACCGCTATTTCTTTCCTCGACCCGCCTCGGTTGGCGACGCTCAGGTCGTGGACGTTGGTGAGGCCCAATTGGCCTGCTACTTCCACGACGGAGGTCACGATCTGACAGTCGTGCATTTCCACGGAAATGGGGAGGTCGTGGCCGACTATATCCCGGGCTTTGCGAATCAGCTCGACCAACTGGGGGTCAACACCTTCTTCGCCGAGTACCGTGGGTATGGCGGCTCGACCGGCACGCCACGGCTCGGGGCGATGCTCGACGACGTCGGCGCCATCCGAGAGGCCGTTGGCGTGCCGGACGAAAAGCTCCTGGTCTTCGGACGTTCTGTGGGCTCGATCTACGCCATCGAATTTGCCGCTCGTTTCCCAGAAATTTCCGGTCTGATCGTCGAAAGTGGCATCGCCGACGTATTGGAGCGCATCCTCCTTCGAGCTTCTCCGCAGCAGATGGGTACCACCCTGGAGGCCATGACAGATGAATTCGAAAATCTCTTCGACCACCGCAAAAAGCTAGAGGCCTTCGACGGCCCCGCCCTCTTTCTCCATGCCGAATATGACCATCTCGTCGACAAGAGCCACGCCGAGCGCAACGCAGAATGGACCGGATCAAAGACCCGTCTCGTCATCTTCGAAGAGGGAGATCACAACAGCATCTTTTTCGTAAACCGACAGCGGTACCTCGATGAGTTGGACCGGTTTTTCGAGTTGGTGCGGGCTGTCGGGTTCACGTAATACTTTTTTTGACTCCCATTCAGCCTGATGGGTGTCTCAACGTCACTTAGCTCATGATCTGTGCAAACGGCATTGCCGCAGAATCAGTTCATTCTTCACCGTCGAGATCCACGACCAGCACGGTGCGGCCCTTCGTTGAGCCGCTCTCGGCGTACTTATGAGCCTCGGCGATCTGCACCGCCGCCGGAGGCCCCGTTGATCAGCACTGGCGGCGGTGAATCCCCTTCGCCGCCTTACCGGCTTTCTTTACCTATGCCGGAGTCCAGCACCAGGATGATTGATTGAGGGTGAGGACTGGACGAGGAAGTCAAAGCCGTCGAAACGTGGCGAGGCCGTAGCATCGTCCTCGCCGACTTCGATTACTAACTACGGGGAATTTCCAGCAAATAGCCGTGCAATTCTCCAGCGCCGAGGCTCTAGCCAATCTCTGGGCCGTGGGTAACCTCCACAACCGCTATGCATCACTCTCCGCTTCCCTTCCGGGCTTCGATGCCGGCGCCCGCCCAAGGAGAATTACGGCCAATGCGACCACCCAGAGCAGCCAGGCGCCGATATTGATGCGCTCCCAGACGCCGATCCAGGGCGTGGGAAGGTCGGCGGCGACGCCGGGGGCTTCCAGCGAGGTCAGCACTCCGGCGGCGAGTATGACCAGAATCGTCGCCACCGAATAAAAATCGAAACCGTTTGCGAAGAATCCGCGTCAGCTTCCCCGAATCTTCGGTGCCGAAGTTCCGTGAGTCCGTTGCTCCGAGCGCTGTGTTCCTCCCCCCGGTGCTCATGGCGATGTAGTCCTCTTTGAAAGTGATGGATTCGACGTGTTCACTGCGCCGTCAAAGGCCTGTACCGTTCGAGGAGCACCCCGGAGCCGAAGGTCTGCGTCTCCAGGAGTTCGAGTTCGAAGGGATCGATTCGAGGATGGAAAAAAGGTGTCCCATCGCCGATGACCACAGGCGTGACGTAGCGATGATATTCGTCGATCAGTCCCAACTGGGCCAGCGAACCGGCCAGTGAAGCGCCGCCGACGGAGATGTCTCCCTCGGAGGTTTTTTTGAGTTCTACGATGGCGTCGGCGAGGTCGCCTGCGAGCAACCTTGCGTTGCCCGAGACCGACTCCAGCGTGCGGGAGACGACCAGCTTCGGCAGCTCTTCCCAGATTCGCGCGTACTCCGCCATCAGCGTATCGCCGGGAGGGGCGTCTTCTTCGCGGAACGTCTCCCAGTACTGCATCGTTTCGTATAGCCCGCGCCCGTAGACGTGCCAACCGGTGCGACGGTCAATCTCTATAAAGTGCGAAAAGAGTTCGTCATCGACCTTATGCCAACTCAAGTCCCCATCGGGGCCATTGATAAATCCATCCAGGCTGACACTCATCCCGAAATACACCTTTGCTCCCTCACGCCCGCCTGCACTCCGTTTACGATCCTCCATTTCCACCTCCTGTGGTTGCGAATACTGGTCGCATAATGTCTTCTTCACCGATGGGTAGACCGTCTGAGCGGGGAGCGTTCGTATTGAATCGAGGATCAATCAACCAATTCCTGATATTGAATCTCCGATTCAGCACCGGACATTTCCGGTAAGTATGTAAAGCTCAACACAGAAACGGCTAAGCCCACGTACGGCCCGACGCCGGTGACGAATGGTCTGCTTATGATCTTGCGCTGCGACACCACCCATGCTCCGATGTGATTCGGAGGACTGCGATGGTCCGGTATCGCATCGTTGCCAGCCACCGCGTCGGGGCGTCCTCATGAGCCTCCCCATGAGGGACGAATGGGGAGGTGACCGCGTGCCGTCGCCGAGTCGTCTGGTGAGAAAGATTGCCGGTCAATGAATCAGCTGCCTGGCACCGTTCGGTTTTTATCTTGGCTGGCGCTCCACTCTTGTTCTTCGACCTGTTGCTCCTGTTGCTCGCCAGTTCGGGCGCTTCTGGCATCGAGCACCCATTCCTGGGCATTCTCCAGGGTTTCCGTGTCGAGCAAGACCTCTACCTTTCGCTCAAATTGCTCCTCCGTTAGCTCTCCGTGAGCGTATCGATCGCGAAGGACCTCCAGTGCGTCTCGTTTCGGACGGGGGATTGCCTCTCGCGCCTGGGGAGACCACTCCTCGTCTTCGCCCTCGTAGAGTTCCGCCTCGTACTCTTCACCTTCTTCTTGCTCTTCTTCGCCTGTCATCATGGCTACCAGCGGCACGACGACGATATAGCCGATCAGCAACGCTGCCAGCCACCAGCCCTGGCCGGTAAAAAGCGCCGTCAGCCAGATCCCGGTGACCACAAGAGAGGTGATTTCCGTGACCACATTCTTCTTTTTCTTCCTCGCTTTCGATTCCGTCTCAGTCATCGCACTTCGTCCGTCGTCAGAAGGTGTCAACCGGGAACAAAGAAACACACCGTTTGCCTGGTCGGCAAAACATTTCCGGTCCGCTGCAAGGCAAAAAGTGGCGCTGCCCCGGCTTCAACTGCGTAGTCCAGCGAGCGCCGAGCCCAGTTGGAGGCCTTCGACGGACCCACCCTCTTTCTCCATGCCGAAATCGACAGGCCTACCTCGAGGAGCTGGACCGGTTTTTCGAGTTGGTGCGGTCTGAGTGAGACCATGCTTTTGGCGTCGCCATCATCCGACTTGAGTTGCTGCTGAAGAGGACTAGATGGTGATATTCTCCACTTGACCGGGGATACCTGCACAGATACCACACCACGGGACTCAATCATGACCACAACAAAGAGAATCGTCGCTATGGGAGGCGGGGGCTTCAGCATGGAGCCCCACAACCTCGCGCTGGACCGCTGGATTCTGTCGCTCGTCGACGCCGATGGCGTGGCGCTTCTCTTTGAGGGCCAAGAACTCACGGAAGTCGTCACCTCTCGCCAGGGCCGCGCGGCCTACCGGGTCTCAGCAGGCGGCGCACAACGACTGGATGCGCGGCTACTTGAAGGTGACGCCCCGATTATGCCTCTTCAAGGCGGCTGCCACTGCGGCGAAGTGGTCTGGGAGATCGACGTCGATCCCCGCACGGAGACCATTCTCGACTGCAATTGCTCGATCTGTCAGTCCAAGGGATTTCTGCATCTTATCGTCGCCCCTGAATCGTTTCGCCTCATTAGGGGCAATGAGGCGCTTAAAGAGTACCGATTCAACACCGAACAGGCGGTCCACCGCTTCTGTACCACCTGCGGCGTCCACTCTTTTTATACGCCCCGAAGTCACCCCGATAAGGTGGACGTAAACGTCAGGTGCATCCCAGACCTGCCGCTGGAAGAGCTAAATATTGAGCCATTTGACGGCAAGAACTGGGAGCAGAATGTGGACGAGATCCGCGACGGCACGGAGTGAACGCCGGCTATATTACACTGTGTCTGCATGACGGCTGGCCTTCTATCGTTCGCAAACTGCCGTATTGCAACAGCAAGTCTATTACACAGGGCGTCGTCCTGAGGGAACCCTATGCAGGCAGATAACTTCGCGCAGGACGTGGTGGTCCAGGCCCCGGGACGGGTCACTCAGGGAGCGGCGACGGTGGTCCGGTGGCTGGTCGCCCCGCTGGTGCGGCTATGCTTCCGACCCACCCTGCAGGGCACAGAACACCTACCCACGGACACGCCGTACCTGCTGGTGGCCAACCACTCTGCCGGCGTGGGTGCAGCCGAGCTCGCCAGCATCGCCACACTCTGGCTGAAATACTTCGGCACCACACGGCCGCTGGCGGGATTCGCGCTGCCACTCGGCTTCGTGGTCTGGCCCGTCTCCGCCATCCACCGCGCCATCGGCACCATCCCCTCCACCTATGCCGCCGCCCACGACGCCCTGGCCAAAGGCGTGCCCATCCTCGTCTTTCCCGGCGGCGACCACGAGAGCCTCAAGCCCGTCTGGCAGAACCACCGCGTGGACTTCGCCGGCCGCGTCGGCTTCCTGCGTATCGCACGGGACGCCGACGTCCCCATTGTGCCGCTCGGCATTCGCAACGGCGCCTGGACGGCGCCCATCCTCCTGCGCTCCAGTCTGCTCGCCACCGTCCTCATCCTGCCACGCCTGATGGGTGTGAAGCGCTGGGGCCTCTCGCTCCTGGGTGTGTCCGTGGCCGCTCTCCTGGCCATCACCCTGCCCTTCGGCACCCTCCCGACGGCCGTCGCCATCTGGCTCTGGCTCGCCACGCCCCTCATCTTCCTGCCCATCCTCCCCGCCACCCTCCGCCTGCGCGTCGGTCCCCCCCTGACGCCCTCAGAACTCTTCCCTGCAGACGCCAGCGAGGACGCCCTCGCCGCCGCCCGCGAGCGCGTCGAACGCGCCGTCGAGGCGCTCGTCAGTGCGTGACATGACCCGAAACCAGACAATTCGAAACCAAATGGCCTGCCGGCTACTGCAGCGAGAATTCACCAGTCGGTTTTTGTTTTTTTGTCTATTGACCTGCGGTCAACGTTTCTCCCAGGAGAATGCCGTGTACGGGAAGGAGGCTTTGCCGTGGTCCAGGGGTTCCTTTCCCTGCCAGGCAATTCCTTCGATGAAGTCCTCGAGACTCGCCGCCAGGGGATAGACCCGCCAGCCATCGTAGTCCCAGACCCAGATCGGAGCCTCGGCGTCGCTGATCTGCAGGACCAAGAAGGAGCGAACCGGATCGGGGAAGTCCTCCGAACTGTCGTCGTCTCCGTAGAGCGTGCCCTCGTCATGCAGCCGGGCAAAGGGGATGAAGTCTGCAAATATCTCCGGCCAGTCGATCTCGTACATATCATGGATCCAGCAAGCCTCCCCTAAAGATTTCGGATCAAGGAGGTCGAAATCACCGAAGTCGACATCGAAGCGGCCGCGGAGAAAGCCGTCTTCCAGATGAAGGATCTGCTCCTCCAATTCCACAGCGTGATTCTCCAGAAAGCTACGGTAGGCCACGGGGACGACGATACCATAGGCTTTTTCAACGCGGTCGGCGCGGTCTGTGGTCCAATGGGTCATGACTAAGATCTCGGGGGTCAGGGGATACAAAGAGAGGAGCTCGTCCAGGGAATCCCCCCTTGTATTGCCACCAAGACGCCCGCACAAGACCTCTAACGATGAAGCCCTCGTTGCCCCCGCGCCGAGAGGCCCCCCCAACCATCGAGGTCATTCGCAAGCCAGTTGACGCGACGTCGGAGATTGACGCACCATCAGCCGACACGCCCGATCGTCAATCAATCATCCCATTTCGCCTAAGCTACGCCTTATGGTCCACAATTTCGCTATTCGATCCGTCCCCCGACGCATTGTCTGCCTCACCGAGGAGCCCACGGAGATCCTCTATGCCCTCGGCGAGGAGGAGCGAATCGTGGGCATCAGCGCGTATACGGTGCGGCCTGCTCGGGCGGCGGAGGAAAAACCGGTCGTCTCGGCCTTCATCGGCGGCAGTGTCAAGAAGATCGCGGAGTTGGAACCGGACCTGATCATCGGCTTTTCAGACATCCAGGCGCAGCTCGCCCACGATCTGATCAAAGCCAATTTGCCGGTTCTCATCTTCAACCAGCGAAGCATTCAAGAAATCCTCGACGTGATCGTGACCATTGGATCGATCGTCGGCCGCCGCGACGACGCGGAAGCGCTGGTACGGGGCTATGTGGAAAACCTCGAGGCAGCCAGAGCGCGCACGGAGGCGCAGGCGCGCAAACCACGGGTATATTTCGAGGAGTGGGATGATCCGCGGATCACGGCCATCCAGTGGGTGGGAGAGCTCATCGAAATGGCAGGTGGCGAGAATATTTTCGCCGGGGCCTCCCGGGGGAAGCTCGCAAAGGAGCGCTTCGTCGACGACGAGGAGATTCGCCGTGCTGATCCGGAGGCCATCGTCGCCTCCTGGTGTGGAAAGGAGGTAGACCTCGACAGCATTCGAAGTCGCCCGGGCTACGACGCGGTCACGGCCGTAGACAACGACGAACTCCACGAGCTCGATCCGGCGATCATCTTGCAACCCGGCCCGGCTTGCCTGACCGATGGCCTGGCGGCCCTGGAAGAAATCATAAGACCCTTGAGCAATAGATAGGGCCATGAGCATCGCCGATCACGATCGACCAGTCGGCTCCATTCCCGCCATCGAGCCCTCATGGGTTCCCCGGACGGTGACCATCACGGCCACGTGGTCTTCCGAGGCCACCACCGGATCATAGGTCAGAGAAAAATCGGGAAACGCCTCGTGCATCTGTCTGACAAAGACCTTGAGTCCTTCCGAACCCTCGATCTCCTGCTGAGGTGTGTGACCCACATAATCGGAGGCGAAGACCTCGTCTACCAGATCCGTATCGCCCGAATTCCACATCTCTTCGCGGCGTCTGAATTATTTTTTGGTCTTTTCGATGTCCATGCCGACCTCCCGGCTGCGGTGGTAAAATGGCGGTAACCCTCCAACTCTAGGCATCGCAACACCACCTTCCACTGCGACCACCCCCTTCAGCGATTTATCCCTCCTATTTGCCCTCGCCAAACTCATCTATTGGGCCACCAGGCGTACGACACCGGACCGACCGACAGAGGCGCCTCGATAACTTAATTTAAAACACGGCCATCAGGTCTACGGAGCGATGGTCAGCTGGTCTCCCGACCACCGAGTCGACGACCGTGCCCACAGGGTTCGCGGCAGCCCCCCCGTGGCAATACACTCCTACTGGGACTTCGAAGACGTCTGGTTTATCGGCCCCGACGCGGAGGGCAACGACAGAGCCCGGCTGAGGTGGGAGCTCGACCAATAACCCCGGGGCGTAGCGAGCGCGGTCGCTTCGGGTACAAGAAATCGCTGGTTCAAATCCAGTCGCCCCGACTACAACCAAAAGCCCGCCAAACTCCTGTGGTTTGGCGGGCTTAGTAATTATTTATGGTTCTCAGGCCATCCCTGGCCTGGCAGTCCTCCACGAAAACCATCCCAGGCTCGATGAGCCATGGGATATTTTATCCCCCGGAATCCAGGGAGCATAAGTAGTGCTACCCACCATGGGGGCTCTCGATCGATGACCGCACCACCTCAATCCACAACCTGGGGCCGAGGGTCTCCCGACCATCGAGTCGACGTCGACCGAACCCAGAGGGTTCGCGGCGGCGTTGACCACGTCCCACCTGGCAAATCACAACGGCCTACTGCCAGGCCAGGGATGGCCTGTGGACCATAAAATCTCGAGGGCCACCCAGCCATGGCGATGTTTCGCAAGCCAGTTGACGGGAAGTCGGGGATTGACGCACCATCAGACAACACGCCTGACCATCAATCAATCATTCCATTTCGCTCAGGCTACATCTCATGGTCCACAGTTTTGCTGTCCGATCGGTGCCCCGGCGAATTGTCTGCCTCACCGAGGAGCCTGCGGAGATATGTGGAAAACCTCGAGGCAGCCAGGGCGCGCACCGTGGCGCAGGCTCAGATGCACGCCTCCTCGTCTTGCCCCTTCATCAGCGCCGGGACGAATCGGTAAGGCTGCACTCGAATTCCCCGCCGAGTCCGGCTCAGCCCAAAAGGGGTATTGAGCCTTGAAGCAATGACCGTCACCATGCACGGTGCCTGTGCTCGGTGATAATCTTTCGACAGGAACGCGGAGTGAAAACGAGCTTCGAAAGCGACAGCCCGGCGTATTATGGCGAGTCGTTCGGGATGGACGAGGCAGTCCTGGCCCTCCTGGTCGTAGTGGCGGTGATCTTCGTTCCCGATCAGGCCTTCGCCGACGAGCCCGCCCGGTGGTACGGTGGCAGTAAATTGGGGCTGTACGGCGCCTATGTCGACGGCCTGCCCCGGGCGGACGAGGCCGGTCGTGAGACGGCCGTCCCCGCCGTACAGGCCGCGATCGGGATGGCGAACCTCTGGCGCTTCCACCGCTTTTCGGCCATCGAAAATGGGCTGTTCCTGGCCGGGCGAGGCTACGAGCGCACGCCGGGCAACTGGTTGGCTACCACCAACTGACCGACAGACGCGCATCACCGTGTAATATCAGGCCACGACCACACCTATCTGTTGGACCGTCAGACGGAGCGTGTAAACACAGCAAATCTGGTGCAATCGGTGCCCCGTCCATGATTACTTCATTATTCATGCCAGCCGCGCCCAATCTCCACCAGATAGGCCTCCCCCTTAACCCACTGCCAGGTCCAATAGGTTTCGATTCCAGGCGCATGGCAAGAGCAACGAAAGCCCTCGTCGAGGTCCTGGCAGGAGAAGGTGAAGCCCGGCATAAAAACGGGACCACAGGACAAAAACTCCTCTCCTCGTTCCCCCGGGAATTCATCGGCCATGAGGTGAAATTCGGTGCTCCCGGAATGCTCCTCTTCGTCGCGGTCGCTCCACGACTCCTCGATGGCAACTCCTTTGTCGGGATGAATGAGTTGCCCCGCGCCCTCGATGTCACCGTCGCGGCTGTGGTCGAAGAGGCGGCCCATCCAGTTTTCTGACTCCATTTTACATTCGACTCCGGGGCAGCAATCGTGGCCGTAGCGGCCTACGGAGCTGACCTGGGAGTCTCGGACGGCCACATATATGACCCCTTCATAACAATAGTTTTCGGGGTCAGCGGGATCGATCCGCCGTTCCAGAAGCTCCAGATGGGCAATATCGGTCTCCGCCCTTTCCAGGTCGTCACCAGCTCCACCGATCACCGTCAATAGCCGAACCTCATAGCCGTGGTCTTCGGCGTCGTGCCAGGCGAGGATTGTCTCCTGCATTGCAGGGTGGAGCGCGTCCAGATCATGTGATGCTTCTTCGACATCAGGGGCCTGAGGGGCCTCAGACGCTGGCATCGGTTTCTCGCTGGTGGCGCAGCCGACAACGACGGTAGATATGGCGAGAGCAGCGATAAGTCGTATCGAAAAACCCATCATTTTCCTCTTGTTATGAACGAAGCTGGCCCTCGAAAGAGTAGAGGCGAACCAGCACCGATGATTGATCCTTGATATGGCATATGCTCACCCCGCCGAGGCCTGATCGCCGGGAGATAGCACCACCCCTTGTCCATCCCGACGATGGTATTCATCTGTCGCCCGTCTGACAAACCATAGAAACCCAACATGGCGTGGCTAAGATCTCGATCAATCCAGGCGTCGTCGAGCCTTTCCGGATCATAACTGGTGGCAGAGCGCCTCATTAGACGCCTCGCCCCCCAAACGAGGAGCGATCATGTCATATCACTTGATGTCACCTGAAATGGGTCCTTTCAATGACGAGCCGACCACCAGGGTCCGGGTCTCGGACCAGGACGAACTCAAGGTGTGGGTGACCGGCGAGGGTTCGCCGGTCGTGTTCAGCCACGGTGTATTCTGGCCTGATCTACTGGTGCCGCTTATGGCCGAGTTGGCCAAACAAGGGGCCAGCTAAGGAGCTCATCAATCAGATCTCGCCGGGAGACATCGACATATTCTTCCAGATGGACAACCCGGCCAACACCGCTCCGAAGCTCGATCCAGCCGAACTTGAGGAGAGCGAGACGCCGATTGCGGTGATGAATTCTCCCAAGACATCGGCTGAGGGGATACCTGCCACGAAAATGATAGAAATTGCCGACTCGGGCCACTTCTTCCCCATCAACAAACCCGCCGAGACCGCCGCCGCTCTCCACGAGTGGTTTCAGAGCCTGAGCACTGCCCCGCGTGGCGGGGAGAGGTAGG
>SLJM01000330.1 GCA_007135085.1 Myxococcales bacterium
ATCTCCAGAACTTGCCGCAATATGTCGCGGGCCTCTGCCTCGGTATAGGTCGCTCCCTCCTTGACCAGGTTCTCGAAGTCGGAGCCCTCGACGAATTCCTGAGCCAAAAAGAAGCGCTCACTGCCCTCGTCGTCGCTCTGGTGAAAGGCGTCGACATAGCGGGGAATCCCCGGGTGCTCGAGATGCCGAAGAGCCTGGGCCTCGCGGTCGAAGAGCTCGATGGCCTTCCAATCGTCGGCCTGGCTCAGGTCGAGTTCCTTGAGCGCCACCTCCTCGCCGCTGCGCCGATCGCGGGCCAAAAAGGTCCGCCCCTGCGCGCCACGCCCCAGCAGATGCATTACCTCGAATCGCTCGCCAATCAGGGGCGACAGGTCATCGCGCTCGGCCTCGGCCTGCCCTTGTTGCCGGCGCCGCTCGGTCTGCACCTCCAAAGTGACCACGCGGCGTACTTCCTCCCACTCCTCATCGTCGATAAACCCGTCGCCGTTGCGATCGTAGCGCATCAACTCCGCCGGCCGTCGCCGCACCTCCTCCAACCGACGCTGCACCTCCTGCTCTAGACTCTCGTCCACCTCAAACCTCGCCACACCGTCAGATACCGACACATTCAGTCTCGTATACCCGCCAGATTAATCCGCCCTCCCCACCCTGTCGAGTTGATCCGAATCACCTCACAGCGACCACCATCCGGTATCGTCGTTGGCAGGGATTTCTACGGCTCAAGTAGGAGGTGGATCCCACTTGATACGGATCAATTCAAAGGCGCTTGAGTCAAAGCTGATCCGGCAGTCAGCGACCCCGGCCTGGCCTTGCGCCGCCAACTGCCCGTTTCGCCCCGATTTAAGCGGCTATGAGTTGATACGGATCGAGTGGGTTCTTGTTCAACGCGTCTCGACCACCGCACCGTGTCGGTTGTTGACGTTGGTCGTGAATTGGAGGGGCTCATTCGACACAGATCAACTCCCAGGCGCTTAAATTAAAGCTGATCCGGACGTCGGCGACCCCGGCCTGGCCTTGCGCCGCCGGTGAGCAGAGATCTGACAGCTAACCAGAGTGATTTCTCCCCCTCTTTTTTGTTGCGGCCATGGGCCGCTGCGTAGCTGTCAGATCTTTGCTCCCCAATAGCGCAAGGCTATTGGGGCCGCCAACTGCCCGTTTCGCCCCGATTTAAGCGGCTGTGAGTTGAATACGTATCGAGTGGGTTCTTGTTCAACGCGTCTCGACCACCGCACCGTGTCGGTTGTTGACGTTGGTCGTGAATTGGAGGTGCTCATTCGACACAGATCAACTCCCAGGCGCTTAAATTAAAGCTGATCCGGCAGTCAGCGACCCCGGCCTGGCCTTGCGCCGCCGGTGAGCAGAGATCTGACAGCTAACCAGAGTGATTTCTCCCCCTCTTTTTTGTTGCGGCCATGGGCCGCTGGCTGTTGTTGCGACGCAAGGTCGCAACAACAAAAGAGTCGAGCTCCTTCAGGGCCACCTCCTCGCCACTGCGCCGGTCGCGGGCCAAAAAGGTCCGCCCCTGGGCGCCACGCCCCAGCAGATGCATTACCTCGAAGCGATCGCCGATAAGCGGCGAGAGGTCGTCACGCTCGGCCTCGGCCTGCCCTTGTTGCCGGCGCCGCTCGGTCTGCACCTCCAAAGTGACCACCCGACGTACTTCCTCCCACTCCTCGTCGTCGATAAACCCGTCGCCGTTTCGATCGTAGCGCATCAGCTCCGCCGGCCGTCGCCGCAGCTCCTCCAACCGCCGCTGCACTTCCCGCTCCAGACTCTCGTCCACGTCAGACCTCGTCACACAGCTTCAGTGACCGACACAATCAAACCCGTATAGCGGCCAGAATAGGTCGTCCCCCCTACCCTGTCGAGATTCAGATCAGGAAATGCTCTCGTTCCGCCCGAGATAGGGCTCGAGAGCGGCCTGCAGGTGGAGGCGGGCGCGGTGGAGGCTAGTCTTGACCGCCCCTTCGGTGAGGTCCAGGACATCGGCGATCTCGGCCAGGGAGAGGTCCTCTACTTCGCGGAGGATGAAGACCGCCTGGTATTTGGGATTGAGCTCGTCGACGGCGCTCAGGATCTGCTCGCGAAGCTCCAGATTTTCAGCGGCCTCATCGGCGTGCACTCGCCAGCTGGGGCGGTTTGAGAAGGCTCCCTCGTCTTCGCTTATCGACGGGCCGGCGTCTTCCATGCCGATCTCGGAGCGGCGTTTGACCTTTCGAAGGCGCATCAGGGCGGCGTTGACCACCACCCGGTAGATCCAGCTTCCGAATTGAGACTCCCCCTTGAAGGTATCGAGCTTTCGATAGACGTTTAAGAAAGCCTCCTGAACCACGTCCTGGGCCTCGTCGTCGTCTTTGACCAGGCTAAACGCAAGGCGATAGGCCTTGTCGTGGTAGCGGTCGACGATGGCCTCAAAGGCGTCGTAGTCCCCGGCGACGGCTTGTTTAACCAGCTCATCGTCGGTGGGCTCGTCGGCGATAGGCTCGCTCTTTTCGGTGCCGATACTCATCGCGGATCACGTTCTCAGTCTTCTTCGCTTTGCAGGCGACGTCTAAATTGTTGAGCAGCTTCCAGATGCCCTGCATCTTCCAGCTCGTCGACGGCCTCCTGGAAGATGCCCTCCCGTCGAGCCGGGGACGCCAGGGCAGCCCTGTGCCAGGCTGTCGTCGCCGTATCGACGTCGCCGGCTCGAGCCGCGGCCCGGCCCAGCGTCTGCTGGGCCGTGGCGTCCAGAGCGGCGATCTCGGTCCATCGCTGCGCTGCTCTCAGGGCCTCATCGTAATCACCACGGTCGACGAGGAAACTAGTCAGTTGCCGCACCAACCTCGGGTCATGGGGCTCACGCTCGTAGAGCTCGACCATTCCCCGTTGCACAGCCCAGGGCTCGTCCGCTCTCTCGGCGCTGACCATCAACAACGCCCAGGAGGCGGGGTCCATCGGCGCCAGCCCCACGGCGGCCACGGCGTGGACGTATGCCTCTTCATCGCGCCCCAGTTGGCGAGCCATCTCCGACATGGTGCGGCGAAGGTCGATGCTCTCCACACCGGCATCGAGAGCTTCTCGTCCGGCTTCCATTCCAGCGTCGAGATCGTCGAGCACTCTGTAGACCATGGGGATCATCACCGCCACCGCCGCCTCGTCGCCGCCACGGCGTTTGGCGTTGTCCAGATTCATCCGAGCCCGCTGCTCATCGCCCTTCATGGCCGCTACCATGGCACGATAGACCGCGCCTTCCGCCGGTGAACCGTGGCTTATATCTTCGTCGGCCATCATCCTGCCCACTCGCGCCGAGTCGACCAATTCCTGGTGCAACAACCCTGCATATTGGCGGCGAAGCCACTGCTCAAACTCTCGGTCCACCTGCTCCACCGGTTTGCCCAGCGCGGCCTCGAAGACCTTCTCCACTTCCGGCTCGTCGGCAAAGCGCTCGAGCATGTCGACGATGGCATCAAAGCCGTATTCCTCGTCGAGATAGACCATGATCAACATCGCCGCCTGGTAGGCCTGGCTGACCTCCAGACCGCGGCCGGTCATAAAGGCCCGGTCCATTTCGGCGATGGACCATAACTGACCGTGGGCCAGGCGACGGGCCAGATCGATATCGTGAAATCGGGTCCACGAGGGGTTATGCAATCTGGTCTCGTATTCGGCCAACCCTTCGGTAAACCACCGGGGAACCCGCTCGTTGGACAACTCCAGGTGATAGGAGTGGGCCAACTCGTGCCAGACCACCATGGGCCAGTTGAAATTGCCGTCCCCCGGGCTTCTGGTGAGCACCACTCGTCCAAAACAAATGCCGTGGGGGTCGATATGGGGCAGTCCCACGGTGCGCACCGAAAAGGATTGGGGGTCGGCGAAGACCTCGATGGTCAAAGAGGGCAACTCCACGCCGTAGCGAGCTTCCATATCGGCTCGCGCCTCGGCGACGAAGGGCTCCATAATATCTCGAATTAATTCGAATTGAGACATATGGGCGCGCAGGCGAAAGCCTTCGACGTCGTCGGTGACATAGTCGCGAAGACCCCGGTCGTATAATTCGAGGGTATTGTAGACCGGAACCTGAAAGCGATCGGCGTCAAAGGCCCGCTCCATCACTTCAATTCCCCGCACCTCCTCACCGGTGCGTGTGAGCGACATGCCCAGGCCCCGAAGGGCCGGCGCATGCTCGTCGTCTCGCTCAAGGGCCTCTTCGAAGAAGGCCACCGAGCGCCGATGGCGATTGTTGAACGACGCAAATTCGCCCACCGTGGTCAGCAGATCGGGCCGATTGGCCCGGCGCTCGTCGAAGCGGGCCTGCAGCTTCTCGAAGCGATCGCCGTCGCCGCGCAAAAATGCTGCTGCCGCTGCCAGGGCCAGGCCCTGCCCGTCCAGGGGCGCCCGCTCTAGCAGTTGCGCCGCCTGTTCATCTCCCCGTTCCCAGGCCCCTTGCGCGATGAGCAACTCCGCCCGGGCGCGCAACACCTCGGGATGGCCCGGATAATGCTCTCTGGCCCGGTCGATGAGCTCCATAGATTCCACGAAGCGACCGCTTCGATAAAATTCGATATGAGCCATCCCGGCCAGAGCTTCCGGATGGTTTTCATGGCGCTCCAGGACTTTTTTGAACGCCCCTTCGGCCTCGGCCGTATTATATCGGCTCCACATGAGCTGACCGAAGCGCAGGTTGGCCTCCAGGTGCTCCTCGTCGTCGGCCAGAGCCCGGCTAAAGGCGCGGTTTGCATCGCGGGCCCGCCCGGCGGCCTTCATGGCCTGGCCGAGCCAGACCAGATCGTCGATCTCGGTGATCAGTCCGTCGTTATAGCGTCGGGCCAACCCCTCGAGGATCGCCCGTCCCTCGTCGACCTCACCCTCGTCGATGAGCCGCCACCCCAACTCATAGCGAAACTCTACCGAATCCGGCGCCTCCCGGACCAGCCCGCGAAGCCCGTCGATGGCCTGGTCGCGCTCGCCATAAAACCACTCCAGCCGGGCTATCTCGGCCAGGGAGCGAAGATGCTCCCCCCTGGCCCCGCCGACCTCTACGGCGGCCTGCGCAAAGTGCATCGCCGCCTCGTCATCGCCCTGCCAGAAGGCCATGCGGGAGCGAATCCGCAACGAGGCCGGATCGTCTCGGAGCATGGCCTCTTCGCCGGCGGCGTCCCAATCCCCTTGCTCGATTAATTGCTGTGCTGATTGCGCCTGGGCCGATGCCGCCGGGCAGACCAGAGCTGCCAGGACCGCAGCCACCAGCAGGGGGCGCCAGACCGCGCCGTATCGCTCTGTATAACTGCCCGGTTTAGCACCCACTGAAGCTCCCACTTTTCAATCCATCAAGCGTCACAGACCGCTGATAATTCTCCAGCGATCTCCTTCGCGGTGCAACTCCAGCCGACTTACGTCGCGACCGGCGTCCCAGGTTTCTTTGTCGGCCAGCCGATATTGGTAGGCATATTCGTACTCAAAATCGATATGAGCCTGGTTTCCGTCGACCACCAGATCTCGGACCACCACGGAGTAGCGAATCTGCTGGGCGTGATTGGCCATCATCTCGAAGATCTCCGACAGCTCATCGTAGCCGTAGTCGTCGGCCGTGGTGTGGGTCGTACCGGCGTTGTCGTAATAATCCTCGGAGACCAGCCTTCTCAGGGAGCCAAAATCCTTGGAGACCATGGCGTGACGATATTGGTAGAGCACGTCCAGAACTTCGCGAGCGTCAGCACTATCCTCGATCTCTGCCTCTTCACCGATCTGAAATTCAGGGGTATCCGCGTAGAGATCATCTCCTCGAATATGGTTCCCTGCACATCCCACCACGAGCAGGGACAGCCCCACCACCAAAAGTCCGAGATTGAGACGCCGAAATGCCATCATCGAGTTCTCCTAACCACTGTCGTATCGTTCGAAAACGCCGGTCCTAAAAAAAATGCCGCTGTTCCACGCCAACTCGTCACATGAGCGAGCGCTGCTGTTAACCATGGGCCGGTCACTGACTATTCCCTTCGGCCCAGCGCAGCCGCTGCAGCCATTTATTGGCCCCTTCGCCATATCGACTCAGCGGCGATTGGGCCAGGGCCTCCCAGATCTGGCGCGACTCGTCGAGGCGCCCCTGGAAGTAGTAGCTCTGACCTAGCATCGACGCCAGTTCGCCGTCCAGCGCATCCGACCTCAACGCCCCTTTGGCCGCCTCCAGATGGGGAATGGCCTCTCCATAATTCTGCTCCTGCCACAGGCGTCGCCCCACCAGGTAGGCGGCGATCGGATCTTCCTCTTCGTCGGCTCGCCATCGGATCAGATAATACATGCGCTCGCCGTCGCCCATGCGCTCCACCAGCACCGCCCGGCCGCGCTCGTCGGCGGCCTCGGCGAGCCGAGCTTTCAATTTCAAGGAGCGCTCCCGATCGACGGGCACCCCCAGCTCCAGGCCCCGCCGATAATACCTGGCCGCCTCTTCGCTCTCGTCGCGCCGCCAGTACAGATCGCCGATGAGCTCCAGAAATTGTGCCTTTTGCACCCGCGCCAACTGTCCGCCCTGCCGATATTCTTCCAATAGCTCGAGGGCCAGCTCTTTTTCACCGAGTTCGGCGAGGATCACTGAGTATTCTCGTACAATCGTAGGATCGTCGGGGGCGTCGACCAGGCATGCCTCGTAGTGGCCCCGAGCCACGCCATAGGCGCCTCTGGCGGCGGCGTTTCGGGCCAGCCGCCGTTGCTCGGCCAGCGCGCGCGCGCATTCACGGCCGAAGATGCTGGGCCGATCGTATTGAAACTTCGCCACCGCCATCTGTTGATCGGTGAGCTCGATGGCGTCCACAAATTCCTCCCATCGCCTGATCAACTCAGCGACCTCCACCCCGTATGCCCCCTTGAAATCACCACGGCCGTAGGCCTGTCGAAAAGCCTCGACCCCCTCTTCATCGATGAGAAATCGCACGAATGACCCCATCGGCGTATAGGCTCTCCCCGAGGCCTCGGTCCAGAATCCCCGGGCTCCCAGGATACGCCGAAGATCCGGTGCGATTCCCAGCTGGCGCATCGCCGCCGAGGCCTGGTGGGGGGTGAGCTCGTTGGAGCGCCACTCGGCGGCGGCCGCCGCCCCTTCCACAAGCCCCATATTGACGCCCACCCCGTTTTGCATGCTCAACCGAAGAGGGCCGCTGCCGAAGGGCTCGGTGAAGATATGGGCCAACTCGTGGGCCAGCAGATGGTCGCCGGGCCCTCCCCACAGGATATGCATCTCATGGAGCCACAACTTGGCCACCATCGTATCCCGCCCGCCCATCAGCCGTCCCTTGGACTCCCGATCGGCGTAGACGAAACTTCGCACCTTCCGGCCCGATTCGGCGACGGGATCGGTGCCGAAAAACTCGCGCAATTGATGATAGCGAAATTCGTGATCTTCGATCAGCTCGTCGAGCCTCCTCAAGGTGGCCCGCTCTTCGGGGTAATAGATCAGAAAATGATCGGTCTCCACCTTTCCGCCCAGCTCGGCTGCGATATACCCGCGATCGACGGAGATCCCCAACTGAGTCCGCTGCGAGAAACCGGCAAAGAAGACCACCGTCGCCCCCAGGCCCAGCGCCACCGTCCACCCCGCCCATCGGCCGCGTCGAAGCTCGTAGGTGGCGCTCAAAGAGGCCACGACGGCCACGATGGCCACCAGATGCAAGACCCGATAGGCGATGAGGCTCGGCGGCACGGCCAGGGCCTCGTCGTAGATGGAGCCCCCGAAATAGCCGATAAACCATTGATGGCCCACGATGGGCGGCTCCATCATCAGATGTCGCAACAGGGCCACCCCATCGGCCAGAGGAAGAAAAAACGCCCCCAACCAGGAGAGTACGGGTCGATCTCCGAATAATGCCGTCGAAAGCCAGGCCGCCGATTGTCCGAGCAAGATGGCGGGGACCACGATGAGCCCCCAGAAGGCGAAGCCGGCCCCCCAATCGCAATTGGGCACCCGCAGGCCGTTGAGCACCAGGATCAGAAGCGGGCCCACCGCCAGCGCCAGGTGATAGATGGCGAGCTTGCCGAAATCGTGCAGCGGCGCTGCGCTTCGCCTCGGCGCCAACGGGGCGTCGACGTCGCCGCGGCGCACGGCGTGCACGGTCAACCCCGTGGCCAGCAGCCCCAGCACCCCGCCGAAGAGGGCCGCCGACTCGTAGCCCACCAGATTGAAAAGAGGGATAAAAGCCACCACCAACGCCGCCAGATTGACCACCCCAAAACCTATGAGATAGGCCCTACTGGGAGCCAGTCTACCGCTGAGTTCCAGTGTTCTGGTCCACATATTCGAGGCTCATCGTGGCGCCACTGTCGATTCCGAATTCCCTGGCCAATCCGCCGTTGATTTCGAGCACGTATCGAGAGGGAATGCCTACTCCCCGGGGGGTCTCATCTTCTGGCTGGGCTTCGTGGATGACGCCCACCACCTCCTTGGCGGAGTTGACGAAGATCATATCCAGGGGGATGAGCGTATTTTTCATCCAGAAGCTCAGGTGGCGATCCTCTTCGTAGACGAAGAGCATCCCCCACTCGTCGAGCATCTGCGTGCGATACATCAGCCCCCGGGACTGTTCCTCGGAGGTCAGGGCGAGCTCGAGATAAAAGCGGGCCAATTTCTGACCCTCTTCGTCGAAAAATCGCGCCACCGGCGTCGTCTCATCCCGCTCGCCAGTCATGGCCGGCGGTGCGGCGCAGACCTGGTCCATACAGCGAAAATAATATTCGCACTCACTGTCCACTCGGCATTCGGGCTCAAAATCGCTCTCATTATCATCATTGGCCGCCGGCGGCGTCGGTCCCTCGGACACGTCGGCCCCCGTGCAGGCAGCACCGGCGACCAGCAAGCAGACAGATGCCATCACGGCCAGGCAAAATCGGAATGAAGTCATGGCCTCAGATCTGCTGGAGTTGGGTCTGGATGAGCTCCCGAATCTCCGGGTCTTCTTCATCCTCCATCCGGGCTTCCAATTCTCGGCGGGCCTCGCTTCCGACCAATTCGGTCAGGGCCACCACCGCCTCCCGTCGAACCAGGGCTTCCCGATCGCTGAGCGCCGAACGCAGCAGGGGTCGCGCATCGGCGTGGCCCGTCTGGGCCAGCGCTTGAACCGCAGCAGCGCGCAACACGGGGTCGTCGGAGTTGACCAGAATAGCGATATTGGTCACAGCCATTCCGTTTTCAAATCGACCCAATTGCTCCAGAGCGGCCAGGCGCACCCGGCGATCGCTGTCGTTGAGGGCGCCGCTGAGATTATTGCCCATATGGCGGCGGATATCGCCTTCGTCGTCGGACAAAAAGGTGGTCACCGCTCGCAGGGCGGCGGCGCGCACTCTGGGATCGTCGTGGCGAAGCATACCGTCGATGCGGTCGGCGGCGCGCGGGTCGTCGCGCTGGTCGAGGGATAGAATCGCAGCGGCGACCACGCCGTGGTCGCTGTCATCGAGATATTCGACGAGGACTCGAGCGTTTTCGTCGTCATTGAAATTTCCGAGCGCTCGCGCCACGTCACGACGCACCACGGCGCTGCTGTCGCCGGTCATGGAGCTCAACGTCGCCAGTGACTCATCGCCTCCCAGCTCACCGAGGGCCCGCGCCGAAGCGCCGCGAATGGCGGCCGATCGATGGGATACACCAGACTGAATGGTCTCGAGCACCTGGCCCTGCGCCCCGTCGCGCACCGCCCGTTCACCGAGGGCCTGATAGGCCAAGGTCTGGACATTCACCGAAGATGCCGAGGTCTGGGCGATAATGGTGTCCATGGGCTGCGAGACCATCATCTCATAGGCCGTCTCCGCCATCAGGTCGGACTCGGCCTGTTCTTCAGCGGCGTCGACCAGGGCTTGTACGCTGGCCACCTCGTTTCGTGACCTCAGCGCTTCGATGGCCGCCCGTCGACGGTCCATGGAGTCGTCGGACAAAAAGCTCTCCACTTGCTGACGGGCTTCGTCCTGGGCAAGTGCTGCCATGGCCGCGATGGCCTGACCGGCGTGGCCGCCGGTGCGATCTTTGGCGATATAGCTCAGGGCGATGAGTCGCACCTCGTCGGGATTGCTCTCGTCGGCCAGGTCTTCAGAAATCTTTCGGCGAATCGAAGCCTCGACCTTATCGTCTTCCAGTGCCTGGACGCGGGTGTCATGGGCGTTCAGAGCGTCCAGAGAGGCCGCCGCCAGGGCGGGTAGATTCTCCCGCTCTTCTTCGCGCAACAACTCGGAGAGAAGCTCCACGACCCGCTCGTCACCATCCCATTCGGCAAGTCTTTCCGTGGCCTTTTCGGCCTCCTCTTCACTGCCGCGGGCGATCAGGAAGAATTGCTCTTCCACGTTGAATTGCTTGTCGTCGGAGGCTCCCAGAAATTCAGCCATCATCCGCGCCAGGGTGCGATTTCGCTCTGCTTCCATCGCCTTTGATACGGCGGCGAGGACTTCTGTTTCGTTTTCTCGTCCCTCTAGAACTCCCAACGCCTGGCGACGCACATCCCGAGACTCATGCTCCAGAAGGGGCAGCACATCGGCGACGCGAAGATCGCCGAATTCGGACAACCGTCGCACCACGGATCGAACCGTCCAGGGATCGCTCGACTTGAGATAGGAGTAGATTCCATCGACCACCCCATCGCGGTCCCGGCGCCACATCTCGCCAACTTCGGCCACGGGCAGCAATTGACCGTCGGGCATGATGACCTGGGCGGTGGTGACCTTCGTCTCGGGCACCACCTTCCAGAGGGGAACGGTCAGCGTATAGGCCGCAAAAGCAATATCTGCCCGCGTCACCCCGCCGTCGGTAAAGCCCGGAAAATGAACCTCCGGAACCCCGAATTCGGTCAGCGTATAGACCGCCTCGGCGATGATGACCGTGGCGAAATCGGAGTGATTTGAATCGATATGGACTTCCACCCGTGCGCCATAGGGAGCGTCGCCCGACACGGAGGCATAGGAATTTCCGTAGGTCGGCCGCTTGGCCCGGCGAAGGGCCTCAAAGGCCTGTTCTAATTTCTGAGCCGTCACCTCGCCGCGCAGACTCCCCTCGGCACGGGGGACGAGCACATATTCACGGTCGCCACCGATACGCACTTCCTCGTAGGAATAACGCACCGTGCCTCCCTCGGCAGTGGCGGTGGCCAAAAAGGCAGTGAGGGCCATTAAAATGGTCAACCCGAAAACCGAGCCTCGGATCGGTATCGAAAGCCTTTGATTTCCTGCCTTAATTCGTTCCATCGCGTTCTCAATTGAGGAGTTCGTCGTCACTTCACTCGACGGTCGACATTCAACCCGTCGCCGCCACTGGCCCATCTAGATTGACGTCGATGGCCAGCGGCAATTCATTATAAGTGGAGCCATCTCAGACTTCATTCCTCGGTCGACGCTCGAGACCGGGCTCCACGAAACCTACAAAATAAAAAACCGGACAGGTTGCCGCAATGCAAGCCGTCCGGTTTTGGCGTGTTTTATTCGCCGTGTTCTTATGCGCGCCCAAAAAACTCAGGCGCTTTTGTCGAGTAGGCTTCCGGCCTTGATCCCATGCTTGTTGACCAGGGTCAGACACGAGGTCTTGGTGCAGGCCCAGAGCATGCCGCTCGGTCCTTCCGTATATCGCATCACTCGGGTCATCTGCATTTCCGAGTCACAAACCGGGCATTGGCGCGTCGTGGCACGGCCCTTCTTCTTGCTGGCAATCTTTGCGCGTCCCATAAGATCGTTCCTGTCGATGTCTGGAAGAGGCCGGAGCCACCCTTCCATGATAACTTATTTTCGGTTGCCTCTGTTCTTTCCTCTAATGCCGCATACCACGGCTCGCCAAAAGGCGAACGGGACTCATAACCAAGGTCCTCATCGTTGTCAACTCAATGTGGGGTCTTGGGGTGCCATCTATGCATTGAAAAAAAAGACCCCCTTTGCCATCCTCAAATAGGTCCTCTCCCTGGCGTCCTCGCTGCTCCATTAACTCCAACCGCCGCCAAGGGCGCTGGATTCCCGCTTCACACCGAAATAAAGAGCCCCCTCAGGAGGTCTTGAATGTCTCATGCCAAAGCGACTGGTCGACGACGCCCCCACAACGACTCCATTGAATCTCTGCGCTCGGCCCATCGCGAGCTGGAGGCGCGGCTCAACCAGCTCGATCGGCATCGCTCCCTCTCACCGGAGGAGCGCTTTGAAGTGCAGGTCCTCAAGAAGCGAAAATTGGCCCTCAAGGATCGCATTCGATCCATGTCGGCAAACGATTGAACAGGCCTGAGCATGAGGGACGGGAGGAATAGATCTACCCCCTGGGCGTCACTCGGCAGCTTCTTCCTCACCGGGCTCTTCGCCTCGGGGGCGGATCAGCTCCCGTCCCGATCGGTCCTGAAAAAATCGGCGCGACACTTCTCGATACTGAGCCGACAATTGAGGCAGCCCCCCCTGGGCCATCCGCTGCCCCTGGGGCCAGAAGGCGTCGAGACATCTCTCCAACTCCAGAGAATCCACGGGCTGCCTCAATAAATAGGCCTTATCGTCCTCTTCTTCCTCGACGGCGGCGAGCACTTGCTGGGCCTCCCACCGGGCCAGTATTTCGTGGACGACCTGTGGATCGAGCCGCAGTTGTTCGGCCAACCGACGGGCATTGACCGCTCCTTTTCCGGTCTCGAAAGCATTGACCACCGGGGCCAATACCCCCAGCGCCACCAGGGGATGGATCGCCCCCTGCCCGCCCAACCGATCCGTGCCGGCGAGTCGCTCGGCTTCGCCGTCCATCAAACTTCGCAGATGCTGAACAGAAAACGATAACTCGGCGCCCACCAGCGTGACCAGCCAGGAGATATAGATCCAGATCAACCCGATCGGAATCAACGCCAGAGTCCCATAGACCCGATCGTAGGTCTGGAGCATCAATTGACTGACGTAGAGGTTGAACCCCCACTTGGCCAACTCAAAGACCACCGCCGTAAAGAGCCCTCCTACCAGGGCGGCACGCCATGAAACGTCGGCGTTGGGGACCAATTTAAAAAGCAGCGAAAAGGCGATGAGTGCCCATACCAGGGGCATCATCCGCCCCATAAAGCTGACGTCCAACCCCATGTCGGTTAATACGATCTGGGCTCGCGCCGTCTGGATCACCGACAATGCGATGAGCACGGGGCCAAAGGAAATAACCGCATAGAAGGTGAGCATCTTCATCATCACCGAGCGGTCGTGGGCCCCCTGCCAGATCCGGGTCATCGTCTCTTCGATGGCGTTGAATAAAACCAGGCCGATGATCAACAGGGTCAAACCGCCGATGCCCCCCAACGCCTGAGTGCTCTCGGTGGCCGTCTCGCCAAGATAACTGGCCAGGCCGGCGGCGGCGGCGGGAAATAATTGGTCCAGTTGCTCGAAGATCGCCCCACCACCGGCATCGAGGACGCCGAAGACCCCCAGCAAGGAGGCCGCCACGGTCAGCAAAGGCACCATGGCCAACACCGTAAAAAAGGCCAGGCTCGCCGCCGTCATCGGCGCTCGATCCCGAAAGACCTCCCGCGTGGTCAGATAGGTCAGCGCCAACAGCGCCGCCCCCACTTTCTCAGGCCCTGCGCGCTTCTCCCAGGGCTGCTGGAAGAAAGCCTTGAGGCGCTCATCCCACCAGCTCTGCAGGCGGTCACTCCACTCATTCATCGCAATGTCCGGGCCAACTCCGGTTAATCGAATCACCTTCCACCATAGACGGCGCCACAAAATCCCACAATTCTCTTCCCTCTAACGGCCAGGGCCCTCGCAAAGTCTTGCCTGCCCTGTGGAGCGCGGGGCTGCCAGCCCGCATCTTCGACTTTGCGATTGCCCGGCAATGAAGGCTGTGATCGATCCCGGCAGGAGTCAAAGTCGCTCACATCCAATTACAAACCAATATTTGGCCCGCCCATGCAGTATGTGCTAGACTGGAAGACAGGACTAACCCTACGAAAAAATTCGCATTTGCCGTGAGAGCGATTATCTTGGTGATCAGTGGAACTGGAATTTTTCAGGCTATCGCCAATGCTAATTCAAATGTGGGGTGGGAAGGCTCCCCATCCCCGATGAAACGGCAATGATGACGTTTTCGCTCCTTGTTTATACGAGGCCGCTGCCATGAATCGACCCTCCCTGACCGGATGGCCCCCTTTTGGTTTTATGGGATTGCTCGTCCTCGCCGTGGCTGGGCTCCCTCTGGTATCAGCCACCGCTTCGCTCGGTGAAAAGTCGTGGTGGACCAGCTTTGGCCCCTCCTCCCACCAATCGCAGGGTCCATCGGTCGGAGACGTGGCGGCCATGGACGATCAGGGCGAACCGGGGCGGGCCGATCAATCTCCCAGCGCTTCTGCCCAGCAACAAGATTCGACCCAGACAGAGGCCGAGCTCAGAGCGGCCCGAGCCGCCGCGGCCCGCTATTGTGAACTGGGCGCGCGGGGACTCGATCGGGCCCGAGAATACGTCCACTACCAGCGCCTGGAGCAGGCCGATGAATTATTGACGGCCCTCCTCTCGGGAGATTGCCTGGAGGCGTCGGAACAACGGGATCTGGCTCGATTTCAACACGCCTACGTACTCCAGCGCTTAGAGCGCCCCGACCAGGTCCTCCAACGTCTCGATTCGCTCGAAGAGCCAGCCCCCGTCGAGGACTACGTCCAATGGCTTCGCGGCGAAGCATTCAGCACACTGGATCGGCACGCCGAGGCGGCCATGGCATTCGGCGCCATCTACGACGCCGGCGACAGCCCCCTTCACTGGCAGGCCCTGGCAAGACAGGGCAAATCGCTGGTCGACGCCGAGCAATGGGAGGCTGCCCATCCGATCGTCGAAGATATCATCGACCGCTTCCCCGACTACCCGCGCCGCCACCGGGCGCTCTACGATCACGGTCGTATCTTGGAACAACTGGGCAACCTCGACGAAGCGGCCCTGGCCTATCAAAAGGCCCACTTCGAATTTCCCTACAAGCGAGAAGGAGAGGCGGCCAAAGAGCGACTTCAGATCCTGGCCGACGCCGGCCACGTCCCAGAGCCCATCGATCCGAAGAAGCGCTATGCACAATATCGACAGTTGAGCATCGACAAATTCTGGCCTCTGGCCCACGAATTGCTCACCGAACTGCGCGACGAAGTGAGCACCCCCGAGGGCAATTCGGAATTCGAAAACGAAATCCTCCAACGGATCGCCCTCAACACCTATCACAGCCACGACTTCGAAGGAGCCGCCCAGTATTTTCAAAAGGCCCGGGAGATCATCGAAGACGGTCACGAACGGGGCTTTAACAAACGGGTCATCTATCGCTATCTCAGCTTCGCCCTGGGCCGCCTGGGCCGCTACGACGAATCGCTGGAGGCTCTGGAGAAGCTCCATGAGAATTCGTCGCGGCGGGCGCGCAACAGCTCGATCGGCCTGTATTATGAGCGCTACGGGCGCTATGAAGAGGCCTACGACACCTACAAGGAAATTTACTCCGCCCACCAGCAGCGTGGCTGGCACTTTTCCTATCTGACCTATAAGTCAGGGCAATTCGAAGAGGCCTACGAGAAGTTCCAACGCCTGGCCCGCCGCTCCCGCGGTGAGACCCGGGCGCGCTACCTCTACTGGGCAGGCCGCTCCCTGGAGCGGGGAGGCAACGAAGAGGAAGCGGCTGAACTCTTTGCCGAATTGGCCCAATCAAGGCCCAATAGCTATTACGGAATCCAGGGGATGAACCGGCTCATCGACCTTCGCCAGCGAGCCCCTGCAGACGGCACGTTCTTGGCCCAGGCCGATCGCCTCGGCGACAGCGCCGATCAGGTCCTGGACGCCTTCGACGGGGCAACTCAAATCTCGGGCACTCGAGCAGTCGCCCTCGACGCCGATCCGCGCACCCAACCGATTCCGGCCTCTCAGAACAATTCGACGAATTCCGAAACCAATGGTGAATCGCTGGGGGAGCTGATCGACCAATATTGCGAGCCACACCGGCCCTGCCGTGCTGCCCTCATGAGATTACCCGCCTATGGATTGACCTGGCGGGTGGGTCATACCGAGATCACCCGCAGTTCACTTGGCCTGCCCTCCGACGATGAGATCGAGCCCATCGAGGGGCTGGACTACGAAGACGCCCCGGAAATTCGCGTCCCCCGCCGAGGTGTGGAATTCCCGGGAGAGCAGGTCCCGCGCATCAACTTCGACCGAGACGCCCGGATTTATTGGAACGGACGAAACGCCTCGGATATCGCATTTATTGACTACTCCCGCGGCGAGATGATCGGTCCTGTACCGGGCCAGTGGACGGCCTACGACGACGACACCCATCACGGCGGACTGGAGCGGGCCATCGACGAGGCGGGCGAGCTCTTCCCACAACTGGAGCGCGCCTACTGGCTGCGAATGGCCGGCTGGTATACGGAGGCCCGCCGAGTAATCCGCGACGTCTCGCTGGAATATCGCTCCCTGGCCACCCGCTCTCGTGCGCGCACCAGTCCCCATGAATTACCCCAACGTCGATGGGCCTATCTCATCGACAACCGGCGCCGCGCCCAGCGCGCCGACTGGTGGGGAATGAGCAGCGACGAAAAGCGCTTCCCCGTACCCGAAGATCGACAGGCCCGACAGGAGCTACTCGAGCGCCAACAAGAGATATTCGACCGTCGCCGCGAACTTCGGCCGATCATCGTCGAGGCTCTTCAAGAGGTGGGCGATTATCATCTGGTCCGCCGCTTTGCCCTCGACGACACCTGGTGGCTTCGACAGGACCCGGAGGGCGATGCGCGCCGCTACTGGGCCATGGCCTACCCCCGGGCGTTCCCGGAGCAGGTCATTCCCCTGGCCAAAAAGCATAATATCAACCCCTATCTGATCTGGTCGCTCATGCTCGTGGAGAGTTCCTTTAACCCCGACTCCATCAGCATCGCCGACGCCCTGGGACTGCTCCAGGTCATCCCCCGTACGGGGTTGAAGATCGCCGATCTCTTCGGCGCCGAAGACTTCGGCCCCTTTGACTTGCTGGAGGCCGACAATTCCATCGAGCAGGGGATCTTTTATTTCAGCCGTCTGGTCCAGAAATTCGAGGGTCAGGAGCTGTTGGCCTTCGCCGGCTATAACGGCGGCCCCCACCGCGTGGGCGGCTGGCTCGATATGCGGGGACATAATATCCCCCTCGACGAATTCATCGAGGAGATCCCCTTTAACGAGTCTCGAGGATACGCCAAGAAAGTCCTGCGCTTTCTCCACGTCTACCTTCGTATCTACGAGGGCTACGACGACGGCATCTACGTCGGCCAGGTGGTCAACCCGGATTATCTTCCCCAACCGGATTTCTAGACCGATTTTACTTCAGAGCTGATAAACTTTTTCTTCAGATCTGATAAATCGGATGGAAATCGTCGCCCATAATCTCCGGTACCGAATCGGCGATAGACTGGATCGTATAGCGCTCCAATACCCGGATGGTGGCCTCTCGAACTTCCTGCCAGACCGGCTGAAAGGCGGCCTGTCTCTCCGTGGCCTCTCCACTGCCGGCAGTACGGTCGTCGTAGGCCATGGGCGCCACCGGTCCTTCCAGGTGGCGTATAATGCTCAGCAGGGTGATCTCGCTGGCCGGGCGGGCCAGAAAATACCCCCCTGAGGCGCCTCGCTTGCTGCGTACGAAGCCACCACGCTTGAGATCGGCCATGATCCCCTCCAAAAATTTGCCGGGCAGAGCTTCCTCATCGGCGATGGACTGGATGCTCATCGGGTCCTGGGAGCGAGCTCCAGCCAGGGTGACAAGAGCACGGAGGCCGTACATGGTTCGAGCGCTGATCTGCATCGCCATTCCTCGTCTGGACAGCAAATTTCCCCCCGGCGGCGCCGTCGGGGGAGATTTTACTTTCGGTCATGGTCGGTGACAGTTCAAGCCGCGTCGGCGGCACCGTCACCACTTCTTCTTCGCCCAAGCCGTGACAGGATCGTCACCACCACAGCCCCGCCGATACCGGCGGCCAATACTGCCATCTCCGTCGTCGAAAAGGTCTGAGGCATCACGTTGGTCACCTGGCCGTCGACGATCTCTCGAAAGGGCCAGATGCCCCGCAGGCATCCCACCATCAGGCCCACCAACAATCCCAAAGTGGGCGCCGGATAACGGCGCAATAAAAAGCTCATCACCCGTGCAAAGGTCAACAGCCCCATGGCGGCGCCGATCATAAATAGACCGACGAAAAATGCGGCCGTCATGGGAATTGTCATTTCTGTCATACCCGAGATCACCGCCCTCAGGGCGTTGAGCACGAAATAATAAGCTCCAAAAATGAGCAACAAATAAGAGCCGCTGATGCCGGGTAAGATCATGGCGCAGATAGCGATAAATCCGACGACGAAGATATACCAGGGCGCCGGCTGCGGCACGTATACCTTCGTCCCTGGCGGAATTTCGAGTTCTTCGTAGGTCTCTTTGAATCTCTCCGCCTCCTCGGAGCCTGGCTTGACCTGGGCCTGGTCGGCATTCAGGCCGAGCTGAGCCATCTCAGACTCCAGTACATCGCGAAGAGGAGCGTTCTCGTCGGCCCAATAGACCTGATTGGCCGGCCAGGCCGAGGGGCCGCGACGACCGATTTCCTTTAAGGTGTCACCCTCTTGAGCCTCTACCTCGGCCCAGGTCACGCCCACCTCGTACATCCGATCCGGATCGGTGGCGACCCAGCCGATTGCCACGCCCACCACAGCGGCGCCAATGACGACCGACCAGGTCGCCTTGGTGCGAAAGACCACCATGCGAAGGGGAATCCCCACGCTGGCGACGATGAGCCCGAAAAATAGCGCCCGCATCACCTCGGGGTGATTGTCGAGCAGGTCGGGGATGATCATCCCCCCGGCGGCGATGGCCAGGGCGATTCCGGCGCCAAGAATCATCAAGAAGGGCACGTTCATGGCCCGCCACTCGTCGAGGACCTGCCTGCCCTTTTCGGCGTCGAAGCCGCTTCGCACCCATCGCCATACCGATGGCAACCAGCGCAGGTGCAGTCCCTTAATGGTGTTGACCAGCTCGGCGTAAATCCCCAATATCAACGCCAACGTTCCCCCGCTGACGCCGGGGATGATGTCGGCCACGCCCATACAGACGCCCTTGAGGAAGAGTTTTACCCGCTCCATATTCTCCTCGATTCAGTCAGGTCACGACGACGTCTTTCCACCACTTCTCTTGTCGCGAGATCAAAGCCCATGGAACTCGAATTTCCGCGCTCCATCAGTGACGGATATCCAGAATACGTCGACGACGAACTGGGTTATCACTACCACGCATGGGAGGTAATTTCAGCTTCCGAATCAACGCGGCATGAGCGAATTCGACTGGCTCAGGCACAGGAGCTAGAGGAATTGGCCGAGCATTTTGCCCCCCTCTCCGATCTGGAGCGCTGGGCCCTGGGCCGCCACTATCTTCGAAATGGGCAGGTGGACCGGTATTTCAAATTCGTCGAACCCATTTTACAGGGTGAGCGAACTCACCGCGCCCTACACTACCCCGAGATCTTCGCCGACTTCGCCCGCCGTCACGCCGAGGGCGGGGATATGGACGCCGCCGACGCCACCGTAGGGCGCATCGAACAAGTCTGGCCCGAGCTGGCGCCGGCCATCCCGTTATTGCGCGCGAAATTACTCCTCCGCGCAGGGCGATTCGACGAGGCCCACCAGGCCTATGAAAAAGAGATCGAAGCAGAAGATCTGAGTGACGACGAGGCGCCTGAGATCTATTTTGAGGCCGCCTTCGACTTCTTTGAATGCGGCGCCACCGAAATCGCCCGTCACTGGCTCGACCGCTCCCGCCAGGCTGCCGAAGAGTCCGGCGATACGGCGACGATGGTCGATATCGAGCTGCTGGAAGCAGAGCTCACTGAAGCGCAAAAGGCGCCTGAATCTCCACAGGATCGCCCTTAAATCGCGGGAAGCCCCACCGCCGGGTATGAGAATTCATGCAGCGCCCAAAATGGGTATCCTTGATCGACGCCGGCGAGATATCATAGCTGCCCACTCGCCCGTCGGGGGTCACCGTGATCGATACCTCGATCTGGTCGACGTCCAGCGCACTTCCACCGCCGTAGATATGACGCTCCCGGCAGATGCCCACGCTTTCGGTGATCCTGCGAATCCCCTGGCCGATCTCGGCTCCCGACAACCCCTCTCGCAATTCGACGGGGTTCAACTCACCGTATTCGTCGCCATAGATGCCGCGCTGTGTATCGCTCTGAACAGCGGCCATGGCCCGGAACCGATCGTCATCGTCATCTCCCAATCCTCCGCCCGCTCCGGAGAGGCGAGGCTCCGAGGAATCGTCGCCGCCGATCATTCCAGGCCGGGAAAACCGCGAGCCCTGCCCGCCTGATTCCTCGTCGCGCACTCTTGTGCCACCCAGCTCCTGGCGTTCTTCATAACGGAGGGCGCTGGTGTCGATATTTGGCATGGAGGAGCCAGAGCTGCCGGCCGAGGAATCACTTGATTCCGATTCGTCTCGCTCCAGAGCGGCCTGGCCATCTTCCCGAGACACGACGACCGCCTCGTCGAGGACAATTCGATCGCGCACGGCGGCCAGCTCCTCTGCTGAGTATTCGTGGAATTCAGGCCGCTGACCGATATGGTCGGTGACCAGGCGATTGCCCTCGTCGACTGGACCATCATCACTACTGACCTGATTCCAGGCGAAATAGACCACCGTGGCGAGCAACGCTACCGCCGCCAGCCCTCCGACGACGGCGAAGACGGCGCGCTTGCGACCGTCTTTTTTGATGGCGTTGATCTGTATGAGCAAGCTGCCCGTCATCTCGTCGACACGGCTCATCGTCGACGAGCGATCTGACTCGTCGGTTGAATCTCCCAATTTAGGGGCGGAAGGAAAAAATGGCACCACATCTTCCGACGGGGGGGCCTCATCGTCTGCGCCGGCGCTCTGCCCGGCGGCCCGAGCCTCCGGCGTGGGCTGTCGAGAGGCTGCGCTGCCGTCAGAGCCGGAGAACATCTCGTCATGGGCGCTCTTCTGGGCTGGTGGCGTCTGGCTTAGATCCTGGGCCTGCTCAGCGCCGCTATCGAGCAACGTGTCGGCATGGGCGATATCGTCGACTTTGTCGGCAGCCTCCTCCTCGGCCCTCAATTGGGCCATGGCGACGCTCAAATCGATCTGTTCGGTCTGGTCGTCGACGTCCGTGGCGCCCAGCTCATCTTCTTCGGATTCATCCAGGTGTAGTCGCTGACGCAGCTTGGCCAGCCGGTCGCTGCTGGCGGCAGCCCTGGGCTTTCTGGCAACCGCCTCCAAATCGCGAGCCGCCTCTTCGAGGGTGCGCTCTCCCCTCTCTTTTTTGTCGACTCTTTCTTTCGCCGGCCCTGCCTTGATTTGCTCTTCGGCCTGGGGCTGCTCCTGCCATGGAGCATCATCATCGTCGTCTGCGGGACGTTCGATGGCCTTCATGGCCCGGCTGACGCCGAGCGTCTTTGGAGAGGGGCGAATCTTTTCGGCCTTCGCCAAGGCTTCGGCAAAGGTCGCAACTTCGCGCACCCCTTTCCAATCAACAAAGGTCTCGTTCCACAGATAAGCGGCGTCGCCGATCTCCCCATTTGCGATCTTGTCAAAGAGGACTTTTTCGTCAAAAGGCCCGAAGGATTGGCCGTTGATCGAATAATGCCACTGCACCACTTTGGGCTGCGGCGGCGGCACCGGTGGCGCACCACCAGGGGCCACCGCCCCGGGTGCACTGACTCCACTGTGGTGCCCTCTGCTGCGCCCCACCGGGGCACGGGGCTCGCGCACGGTGATCACATGGCTGCATTTCTTGCAGCGAACCTTGAGTACCTTTCCCCTGACCTTCTCATCGGCAATGGAGTATTTGGTCTGGCAACTGTCGCAATAAAATTTCATTCTCGAGCAGCCTCGCACGATCTGCGCATGGACCCTGAATTCGGACCGCTCCAAACTGTACAGCCCCGTCCGGGCCATGACAAGCAATGGCTCGTTACGAATTGGACAGAAATAAAATCAACCGGTATGCCCCTTGCATGCCCGTCAGGGATGAGAACCGCGCAGACTTTGCAGACCATCACCTGGTTGGCTCGATAGTTACCCCGTTTTTCAGCACTTTACAGAGGATAGAGCTCGACATGCATTCCAACCTCAAACTCCTGACCAGCTTATTCGTAGTCGCCCTGGCTGCTTTGACGCTGGTTGCCTGCTCCGGATTTGGCTCCTTTAGTTTTACTGAGCAGAGCAACGTGATCATCGTCAAGGGCAACTCCTTACCCCTGGCCGACCTCCTGCCTACCACCATTCCCATGGAGGTCGATCTGGAGCAGGAACTAGAGCGCCAGGACGCCAGCGGCGCCAGGGCCGTCTATCTGACCGAGCTCTACCTGGAGATGGTCGATGAGTCCGAGGAGCCAGATTTTGACTTCCTCGACAGCCTGACTCTGCAAGTCTCCTCAGACAGCCACGGACCGGACACCATCGCCTGGAAAGATCCGGTGGGCACCGGCCAGCGCCGGGTTGAACTGGACGTCGACGACTCCATCGACATCAAGCCCCACGCCGAAGAGGGATTGCGTTTTCGCACCCAGGCCTCGGGAAGCTCGCCATCAAAAGACGCCCAATTTCGCGTCTTCGCCACCTTCCGCGTCGACGTTCTTTGAATGTCTTATTCGTCGTCGAGCTCTTCGATGATAGAGCGAATCTGTAGCTCCGTGGCGTCGATGCGGGTGCGGCATAGACGGATCAATTTGGCCGCCCGGTCGACCTGTTCGGCCAGCTCGTCGAGATCGAATCGATCCTCTTCGATGGCCGTCAGGATCTGGTCCAGCTCTTCGAGGGCCTGACCGTATTTCAGCTCTTCCTGCGGTGAGTCTGCGGGCTCGCTCATAGAGTTGCTCCTCGCGATGAGATCGCCTCAGCCCTCATGGGGCTGGGGCGTTTTTGATTTATCGCTCTTATCTTTCGAGTCTGTAGTGTCCGTTTCCGCATCGGCCAGCCGGCGGGCCCGGAGTGATCCTTGTCCAAGTATGACATTGAAGTCCTGCCCCACGTCGACGTCGTCGGGGCTGCGCACCAATCCCTGCTTGGTGCGCACCAGGGCAAATCCGCGTTTGAGGATAGTCCGCGGATCGACGAGCTCCAACCGCTGTTCCACTTGTTTTAGATGCCGTCGGGCCTCAGCGCCCTGGCGCCGGCTGAGCTCGTCGACACGCTCCAATCGCCGCGCCAGGTCCTGGCGCCGTCGAAGGAGCCGGCGCTCCAGCCGGGGCAGCGACAATTGACGGCGTGCCCCGTCGACCTGGTAGCGCCGTCTGTCGATGGTGCGCCGCAGCTGGCCGTCCAGGCGATCTTGACGAGCGTCGACGAGCCGCTGCTTCTTGGCCAACGCCCGCCGCACCTGCTCGCCAAGATCGCCCTCCAGCCGGGCCTGGCGCTGCCGCGCCGTCCCCAGACGACGCACCACCTGCCGCTCCAACCGCGCCGCTGCGCGATGTAATATTTGCTTGTCGCGCTCCACTCGCCCCTCGGCCCGCTCGGCGATGGCCATCTGGCGCTCATCGAGGGCATATCGAAACTCCTCGACCGCCTCCACGACCCGCGCCGCCGCCGCTGTGGGTGTCTTCGTCGATTCGCTGATCAGATCGAGCAAACAGGTGTCTCGCTGGTGCCCCACGCCGCAGATGATCTTGAGCGGGTGGCCGCAGACCGCCTCGCCAATGGCCTCGGTGTCGAAATAGGCCAGCTCCGAGCGCGACCCGCCGCCGCGGATAATGGCCACCACGTCGAATTGATGGGCATTTTCTCGAAAATAGCTCAGCGCCGCCAGCACGGAGCGCTCCGTATGCACCCCCTGCACGTTGGCATGATGAGCGGTGAGCAAGAAGCCGATCCCGCTCTGCTCCAGGGTATGGACGAAGTCGTTATAAGCGTCGCTGTCTACGCTGGTGATAAGGCCCACTCGCAAGGGGCAGACCGGCCAGCTCAATCGCAGATTATCGTTTTCGACACCCTTCTTTTTCAGCCCCCGATAGACCCGCTCTCGATTGAGCTCGATCTCCCCCGCCGTATAAGCGGGATCGATATCGTCGACCAATATCTGATAGCGCCCGTTACGAGCGTAGAGATCGATCTTGCCCCGAAGGCGCACGGCCAGCCCGTCCGCCAATTTGAGGTCGCTGTTGCGAAGGCGTCGGGCGATGGTCTGGCGATGGCGATCGAAGAGCACTGCCTTTAGCCGCGCCACCTCGTTTGCCCCGGCAAAGGGACGCTCCACGAGATCGAAAAAATAATTTTGATAATTGCTGGACCGATTCTTATCAAAATCCTGCAGCTCCCCCACCACCCAGATCGACTCGTCGAAGCGCTGGCGCAGCGCCGCGCGGGCGGCATGATTGAGGCGGCTGATGGTCCAGGTCCCGTCGGGCACCGCCTGCAGCGCCGGCTGGGGAGGCTTGTCGCCGGTCTCCCCCTTTGTCTGGCCTCGAAATTTGCGCAGCGCCGGCGAGTATTTGAAGTGATAGCCGTCGAGGCGCTCGATGACGTAATTGAGGTGCTGCAGGGGGACGAACCAGGTCTTGGTCCTATTTTCGTACCACCGGTCGGGCAGAGTTCGGACCACCTCCACGAGCTCGCGCTTGTAGGGAAAGCTGATCTTGATCCGTTTTTGCTCCACTTCGACGTCGATCATTCGTGTCATGACCGGCCTCGACAAAATTTTGTCAAAATTGTCATTCCCCTGCTTCTTCTTGCTGATCATCGTCATTCATCAAGTCGTCATCGGCCACGCAGGCTTTTCGTCCACTGTCTCCGGGACAGCGCGAGACCTCGTCATCGTCACAAGGGGCGCAGATCTCGTCGTCGTCGCAATCGCCTTGATCCTCGCAGGCCGGCAGACAGTGAATTTGATAGCATACAAATCCCTCGGAACAACCCACATGCTCATCGCACTCAGCGGTATTGACACATCCTGCAGCCAGGGCTGCCCACAGGACAGTGACGACGACCACCACCATCAACTGTCGCCGGTAGCCTCGACACCAACCGGTCAGGCGACTAAGCTGCCCGTCCCGAAAATAACGTCCCTCCACCTGCGAGTCGACGATGCTCCGTGCGCCCTTCGCGCTTGTCTGGAATTTACTCAAGCTGTTGTCCTTCGCGCTCAAGACCTTCTTCTTTCGCCTCGGTCATTTTTTGACCCGTAAGCGGCGAAAATGGGTCCGTCTCAAATTGCCGCGGCGCTTCCTGATCGGACCGCCCACGGGGCTGGCCCAATATTTTCAGGATACGCCTTCCTACCTCGAACTTCGAGACATAGTGGAGACCATCGCCGACGACGAGCGTATCGAGGGGGTGGTCATCGTCGCCGACCACGTCATGCTCGGCGGCGGGCGCACCGCCGATCTGCGAGCTCTCTTGGAGCGGCTTCGTCAATCGGGCAAATCAATCATCTTTCACAGCCATACCGTCATGGGCCGCCAATACGATCTGGCCGTGGCTGCCGACCAGGTGGTGATGACGCCAGGGGGCCGATTTTATTATTTCGGCCATCGCTTCGAGCAATTCTTCGCCGGCGCCCTCCTCGACAGATTAGGCGTGGCAGCCCAATTCGTCCACATCGGTCCCTTCAAAGGGGCGGCGCACCGCTTTTTTAAAAGCGAGGCCACCCCGCCCCTTCGGCTGATGATGGAGCAGATGGTTGAGGGGCTCTCCGAGCTTCGCGAGGAACGCATCGCCACCCGGCGCGGGATCACCGCCCCCACCATGAGCCGAGCCTTTGAGCGCATGCCCCTCGACGATCGTCAGGCCGAGGCCATGGGGCTTATCGACGGTCGGATTCACCGCCGGTTTCTGCGGCGCTGGATCGAAGAGGGCCCGGATTTCGTCGACACCCCGGCCTTTCCTCGAAGAGACGACGATGAGAAAGACAAGTTGGAGGGGGAAGGGAAAAAAGGCGAAGAGAAGAACGAAAAACGCCAGGCGGTGAGCCTCAAAGACGCCACAGATTACGCCGAGGCCTCTCCCACCTATAATTGGACGCCTCTATTTCGCCGCCCCCGAGTCATCGCCGTGGTCGACCTGTCGGGCATGATCGTCATGCCCAATATGGAAATCCCCGGCCACTCGGCGGCCACCATCGACCCCTCGGAGGTCCTCCCGGTCCTTCGGCAACTGGCCTCCAATCGCCGGGTGGCCTCGGTGTTGCTCCACATCAACTCCCCGGGAGGCAGCGCTCTGGCCAGCGAGATGGTCTGGGACGGCATCCGCCGACTGCGCTGTGAGAAGCCCACCGTCGCCTATTGCAGCGACGTCGCCGGAAGCGGCGGCTATTATCTCGCCGTGGGCGCCGATCAGATCGTCTGTCATCAGGAGACGATCATGGGCAGCATCGGCGTCATCGCCGGCAAATTTTCATTCCCGGGAACGCTGGAGCGCTTCGACATCACCGCCGAGGCTTTCGCCCGCCATGAGACCTCTCAATTCGAGAGCTTGGCCCAGCCCCTGTCCGAGCAGGTCCTGGACAACCTCCAGCGCGACGCCCGCTCCTTTTATCGTCAATTCTTGCGCCGTGTCGGCGACGCCCGAAAGATCCCGCGCCGCCGCCTCCACCGATACGCCCGGGGACGCATCTACACCGGCGCCGACGCCCACCGACGCCACCTGGTCGACCACCTGGGCAATTTCGACGACGCCCTGGAGATCCTGCGCTCCCTGAGCGATCCGGCCCTGCCAAAAGACACGACCGTCCAATTCGCCCCACACCGCAAGATCAGCCTGGGCGCCCTGATTCGCCAATCGGCAAAGAGCCCGTCTTTCTGGACCGGTGCCGTAGGCGATCTTAAACTCGTCCATGCCCTGGCAAAGCGCGACCCCTTACTCGCGCTGATGCCCTTTCAACTCGAGCAAAAGTCTTGAGTCTTGGGTCTTGAGTCCCGATGAAACCTCGTAGTCACTCAAACCAGAACGCCTCAATCACTTAGAGAAGGACCGAAACAATGGCTGACGTAGTGATTTACCGCACCCAATATTGCCCCTATTGCGATATGGCCAAGCGCCTCTTCGACGAGATGGGCGTGGAATACGAACAGATCGACGTATTCAACGACGCCGAAGAGCGAAAGAGACTCGTCGAGCGTACGGGGCAACGCACGGTCCCTCAGATTTTCATCAACGACGTCGCCGTCGGTGGGTTCACAGACGTGCAGGCCCTCAAGAGGACCGGTGAATTGCAAAAGATGTTGGGCATCTGAATCGGGAAGCATTAATCGAAGAACAAAAAAAGGGCTCCCCGACGGGGAGCCCTTTTTCTTTGTGATTCACCCTGCCCCTATTGCAGTCCGGAGAAGACGAAGGGGTAGTTAATCTCACACATACCGCCGTCGGGCTCGGCGAAGCGCATCCTGGAGATGACGCGGGTCACGCAGCTCTCGACGTTATTGTTGTTCAAAGTGGAGCTCGAGATCATGACGTTGCTCACCGAGCCGTCGAGCTCGATTCGCCAATTGGCCGTGATATTACCGCTCAGGCTCGGGTTGACCTGAAGCTCACGCTCGAAGCAGTGCTGAATCGCATTTGCGCGAGCGCCCACGACGCGTCGGATATTGGAGGGGTCGCAGAAATCGCCCACGTCGGGAGTTCCACGCTCCATGGTCTGCACTTCGCGCTGCTCTCCACGGCCAACTTCACCACCTGCGCCGGTGCCGCCGCCGGTGTCGACTTCGCCGAGACCGTGGACGCGGCCGTAGCCGTCGCCACCGCCGCCGCCGCCGGAGCCGATCATCCCCATACCGCCCTGGCCGCGACCGATGTCGAGGGCATCGCCGTCACCAGCCATGGCCACCACGATATCCGTGTCGAATCCATCGGAGTCGTCAAAGAGGTTATCCAACGACTCTCCCAGGGTGTCCTGAGACAGCGCCTCGTGAATACCGATCTCTTCGACGTCGATCTCATCGACCATTTCCGCGTCGACCTCGGGAATCTCCGAATCCTCGACCTCTTCTTCGGGATCGCCGAATTCGCCCTCTTCACCGCCGGCTTTCTCGGCGGTCGTATCCTCTTCTTCTTCCTCTTCCTCTTCCTCCATGGCATCTTCCAGATCGTCGACGTGGAATTCAGCCATCCGCTCCAGATATTCCAGATCCTCCAGGATCGGGCGCGGGGGCTGCATCTCGGCGATGATCAAGAAGACCGCATGCAGTAAAAGCGCGATAAGAAGGGCCACCGACAACGGACCGTCGAGCATCTCACCAGGTTTTTTGCCGGCGACGACGTCTGACTTTTCCATCAACTGGAAGAAGATATTGATCTTGCCCAGGTCGATGACGCCCCAATCTCCGAAATGAAGATTCATCTCGTAGACGGTGGCCTTGCCCTCTTCGGTATCCACAGTCCCGACCTGAATGGCCCGCCGCTCGTCGACGAGTTCTTCCAGATCGTATTCCTCGTCGTTGATATGTAGCGTCAGATCAACGGCATCGGTGAACTGGAGCTTATAACCCTTTTCCTGACGTTCGAAGACGTCCAGGGTGCCCGGGAATCCCGGCGCGGGAAGGGAGAACACATTCTCGTCGTCGTTGCCCATCGAGATGATGGACTCGTCGACCTGCGAGAAGACGCGCTCTTTATAGATGGTCCCGTTCCAGACCAGGGCGACTCTTAAACTATGGTTCTTTGACTTCACCGAGAGGCTCCGTTCATCCGCGTTTTTCTGCCATTTTCTTTCATTATCCCATCCCCTTTGATAGGGCATCGAAGGCGCTGAAAAACACACAGGGCCATCTGCAGGGACACCGAAGGATACGGGTTGCTCAAAAGACCGTCAAGGACTGGGTATAATTCATCTGCAATCGCCCTCATTTTAATCCTGTGAAGACGAATGGATAGCGGATCTGGCACATCCCGCCGTCGGGCTCGTTAAAGCGCATGCGCTCGACGACGCGGACCACGCAGGCCTCGACGTTATGGTTATTCATGGTCGATTCGGCAATCTGCGCTCGCGACGCCGAGCCGTCGAGCTCTATGCGCCATTCGACGATCATATTGCCGCCCAGGCTCGGATCGACCTGCAATTCGAGCTCGAAGCAATGCTGAATGGCGTTGGCGCGAGCGGCTACCACACGCTGGATATGGCCGGGATGGCAAAAATCACCCACTTCGGCCTCCTCCACCGGTGCCGGCGTGAACGGTCTCGGTGAGCTGCCGTGTCCAGGATCGATCCCCGGTCCTCTCGAGCCCGAGCGAATTCCATTCATTCCCCCCAGATCTGCCACATCACCTTCCCCGCCGGGGCCAATCATACCAAAATCACCGGTGCCTCGACCGCCGGCGATCTCTTCGGTGCCGCTCTCGAGGAAAGCCATCTCCACGTCGCCCATATCATCCGTAAACAGCCCTTCTAACGCCCCCCCCGGCTCATTTCCCGCCAGCGCGTCATGGATTCCGACCTCCATAATATTTATCTCTTCGTCGACCGGCGCTTCGGCCAACTCCGCGTCGGCTGACTCATCGGGCTCATCGGCAAACTCCGCCAATTCCTCGATGTCGTCGGCGCTCGAGTCGTCGACCGCGCCATCTTCGTCGACGATCTCCTCTTCTTCTTCGATCACGTCTTCGAGATCGTCGACGTGAAAGGTGGCGAGCACACAAGTATAATCGAGATCGTCCAGCTCCAACGCCGGGGGCTGCAGGAATGCGGCGAGCAAAAATCCAAGGTGGAGGAGGAAGGCAAAGAGCAGCGCCATCGAGAGAAATCCGTCGAAGACCTCCGAGGGACTCCGCCCGGCGATGACCTCCGATTGCTCTGAGACCTGAAAGAAGAGATTGACCCGTCCCAGTCCCACCACGCCCCAGTCGCCGCCTCGAAGCTCTCGCTCGTAGACCGCGGCCTCACCGTCGGCGGTCTCCACCGTCCCCGCCGGAAGGACTCGATCCCCGTCGATGAGCTCCTGACTGTCGTATTGCTCGTCGCGAATCCGAAGGTCGACGGCGACCTGATCGGTAAATCGCAGCAGATAACCCCGTTCAGTGCGCTCAAAGACCTCGAAGGTCTCGGGCAATCCCCTCGTGGCGAGGGTAAAGATATTGGACTCGGCGCTTCCCACGGTCACCGTCGGCTCATCGGCGCATACGAAGAGTCGTTCCTGATAGATGGTGCCGTTCCAGACCAGGGCCACCCGTAAGGCGTGTTCGCTATTCATAACCATTGCTCCATGCAACATCAGAATTAATATGCACTGCCCCCGGGCCAGGCTCGACGATCGATAAGCCCCGACCTCCCCGGGGTTTGGGGGCCTTTAATTTTCGTCGCTGACGCGAAGGCGAAGATCTTAGAATAGCGACCATGACACAGCGCGTCAAAACAGTTTTTCGCGCTCCACTCTGTGCTCTCCACGAATATATTGCTCCAATTATTGAGTTCTCTATACTACTCCAACTGAACGGGCCCCTCTAAGCGACCAGGCACCTATGCCCAACCTCTTCCAACATATGACCCGACTGCTCTTGAGGGTGAGCGTATTGGTCCTTCTGCTGACCATGGGCGCCACGTCCGTATTCGCTCAGCAGGTCGATGACGAGCCCACCGACCAGCAAGAGGAAGCGTCACCATTTGCCACCTTCGACGAGGTGCGGGTGCAGCGGGTCAAGCCCAACGAACTTCCCGACTATCGGCCCGGCCTGCCCCGGGGGTCCTCCTCACGAATGAGCTCAAATGAATTGCCCCGAGCGCTTCGCGACGGCGACCTCGATGATCTGACCGAAGTGGTCGCGGCGGCCACGGTGGAGATCATCACCGTCCAGCGACCGCCTCGGCCCTATCGAGCCACGGAGATGGTCTATCGGGGCCACGCCCTGTGGATTTCACCAAAAAAGTCCGGCGACGACCCGGTCCTGGTCGGCACCGCCGATTGGCTCCGCGAGGCCGACGAGATCTACGCCATCGCCGGCGACGTGGGCCACGCCCTCTCCCGCGGTGGATTGGAGGCCGGCGATCAGACCTCTCAGCGATTGTCCGACTTCAAGGCCGGCAACAACCAACAATTACTCGAAAAATACCGAGACAGCCTGATTCCCCTGGAGGTGGTCGAGGCAAATCAACACCTCAACCTGGCCCGCCTGGCCGCCACCGGCGACGAGGACTTCGAGGGCCCCGACACAGGATTCGTGATCCATGATATGAGCACCGTTCTACCCGGTCATATCTTCGGATATAGCCCGGCCGTGGGCACCTCGGTGACCCCCATCACCTACGGGAACTCCGAGAACCTGGAGTTGGAATACTCCTTCTATTTCCTGATTAATTTCACGGCCGTCCTCGGCGCTCCCGTGGTGGGCCCCGACGGCACGCTCATCGCCATCAGCGCCCTGCGCTACCCCGAAGACGGCACGCGCAGCCTGGCCATCCCGCCCGGCGCGATCCACGCTTTTTTGGACACTGGCCGAGCCGACCCCGACGCCGATGACGACGACTGATCAAATTCTGACATTTCTGTCACAGGCGCTTTACGAAGCCAATATCAGGGCTGATGAGCCAATTCTGGTCGCCTATAGCGGCGGCCTTGATTCCTCAGTCCTGGTCGACTTATTGACCACTCACCACCACCACCGGGGTGGCCCCGCCATCGAGCTCATCCACGTCGACCACGGATTGCGCCCCGATTCCTCAAAAGACGCACAATTCTGTCAGCGCCAGGCAAAGACAGGGGGCCTTCCTATCGAGGTGGTGGAGTTGAACCTGGGCCGTGATGAACGCAGGGGCCAAACAGCGGCCCGAACGGCCCGTTTGGCGGCCATCGCCGACTACGCCCTGGCCCGGGGGATCACCTATGTGGCCTTCGCTCACCACGGCGATGACCGGCTGGAGACATTTCTCTTAAATCTGAAGCGAGGCACCGGCCTCGACGGTCTGACGTCGATGAAGGTCTGCTCAGACTTCCCCACTCTTGGCACGGAGCTCGTGGCGATTCGCCCCCTCCTCGGCGTCTCCCGTGCTGCTCTCGAGGATTATGCCCGGCGCCATGGTGTGGAATTTGTCGAAGATCCGACCAACCTCACCGACGCCTACGAGCGCAACCGGATTCGTCACCATATTCTGCCCCATCTGGCCGGTGATTGCGGCGATCGCCGCGCCATTTTCCGGGCCTTACAAAATCTAGAAGCGGAGCGACAGGCCGCTGAGTTCTATGCCCGACAACTCACCGCCCGCGCCGAACTCACCGCCCCCGGTCTTCGGCGACGCGCTTTTGAGCGCCAACCGCTGGCCGACGCCCCCCAGGCCACAGTGGCTCGACTCTTTCACCACCTCCAGCCCGCCCTGGATGCCCCGTCGCTGCACCGTATCTACGACGCCATCTGCGCCCCCCCCACGGGCGCTCCCCACCACCTGACGCTGTCGGGCTGTGTGATCACCATCGCCGCCGACCGTGTCGTCTATGAGCCCAGCCAGACCCGCGGCGCAAAAGACGTGCTCCAGCGAGAGGTCCAGCCCATTCAACTCATCCCCTTCGACCGCGGCCAGGCCCCCTTCTTCGACGGGGTGGTCTGCTGGCGATTGGTGGAGAATTACGAATACGATCCCGACAGCCCCCGCTCTCGATGGGCGGCCCGCTTCGACGTCGATAAATTGGCTCGGCCCCTGACCTTGAGTGGACCTCCCGAGGGAGCGCAATTGAGGCGGCTCGATAACAAGGGTGAGGTCTATCACCAGAAATTATCCAAGATCTTCTCCGCCCATTCAGTGGACGCCGATCTTCGTTGGCGGTGGCCTTGTCTATTGGACGCCAACGGCGAATTAATCTGGGCCGCCGGCTTGCTGCGAGGAGCCTATGGCCTGCCAACAGAGCAGTCCAGGCGGGTCTGGGAGATCGAGGTGACAGAGCTGGATGAGTGGTCGTGATCCCCCAATTTTTTTCGCATCATTCTAAATTTCTACAATCATGACGGAATTTACTGCCCCCCCTCTGCCTTCTTCCCTTCGAAGTCGACGTTCGACAGCAGCTCGAATTCAGGACATAGAGAACAGCCAATCCTGGCCTTTTCGAGCTTGTTTTCACCCGTCGCCTTCGGTTGAACCACCATAGGGGAGGTGGTATAGCTAATCCGTCTGTGCGCCGACCGGCGCTGCAGGTTCTTCGTGGGGCCGATTCGCTGCACGATTTCAAAGAGTTTCGACGCCCCCGCAACACCTGCTGTCTCACTGTCTCGACGAGGACAAAGTGCTCAATAAGGTTCCACTTCGCGCCGTAGTCATCTGGGCCACTCTGATCATTTTGGCCGTGGTCGTCTTCAATATCCTCACCGATAGCAGCCAGGAAGTCACTGAGATTGGCTTTAGTGAATTCCGAGCTGCCGTCGAAGCCGGTCATATCGAATCGGTTCACATCGAAGGGGAAGAGATCGAAGGTCTCTTCGTCGAAGAATTTGCCGCTGAAAACCACGAGGGCCAGGCCGAATTTACCACCATTGGCCCCGTCGGCGAGGATCTTCAAGACATCATGATGGCCCAGGAAGTGGGGATGACCTTCGAGAAGGTCAACCAGCACAGCCTGTGGCGCCAGATCTTGATCACCTCCATTCCACTGCTCTTGCTGGTGGTTCTGTTCATCTTCTTGATGCGCCAATTTCAGGGCGGCGGCAGCGGCCGAGCCATGACCTTTGGTAAATCTCGAGCCCGCCTCCTCGACGAGAACGAGGCCCGGGTGACCTTCGACGATATCGCCGGCATCGAAGAGGCAAAAGAGGAGCTTCAGGAGATCGTCGAATTCCTGAAGAACCCCAAGAAATTCACCCGCCTCGGCGGACGAATCCCCAAGGGCGTGTTGCTCATGGGCTCGCCGGGCACGGGTAAGACCCTTCTGGCTCGCGGCGTCGCCGGTGAAGCAGGGGTGCCTTTCTTCTCGATTTCCGGTTCCGATTTCGTCGAGATGTTCGTCGGCGTCGGCGCCTCACGAGTGCGGGACCTCTTCGAGCAGGCCAAGCAGCATTCGCCGTGCATCATCTTCATCGACGAGATCGACGCCGTGGGACGCCACCGCGGTGCCGGCATGGGCGGTGGACATGATGAGCGCGAACAGACCCTCAACCAGCTTCTGGTGGAGATGGACGGCTTCGAGCACAACGAAGGGGTAATCCTCATCGCCGCGACGAACCGCCCGGATGTCCTCGACCCGGCCCTGCTTCGCCCGGGCCGATTCGATCGACGCATTCGCGTGACCCCGCCCGACGTGCGCGGTCGCGAGGAAATCCTCAAGATTCACACCCGTCGCACGCCGATCGGCAAAAATGTGGATCTCCACAATATCGCCCGTGGCACGCCGGGATTCTCCGGCGCCGACCTGGAAAACCTGGTCAACGAGGCCGCCTTGCTCGCCGCCCGCCAAAATAAAGACCGCGTCGAGGCCGAGGACTTCGAGGCTGCCAAAGACAAGGTCTTGATGGGCGCCAAGCGTAAGAGCATCGTCTTGTCCGACGAGGAAAAGAAGGTCACCGCCTTCCACGAGTCGGGCCACGCCATCGTCGCCCTCCTTCAGGGCAATACGGACCCGGTCCACAAAGTGACCATCATCCCCCGCGGCAAAGCTCTGGGCGTGACCCAGCAGCTTCCCGACCGAGACCGCTACAATTATAATCGCGACTATATCACCAAGCGGATCTCCGTGATGATGGGTGGTCGCGCCGCCGAGGCCATCGTCTTTGACGATATCACCACCGGCGCCGGTCAGGATATCGAGGTGGCCACCAAGATGGCACGCCGCATGGTCTGCGAGTGGGGCATGAGCGATTCCATCGGCCCCCTCTTCTACGGCAGCTCCGACGGCGACCAACCCTTCGTCGGCGGTCAAGACGGCGGTGGGGGACGCCCCTACAGCCAGGATCTGGCCAAGAATATTGACCAGGAGATCCGTCGTATCGTCACCGAGCAATACGATATGGCCGTCGAGATTCTCACCGAGAACCGAGACCTCCTCGACCTGATGAGCGAGGCCTTGCTCGAATTCGAGGCCCTCGATGCAGACGAGATCACCCATCTGGTAGAGCACCGGGATCTGGATTGGATCCGGGACCGACGCTACAAAAAAGAACAGGAGCGGGCCGAGAAAGAGGAAAAAGCCCCCAAAAAGGGATTTGCCTCTCGCCTCAAAGATAAGGCCAAGGACCGCCCCGCTGACGCGGTCAATCCCGACCTGGCACCGACCTGAGGATGACCTGAGGACCGGGTATCGCCGATGAGCTATATGGCTACTTCCCAGAGGCGCCGTTCGCTACCACCGTTGGTGGTCGGCGATCGGCGCCTGTCCTTTGGTCAACGCGCCTATGTGATGGGCGTGGTCAATGTCACCCCCGATTCATTCTCCGACGGCGGTCACTTCTTCGATGAAGGGCAGGCCGTCGAACACGCTCTGGAGTTATGGGAGGCCGGTGCTGATATTCTCGATATCGGCGGAGAGTCCACCCGTCCCGGCGCCGAGCCCGTCACGGCGGCCCAGGAGATGGAGCGCGTCGTACCGGTCATCGAGAAGATCAGCCAACACTGTGACGCCTGGATCTCGGTAGACACCTACAAGGCCGACGTAGCCCGAGCGGCCGTCGAGGCCGGGGCTGACCTGGTCAACGATATCAGCGGACTGGGCTTCGATGAGGCCATGGGCCCCACCGTGGCCGATCTGCAATGCGGCCTGGTCTTGATGCATATTCGAAAGACGCCGAAGACGATGCAGGACCAGGTGGCCTACGACGAATTGATCGGCGATATTCGCACCTATTTCGAAGCTCGCCTCCAGAGGGCCGTCGAAGCCGGCATCGACCCCTCGCGAGTCCTTCTCGATCCGGGCATCGGCTTTGGGAAGACCGTGGCCCATAATTATCGGCTGATCCGTGACTTGTCGTCTTTTGCCGATCTGGGCCATCCCCTGCTGGTGGGCACGAGCCGCAAGAGTTTTATCGGCGCCGTCCTCGATCGCCCTCCCCATCAACGGGTCTGGGGCACGGCGGCCACCGTGGCCTGCGCCATCTTGACCGGCGCCGACATAGTGCGCGTCCACGACGTGGAAGAAATGGTCCAGGTCACCCGGATAGCCGAGGCGATCTGCGCCATGGACGGCGCCGAGATTTCCCGGTGATGCCCCCCGGGGCGGGGAGGGAGGCAAATTATGCAATTTTTTTGCTCTTCCCCTCCTGGTGATTCACTATTGGGGATCTCCGTCGGTCGCTGATCTTTGACGCCGGTATTTTCGGGTATGGAAATATTGTTTGACATATTCCGCATCGAAAGCGGCTGGGACGCCTTTTTTGTCGTCCTCGATCTGGGGATCGTCTTCTTCGTGGTCTACCGGATCCTTTTGCTCATCAAGGGCACTCGCGCCCTGCAGATGGTGTTTGGCCTGGGTTTTGTGCTGATCTTCTTTTATCTGTCTCAGGAGGATTACCTTCACCTGACGACCACCCACTGGATCATCGATATCTTCATGGCCAACCTGATCATCATCGTGGTGATCATCTTCCAGGAGGATATTCGTCGAGCGCTGGCCCAATTTGGACGCACCCCATTGCTGGGCGGTCAGGGATCGTTTGAGGATACCTCGGTGCTCGAAGAGGTCATCAAGGCCTGCGTGATGCTGTCGAATCGCAAATTGGGAGCCCTCATCGCCATCGAGCGTGAGGCCGACCTGGGCCACTACGTCGAGGAAGCCATCGAGGTCGACGCCGTGGCCTCCAAAGATATGCTGTTTACGATTTTTATGCCCGAGCACCAAAACCCCCTTCACGACGGGGCGGTGATCATCCGAAAGGGAAGGATCGCCGCCGCCGGCGCCTTCTTACCGTTGACCATCAACCCCCGGGTTGAAAAGTCGTTGGGCACCCGTCACCGGGCCGGTATCGGCCTGACCGAGGATACGGACGCCGCCGTGGCCATCGTCAGCGAGGAGACGGGACGGATCTCGGTGGCCTATGACGGCGAACTTTACCCAGATATGGACGCCAACGAAATGCGCGCCTTCTTACAACGCATCTATAGCTCCCGGCACCTGCGGCGACGGCGCATGACCCTGCTGGAGCGCTTTCGCAATGAGATCGCCTCCGCCGGTCGCCGTCGAAGCTCCACCGAAGAGGACATTCGGAGCGACGAACAGCCCTCTGGCGCCGACGTCCACTCCGATTCCGAGGCCGAGAAGGACCGATGAGACGAGGTGGCGTACTCATAGCGTTGGGGCGGCGAATCTTCGTCAACAACTTCTATCTGAAGTTTATCGCCGCCGTGCTCACTCTGGCCCTGTATATCTGGGTCAGTGAAGACCGCGAAACCGTGGTGGTCCGATCTGCGCCGGTCCAGATGACTGTGCCCGACGGGATGGTCCTGGTCTCCGATCCCGTCGATCGCCTGGAGGTCACCATTCGCGGTCGCTGGAGTGATATCAATCGCTTCGACGCCCGAGAGGTCGATCCGATCCGCATCGATCTGAGCCCGGCCGACACCGATAGTGTGATCACCTTTTCACCAAATATGATCAACGTCCCCCCCACCCTGCGGGTGACTCACCTGGAACCGCAGTCGGTCTACGTCGACCTGGAGCCCGAATCATTCAAGACGGTCCCCATTCGCCCCCGGGTCACCGGCGAACCCGCCGAATCCTATACGATCGAAGATATCCGGGTCACTCCTCAGATGGTCACCATCCGCGGACCGACGGGCCGGCTGGAAGGCATCGACTCCGTGGCCACCGAGTCCATTGATGTCAGCCACCGCACCCGGCCGCTGCAGCGCACGGCCCGGCTCGATATCGACGACGGCCTGGTCGACGCCGATCTCGACGAGCCAATCGTCATCGAGGTCGACATCGAGACCGAGGAGATCACCGAATCCTTCTCCGATCTCCCCGTCGAGGCGGTCAATACCTCCTATGAGACCGAGGTCAATCCCGACACGGCGGAGATCATGGTCCGCGGTCCCAAGCCGGTGGTGGAGGGACTCAATCGCGACCTGGTGCGCATCGAGATCGATCTCAGCGAGGAAGACGACCGTCCGCCGGGGATCTTCTCGCGAAGCGCCGAGGTCTTCAACTTGCCCCCGGAGGTGGAGTTGATCAACGTCCACCCCGAGCGATTTCGCGTCGCCACCCGACCGGCCCCACAGGTCGACACCGAGGAGATCAATCAATCCCCGGCCAACGGCGGCGACGACCTCTGAGCTTTCCAATTTCTTGAAAGTGATCAGATTGTGTTTTCCATGATTTTACGCCATTTTCACCACACGCGTCACCACCGCGTCTGGATTACTCTGCGGGGATGGACCCTATGAACAAACGACAACTCTTTGGCACCGACGGCATCCGCGGTGTGGCCAACCAATATCCGATGACCGCCGAAATGGCGGTGCGCCTGGGCCAGGCCATTGCCCATCATTTCAAGGCCCGCCAGAGCGACAAGGGCCGCCCCTTCGGTCACCAGACCCGGATCGTCATCGGCAAGGACACCCGGGTGTCGGGCTATATGTTCGAATCCGGTCTGGCCGCCGGGATCACCTCCATGGGCGCCGACGTCCAGTTGGTGGGGCCCCTTCCCACGCCGGGGATCTCCTTTTTGACCACCGGCATGCGCGCCGACGCGGGGATCGTCATCTCCGCCAGCCACAACGCCTATGAAGATAACGGCATCAAGATCTTCGGCGCCGACGGCTTCAAATTACCCGATGAAGAGGAGCTGGCCATCGAGGCCCTGGTCCTCGGTGACTCCGGTCCCCAACCCCAGACCGATCATGTGGGCAAGGCCACTCGTATCGACGACGCCACGGGCCGCTACATCGTCTTTTTGAAAAATACTTTCCCTCGAGACCTGACCCTCGACGGGCTTCGAGTGGTCGTCGATTGTGCCAACGGCGCCGCCTATAAGGTTGCCCCCTCGGTCTTTCGTGAATTGGGCGCCGAGGTCTTCACCCTGGGCGACCGGCCCGACGGCTTCAATATCAATCAGGATTGCGGAAGCCTCCATCCTCATAATACGGCTCGACGAGTCCGTGAGACCCGCGCCGACGTGGGGATTACCCTCGACGGCGACGCCGACCGGGTGATCATGATCGACGAAAAGGGTGAGGTCGTCGACGGCGACGGCATCCTGGCCCTGTGCGCCATTCATCTCAATGAGATGGGGAAATTGGCACAAAATACGCTGGTCACCACGGTGATGAGCAACGTGGGCCTCGAGGTCGCTCTGGAGCGCGAGGGAATCGACCTGGTGCGCACCGCCGTGGGCGACCGCTACGTCGTCGAGGAGATGCGCTCCAGCGGCTATTCTCTGGGCGGCGAACAGAGCGGACATCTCATCTTTTTGGACCACTCCACCACCGGCGACGGCCTGTTGGCGGCCCTTCAGGTCTTGGCCATCATGCAGCGACGCCAGAGCCCGTTGAGTGAGTTGTCCCGCGTGATGACTCCCTTCCCGCAGGTGCTGGTCAACGTCGACGTACGTGAGAAGCCGCCCCTTGAAGATCTCGATGATTTTCAGGCCCTGGTCCAAAAAATCGAGGGTGAATTGGCCAGCGAGGGCCGGGTGTTGGCCCGCTATTCCGGTACGGAGTCCAAGGCGCGCATCATGGTCGAGGGTCCCGACGATCAGATCGTGCAGTCCTATGCCGACGAACTGGGCCGCTCCCTGCGCACGCTTATCGGCGCCTGATCTTTTGAACTTATTCTGTTGTTGATTTCGTAGATTTGTGAGGAACCAAATGCCTTCCATCATTCGCCCCCGTCTGGGGGTCAACGTCGATCATGTGGCCACCATTCGCCAGGCTCGTGGCACCCAATATCCCGAGCCTGTGGCCGCCGCGGCGTTGGCCGAATTGGCCGGCGCCGACCAGATCACGATCCACCTTCGTGAAGACCGCCGTCATATCGTCGATCGCGACGTCTACGTCCTTCGCCAGACCGTGGGCACCCGACTCAACCTAGAGATGGCCGCCACAGAGGAGATGCTCCACATCGCCATCGACGTCCAACCCGATATGGTCACTTTGGTGCCAGAAAAGCGTGAAGAGCAGACCACCGAGGGAGGCCTCGACGTCATCGCCAACCGGGAGCGGCTGGCCGAATACCTTGAAAAACTAGAGGAAAGCGGCGCCTATACCAGCCTCTTTATCGACCCCGATCCGGAGCAGATCTCGGCCTCTGCAGAATTGGGCGTCCATATCGTCGAGCTCCACACCGGCGACTATTGCGAGGCCGCCACGCCCTTTTCCAATATGAACGGCGATTATGAATATGACCGAGACGTCGAGCTCCAGCGTCTTCGGCGCTCGGCTCGAGTCGCCGAATCGCTGGGCCTGACCGTGGCCGCCGGACATGGCCTGGACTATAAAAACGTCCTCGACGTGGCGGCGATCCCTCAATTCGAGGAATTCAATATCGGCCACAGTATCGTCGCCCGCGCCGTCCTCGTCGGATTTGAACGTGCCGTCCAGGAGATGATCCAGGCCCTGGAGGCGGGACGCCGGGCAGCCATCGGCACCCTCTAATTTCGAAGACGTCAGGAATCAGCGATGGACCTGGTCACCCCACAGAGCATGCGGCGCATGGACCGCGAGGCCATCGAAGAGGTCGGTATTCCCGGCCCGATTCTCATGGATCGAGCCGCCCGAGGCGCCGTCGACGCCCTGGTTGACCATTTCCAGCCTCCCCGAGGCGCCCGCATCGGCATTTTATGCGGCACCGGTAATAACGGCGGTGACGGCCTGGCCATGGCAACCATGCTCGCCAACCTGGGCTTTGAGCCCTACGTGCTGCTCCTCGGCGAGGGGGACAAACTCTCCCCCGACGCCGGTCTGTATTATGAGATCGCCGCCCAGACTGTGGGCTCCCTGGCAATCGCTGCCGACGACGAGGAGTTGAGCCGCCGTCTCGCCGCCGCTCCAGACTGCGCCCTGTGGTGCGACGCCCTGCTGGGCACAGGTCTCGATCGCCCCCTGGCCGGCCGATACGAACAGGCCGTGAAGTTCCTGCGCGACCAGCCCGCTCCGGTCATGGCCATCGACATACCCACCGGCCTGGACGGACGCACCGGTCAAGTCCTGGGCTGCGCCGCCCCGGCGCAGATGACCGCCACCTTCGGTTTTGCAAAGGTCGGTCAATGCCTGGACCCTGCCCGCTCCTATTGTGGAAAAATCGTGGTCGTCGATATTGGCATCCCCAACTCGGTGCGCGACCACGTGGGCTTCGACGCTGTGGGCCTCGATCGCAAGTGGCTGGGCTCCCATCTGCCGACGCGGCCCGATGATCTCCATAAAGGGGGGGCGGGAAAGACCCTCCATATCGGCGGAAGGCCGGAGACATCGGGGGCCATCGCCCTGTCGGCCCGTGCTGCATTGGTGGCCGGAGCGGGGCTTATCACAGTGGCTACCGATCGCGCCGTGCAGCCCTGGATACCGGCCCAGACATCAGAGATCATGAGCCGGGCCGCTTTCGATTCAGCGGCGGCAAAGATCGACAAACCAACCCTGGTCGACGCCATCGAGCGAGCCGACACGGTGGTCATCGGCCCCGGCCTCGGCACAGATGATCTTTCAAAGAAGATTTTTGAGATCACCATCGACGCCGCACCGCAAAGGCTCATCGTCGACGCCGATGCCCTCAATTTGCTGGCAAAACACGACCAGTTACGCCGGACATTTTGCGACCTCGCCGGCCACTCCTCGGCAGTGCTCACCCCCCACCCTGGCGAAGCATCTCGCCTCCTTGGCTCGGAGATCGATTCCATCCTGGCCGACGCCGTCGCTGCAGCCCTGGAATTACGGGACAAATTTTCTGCTACCGTGGTGCTCAAAACGGCGGC
>SLJM01000131.1 GCA_007135085.1 Myxococcales bacterium
CGGGCTACGATCGAAGAGTTGGAGAGGCTACGAGCCGATTGCGACCTCGAGGGGTTGGATGTGACAATCGACGCCTGGGAGGAAATGACGGCCATCTTCGAAGAAGAACTGGATGAGCAGCAGTGAGAGACCGATGGGCCGTCAATTCCACCGATAATACATCCCCACGCCGAGCTGGGGGTAGAAATAGGGCGGGCTGTCGAAGAAGATCGGGCCCTCTTCAAAGTCGATGGCCACGGGCATGGCCGATAATTCGGCCTGAAAACCCCAGTTTCCGCCGGCGAAGAGATGGTCCACGCCGACGAGAAAGCCCACTGGCATGCGACCCTGTGAATAGTCGAGTCCTCCCTCGGCGGGGCGGTTGATCATCCCCAGATAGTGACCGTGAATGCCGGCGTAGAAAAGCTCGTCGTCTCTTACGGCGGTGGTAATCCGCGGCGTGACCGCGATGATGGCCCTTCCGATCTGGTCGCCGCCGGTGAGAAAATCGCTCTCCACGGGATCGAAATTATAGATCCCGTCGGCCTGAACACTGGCGGTGAAGCGCTCCCCCAGATAGACCCGGCCGCCGATTCCGGCGTTGGCGGTGATGATGGTCGTCCCGGCGTGGGCGCTGACGTCGCCGTGACCACCGACCCCATACATGGCGTTGCCCGCCACGCGGGGCAGGAAAAGAGCCCCCGGCCAGTCCAGCGACCCGGAGGTCACGAGCTCACCTTGCTCCAATTGCCGGGCGGTCTCCATCTTCCCAAATGCACACCCGCTCCCGACCACCCCGACGATCAAAACCACCACCACTAATCGCCCAAACATCTCATACCTCCTATTCACCAATTCCAATCGTCACAGATCCCACACCCAACACCGCAGCGCGCCGTTCCCCCGCGCCGCAGTCCAGGCGCTCCACCCCGGGCCCGCCAGGGCCCTCCACCCCGCGCGCAAAGCGCGCTCCACCCCGGGCCCGCCAGGGCCCTCCACCCCGGCGCCAAAGGCGCCCTCTGCCACGAACCTGGGGCAGGCTATCAAAGGCCCCACGGCGATTCCAAAAAAATAGTGCGTTACCTTTGTGTTCTTGGCGCCCTTCGCGGTAGATGTAGTTCCCTTTTTCGACGGACCTCCTCGAAGCGGTTCAAATTACACTCCTTTCTCAGGCAGCATCACCGTGAAACATTTTATCACCACCCTCGATTGGTCGCGGCAAGAACTGCAGGCTATGCTCGACCACGCCAAAGAGCTCAAAGCCGATCCCTTTCAGCCCCTGCTCAAGGGCAAGTCGGTAGCCCTGGTCTTCTTCAATCCCTCGCTGCGTACGCGGTCGTCCTTCGACATCGGCGCCCATCAACTGGGGGGCCACGCCATCGTCCTCCAGCCCGGTCGCGGGGCCTGGCCCATGGAGTTTGAGATCGGTTCACCCATGGACGGCGACGCCGAGGAGCACGTCATCGAGGCGGCCCGCGTCCTGTCCCGTTATTGTGATATTATCGCCGTGCGGGCCTTTCCTAAATTTGAGAACTGGCAAGAAGACCGCCGCGACAAGGTGATCCGCGCCTTTGCCGACTACGCCACGGTGCCCGTGATCAATATGGAGACCATCACCCATCCCTGTCAGGAGATGGCCCATATGATGACCCTCCAGGAGCATCTCGGTGAGACGGATGGCAAAAAGTTTGTCCTCACCTGGACCTATCACCCGAAGCCGCTCAATACGGCGGTGGCCAACTCGGGGCTCATTATCGCTGCCAAATTCGGCCTGGACGTCACCCTCTTATGTCCCACCGAGGAATATCTGCTCGACGAGCGCTATATGAGCGCCGCCCGGGAGCTCACGGAAGCCCAGGGCCGATCGCTGACGGTGACCCACGATATCGCAGAGGCATACGACGGCGCCCACGTGGTCTACGCCAAGAGCTGGGGCGCCCTGCCCTATTTCGGGCGGTGGGACCAGGAGAAGGAGATCCGCGACCAATACAAGCATTTTATGGTGGACTCCGAGAAGATGGCCATGACCGACGACGCGCTTTTCAGCCATTGCCTGCCCGTGCGCCGCAACGTCAAAGTCACCGACCAGGTCCTCGATTCGAAAGCCTCGGTGGCCATCGACGAGGCGGAGAACCGCCTGCATGTGCAAAAGGCGATCATGGCGAAATTAGTCGGCTGATGCGGGCTAGCAGCCCGCGCTCCAGCAAAGCAGCCCGTGCTCCAGCAACGAAGGAATGAAGAAAATGAGCAATACCGAAGTCGTACTCGCATTCTCCGGCGGTCTCGATACCAGCTTCTGCGTGCCCTATCTCAAAGAGCAGGGCTATGACGTGATCACCCTCTTCGTCGACACCGGCGGGGTCGACGACGAAGAGCGCCAATATATCGAGGATCGGGCCTATGAGCTGGGCGCCAAAGAGCATCTGGTCGCCGACGCCGGCCCCGAGATCTGGGAAGACGTGGTGGTCCCCCTGCTGTGGGGCGGCCAGACCTACCAGAACCGCTATCCCCTGCTGTGCTCCGATCGCTATATTATCGTCGAAAAGGCCCTCGAGGTCTGCCGCGAGCGGGACACTCCCTATTTCGCCCACGGCTGCACGGGCATGGGCAATGACCAGGTGCGCTTCGATCTGACCGTGCGCGCCCTGGGGGACTTCAAAATCCTGGCGCCGATTCGCGAGATCCAGCAGGAGCGCGACAACGTCCGGGTCTATGAAAAAGAATATCTCGAGGAGCGCGGCTTTTCGGTCCGACCGAAGACCACGACCTATACGATCAACGAAAACCTGCTGGGCGTGACCGCCTCGGGCTCCGAGATCGACCGCTGGGAGCGCCCCGGTGAGGAGACCTACCAGTTGACGCGGCCCCGAAAGGACTGGCCCGAAGAGCCCCACCAGGCAAAGATCACCTTCGAGAAGGGGCGGCCCGTCGCTCTCGATGGCGAGGAGATGGACGGACCGGCCATGCTGTCGGCCCTCAATGAGCGCTTCGGCGCCTATGGCGTGGGCCGCGGGATGTATACCGGCGATACGACGATCGGCCTCAAGGGGCGAATCGTCTATGAGGCGCCGGGGATTACGGCCCTGATGGCGGCACACCAGGGATTGGAAGATGCGGTGGTCACGCGCCACCAGAATCGCTTCAAGCCCGTGGTGGCCGATAAATGGATCGAGCTGGTCTACGAGGGATTCTTCCACGACCCCTTGAAGGCCGATCTTCAGGCCTATCTGGAGAGCTCGCAGCGAATGGTCAACGGCACGGTCACCGTGGAAACCACGGGCGGACGGGTCGACGCCGTTCACGTGGACTCGCCGCATATCCTGAAGCGAAGCGACGCCGTCTACGCCCAGAGCGCCGACTGGGGTGTGGCCGAAGCCGAGGGCTTTATCCAGCTCTTCGGGCAGAGCACGACCCTGTGGGCTGAGGTCAACGAATACGATCAGGGAGATAAGTGATGGCAGCCCTCGTCGATCGAGCGCTCACCCATCTCTCGGCGCTGGTGGCCTGCGATACGCAGAACCCGCCGCGGCGGACCACTGATAGCGGAATCGTCGAATATTTGAGAGAGAATCTGCCCGGCTTTCGAATAAAATTCGAAGATCTCGGCGATGGTTGCCAGAATATTCTGGCAGTCAGGGGTAATCCTCGAATTTTATTCAATTTTCATGTCGATACGGTGCCCGCCTCCGAGAGCTGGAGCAGCGATCCCTTCGAGCTGGTCGTCGAAGAGGGCCGGGCCATCGGCCTTGGCGCCTGTGATATCAAAGGCGCCTCGGCCTGCATGCTCGCCGCCGCCGAGGTCACCGACGGTGATCTGGCGCTGCTATTTAGCACCGACGAGGAGGCCGGCTCCAGCCGCTGCGTGCGCACTTTCGTCGAAAGCGAGGAGTTTGAGCGATTCGAGGCGGTCATCGTCGCCGAGCCCACCGAAGCGCGAGCAGTCGTCGAACATCGGGGCATCGCCACCTGCACCGGTGAATTTCGCGGCGTCGCCGGCCACGCCTCCAAGCGCCGCGCCCTGACCGACAGTGCCGTCCATCGGGCGAGCCGCTGGGCCGCTGCGGCTCTCTCGGCGGCCGAAGAGTTTGAAAATAGGACCTACCGATCCCTGAGCGGAATTCGCTTCAACCTGGGTGTCTTCGACGGCGGCATCAAGCCCAATATCATCGCCCCCGATGCCACGGTGCGCTTTGGCTGCCGGCCCCTGCCCGACCAGCACGGCCCGGACTTATTGGCTGAATTGCAGGCATTGGCCGACGCGGACCACGTGGAGTGGACCCCCGGGTTCTACGGGCCTACCCTGCCGGCGATTGGCGACGCCTCGAAGGCACGCCAGTTGGCCGAGGAGTTGGGGCTCGAGATCGGCGAAGCCGTCGACTTCTGGACTGAGGCCTCGCTCTTCTCCGAAGCCGGCGTGCCGGCCATCGTCTTCGGCCCCG
>SLJM01000307.1 GCA_007135085.1 Myxococcales bacterium
CTCTTTGTTTATAACTTTAAGATCTCTTTGTCTCACAGCCATCGGGACTGATGATATGGTGGAAATCCTCGACGATGACCTGGTGCCCTTTTTACAATGGGCTCTGCCGAAGCTGGGCTATCGGTGGCGGGGCTACCGGAAGGTGCGCGGCCAGGTTAAAAAGCGCATCGCCCGCCGCCTCGACGAGCTCGAGCTGCGCCGGCTCGATGACTACCGGAGCTATCTGTCGGAACATGGCGAGGAGTGGGAGCGACTCGACGAATTCTGCCACATCACGATCTCTCGCTTTTATCGCGACCGCCAAACCTGGGATGGCATGCGCCAGCTCGTTCTACCCGAGCTGGCCGGCCGAGCCCGCGGGCAAGATAGAGATCTGTTGAGAGCCTGGAGCGTGGGATGCGCCAGCGGCGAGGAGCCCTATACCCTGCGCTTATGCTGGGAGCTCGACGACGAGCGCCCCTGGAAGGATCTGGACTTGGTGATCGACGCCATCGACGCCGACGAGCATATGATTGAGCGGGCCAAGAAAGCAGTCTACCCGCCGGGCAACCTCAAGGCACTTCCCCCTTCCTGGCGCGAGCGGGCCTTCCATCGCGAAGACGGAGAATATCGACTACGAGAGCGATTTCGCCGCCAGGTCACACTCGCCGCCGCCGACCTGCGTCAGGCCGAACCAGACCATCCCTGCGATATCGTGCTGTGTCGCAATATGGCTTTTATGTATTTCGACGCTGCCGGCCGCGAAGCAACTCTCGAGAAATTTGCCAACCTGATGGTCCCCGGCGGGGCGTTATTGGTGGGCAATCACGATGTAGTTCCAGACCGGCCCGACCTCTTTTCTCCCTGGGCCGACGTAGACAATACGTGGCGCAGAACGGGATCGAGATAAAGTCTCATTGGCCGTCTTCTTGAGCCCACCGCTTACGCAGGGTCTCCACGGCCTCGAGAAGCTGCTCGAACCCGTCGATCACAAATAAGAGGGGCTGATAGATATCGATGCGAAAGGGAGTGGTGATGACCTCGTCGAGGTCAAAGGGCCGGATCTCGGGGCCGCCGCGAAAGACGTTGGCCGCCTCACCGAACGAAGACATCAACCCCGCCCCGTAGAGCTTGAGTTCACCTTCCTGGCGGATGAGCCCGAACTCCACGGTATACCAGTAGAGTCGACCCAGAGCGTCGAAGCGGTCCTCGTCGTCGACGCTGCTCGCCAGAATCCCATATTCCTGGGCGAAGTCGGCGAAGACCGGATCCGTATGCATCGGCAGGTGGCCGAAGACGTCGTGGAAGACGTCGGGCTCTTGCAGATATTCGAGCTGCTCCCAGGGCCGGACCTCCACGGTGGCCGGAAAGGTCCGCCGTGAAAAAGCGTCGAAGAAGACCTGAGCGGGCACAAAGCCGTCCACGGCCCGCATCTGCCACCCCGTCAGCTTTTGAAGGCGCTCCGAGAGTTCTTCCTGAAGAGGGACCCGATGGCCGGGCATCTCCAATTTGTCCAGCCCCTCCATATAGGCCGCACAGGCCTGCTCGGGCAGAGTCTTCATGCGCGTGCCATAGAGCTCGGCCCACACCTTATTTTCCTCCTCCTCGTAGACCTTGGTGGAGGCGTCGATATAGTGGGCCCCCTCCATCTTCAACTTCGTCGTCACCTCGGTCTGCATGCCGGCCTCCTCTGGGCCGGCCGGGGTTCAGTCCCCGGCCGGTCATCTTCACCTGATTGAGAACCACTTTTGGGGGAGCGAATCAATCCAGCACGCCCCGGCGCTCCTGATCGCGCTCGATGGACTTGAAGAGGGCTGTGAAGTTGCCCTCTCCAAAGGATTTGTGATTCTTGCGCTGGATGAATTCGAAGAAGATTGGGCCAATGGCGTTTTTGGTGAATATCTGGAGCAGATACCCCTCTTCGTCGCCGTCGACCAATACGTCGTGGTGACGAATCCGGTCGTGGTCTTCCACCACGTTGGGCACTCGCTCGAAGACCTCCTCGTAATACTCCTCGTCGATGTCGAGGGTCTCGATGGCCTCCGAGTCGACGGCGTCCAGCGTGTCGAGGAGGTCATTGGTCAACAGCGCCAGATGCTGGATGCCGGGGCCGTTATAATCTCGCAGATACTCCTCGATCTGAGATTTCTCGTCGTTGCCCTCGTTGATGGGCAGCGAGAAGGTCCCGCACGGGGAGCGCAGCGCATAGGAAGTCAGACCGGTCTTCTCTCCCTCGATATCGAAGAAGCGGATCTCCTCAAATCCGAAGATCTCTTTGTAGAAATTGGCCCAGGTCTCTTTGGTGCCCTTGTAGACGTTGTTGGTCAAGTGGTCGATGGCCAAGAACCCGGTGGACTCTACGTTGATCGGATCGTCGAGTGGCACAAAGGCGGTGTTGAGAAATGAGTCCTCGCCGGCGAAGGAATCGACGAAATAGACCAGGCTGTCACCGATGCCGTAGATGGCCGGCAGGTCAAGGTCGGCGGCGGCTGACCCGTCGACGGGCTTGGCGCCGCGGCGCACCGCCTCTTCCAGGGCGAAGGCGGCGTCGTCGACACGCAACGCCATGGAGCAGATCGACGGCCCGTGATCGGCGCGAAAATCAGCGGCAAACCCGCTCTCTTTTCGGTTGACCAAAAAGTGGATGTCGTTCTGTCGAAAATAGTCGATAGGGGCGCCGGCGTGGCGGCGGGTTTTGGAGAATCCAAGCGCCGTGAACAAAGTCTCGAAGAGCTCTGGCTCGGGACCGGTAAACTCCACAAAATCGATGCCGCGAAGGCCCAGGGGGTTGTTGGCGTCAGTCATGAGTTCTTCTCCTGTTTTTGTCGTGCGTTTCGTCGCACAAATTCGATGAGCAATCTGGTATCTATCGAGGCTGTAGTGACTTCACTTACTCCAGGACTGCCAATAATCGTCACGGGATACGGCCGCCCCGGCTTCACATAAGTCGAGGGGCTTTTCGGTATCGATCATCACTGCCTTCTCCTCGGTCCGCTCCTTGTCGCGGGCGGCCTCCACGGCTCCCGGCTGGGGTCCGTGGGGAAGTCCCCGGGGGTGGAAGGTAGCCATCCCGGCGTCGATGCCCTGACGGCTGAAGAAGTCGCCGTCGTGGTAGAAGAGTACTTCATCGTAATCCACGTTGGCGTGATAAAAGGGAACCTTGAGCGCCTTCGGATCACCCGTCTCCAGGGGGCGCGGCAAGAAGGTGGCGATCACCACCCCGGCGGCCACGAAGGTGGCGTGAGCCGTGGGCGGCAGGTGGTAGCGCTCACAGGAGATGGGGCGGATATCGTCGATATTGAGTCGCCACACCGTCAGATCTCCCTTCCAGCCCACCACATTCATCGGGTCGTGGCCATAGGTCACGGTGGTAACCGCGTCTTTTAGCTTGATCTTGAGCTGCCAATCGCCGCTGTCAGAGGGCCGATTGCGAGCCTCCGGATGAGGCACCTCGATGACGTCCGGATCAAAGAGGGCGTGATGGCCCAGCAGGCCCCGGTCGGGAAGGTCGACGGCGCCTGCAGTTTCAACGATCAGAAGATTGGTCTCCCCTTCGGGCACCAGGCGATAGCTCGTCCCTCGAGGGATGACCAGGTAGTCGCCGGTTCGGTAGTCGAGAGGACCGAAGTCGGTCTCGATTCGACCACTTCCGGTGTGGACAAAGAGCGTCTCGTCGCCGTCGGCGTTGCGAAAATCATAATCCATCTCACCGACGACCCGGGCCATCGATATGGTGGTATCTTCGTTGGTCAAAAAGGGCACCCGGCCCTCGAGGTAATCCGCAGATCCCAGTCCGGGCAGCTCCACCAACTCCAGGGCGTGAGGTCGCAGATCACCCTCGATATTCGACCACTCTACCGGCGGCTTTTCTCTGTAGAGATGAGAAGCCCGCCCGGCAAATCCCTCGCGGGCAAACTCCTCTTCCACCGTCCCTTCCGGGATGTCTACATGAGCCTGTCGAGTTGTCTTTCCACGCTTGAAATACATAGCCACCTCTGTGCCGGAGTGATAATCGTCGCCGCTTAAATTTCTTACTTCCCGCTCAAGGTAGACATCTCGGCAATCAAAAGAAATAATAGATTTCTGCTTAACTTCATCGAATTTTTTAATATTACGGGCATTTTTCATGAAATTCGATCTCGATTCCCTTCAGGTGCTCGACGCCATCGTCGAGGCGGGCACCTTCGCCGAAGCGGCCCGACGGCTGCACCGCACCCAGTCGGCGGTGAGCTATGCAGTGGGCAAATTGGAGAAAAGTCTGTCCCTACAACTCTTCGATCGCAGCGGACACCGCGCCGAGCTCACCGACTCCGGCCGAGCCATCCTCGACGAGGGGCGGGCCCTTTTGGCCCGGGCCCAACAATTGGAGTCCATGGCCCACCAACTCTCCGAAAATTGGGAGGCCAAACTGGAGGTCATCATCGACGGCATCCTGCCCATCGACCCCATCCTGGGAGTACTCAAAAATTTCGCCGACGAGGCGATCCCCACGCGAATTCAGGTCAAGATGGAGTTTTTGGGCGGCGTCCAATACCGATTTAATCGAGACGACGCCGACATCATGGTGGTCAAGGATTTCGAACCCAATTTCGGGCTCCGCGCCACGGCGCTCAGTCCGGTCGAGGTGGTCCTGGTCTGCTCACGGGACCACCCGCTGGCCGAGCTCGATGCAGACTCCCCTGCCGACCGCCAGATCCTCCACGAACACGTTGAGCTCACCGTCCAGGATTCCAGCCCCAGCGGTCGGGCCGACACCCGCATGTTCGGCGGTCCCCGAGTTTTTTATCTGAGCGACTTCCACGCCAAAAAAGCAGCCCTCCTGGCCGGACTGGGATTCGGCTGGATGCCTCTGTACCTGGTCCGCGAAGAATTGGCCTGCCGCAGGCTGGTAGAATTTCCCTACCTCGAAATCTCGCGTTACCAATTCACGCCCATGGCGGTCCATCAAACCAGCCGCCCCCTGGGACGGGCGGGAAGGCGTTTTATCGAATCCCTCCAGGCCGCGGTGTCCTGAGATGAGCGGCCACAGCGCCGTCAGCGCTCGAAGATCTTCAAATTCAACAGCAGGCATTCCAGGCGGCCGTTAAAGATATGATAGATCTTGTCGGCGCTGAGCCCGAGCTCCATGCCCAGTTCTTTTGAGCCGGTCAGAATGGAGGCATGCCAGCCGCCGAAGCGATCTCTTAGGACCTGGCCCAGCTCCCGGTGGAGTCTGCGGGCCGACTCCTCGGACCCTAGACGCTCTCCATAGGGGGCGTTCCCTACCAGTAATCCCGGCCAACCCCGCCCTGCGGGAGGCTCGATATCGGCCACGGCCCGGCGCTCGAATTTGATCTTATCTTCCAGCCCTGCGGCCGCCGCGTTTCGGCGGGCCGTCTTTAGAACCTTTTTGTCGATATCCGAGCCCTGGATCATGGCCAGGCGGCTCAGGCCGACCTGGGCGCGCTCCTCTGCTTCTTCGACGAGCTTCTCCCACGTCTTGGGGTCGTGCTGTAACCAATTGGAAAACCCGAAAGAATCGCGAAACAACCCCGGCGCGTGATCGGCGGCGAGCAACGCCCCCTCGATGAGGAGAGTTCCCGATCCGCACATGGGATCAAAGAGTGGTCTGCCCTGGTCGTTGAAGGTCGGCCAGTCCGCCCGCAGGAGCACGGCGGCGGCGACGTTCTCTTTTATCGGCGCCGCCCCCGAGTCGCTGCGATAGGAGCGCCGATGCAGGCTCTCCCCTGCCAGGTCGATGCTCAGCGTCGCCTCCGGACCGTCGACATGACAATTGATATAGAGGTCGGGATTTCTCAGATCGACAGAAGGTCTCTTGCCGTGCTTGTCGCGAAATTGGTCGACCACCCCGTCTTTGACCTTCAGCGCCCCGTAGCGGGTATGAGTGATCTCGGAGCGCACCGACGTAAAATTGACCTTCAGCGTGTCGCCGACCTTCATATGTCTCGACCAGTCGACGGTGCGCACCCCGTCGTAGAGATCCTCCGGAGTCACCGCCGGCACTTTTGCCAGCTCCAGCAGTACCGAATTGGCCAGACGGGACCACAGAACAGCCCGGTAGCCCATCTCTAAGGGACCGCTAAAATGAACCCCCGCCCGAGTATGCTGTACCTTCTCAGCCCCCAACTCGGTGAGCTCTCTGGCGAGCATACGCTCCAGGTTGCGGGGGACGGTGGCGAAATAATTGAATTGGCTAGGCATGAGGTATTCGACGGTCAGAGGAATTTATGGCAGTGGGATTACGCCACGAGGCTCCCGTCGGTTACATCAAGACTCGATGAGAGTCGAGGAAGCCTTCACATAAACCGTTGCATCCAACGAATTATCTCGATATCACGACGGCTATGAAAGATCTGAAACAGAAAATCGAAGAAGCCACAGAATTACTCGAGCAGCTCGTCGAGGAGCGAGAGCTTTTGGCTCATATCGACGAGGATGAGCGAAACCGGTTTTTGATGGCCGCCGGACGAGTTTCGCGGCCGGGAAAACGGGAGCGTCGGGCGCTGGCTCGGGAGAGGCGGCGAAAGCGCAAGCGCAAAAAGCGTGAAGAGGACCAGCAATTATTGGATAAGACGGGCATCCGAAAGGAGCGCGAAAATCCCATCTTCAAGACCCCGCGGCGCGTCGAGGCATTTCACGACGTGGGCGAAGAGGAGACAGGGAAAGAAGAAAGCCGCCACGACGAAGAAGTCCGGACCTCTTCGCCAATCGGCCAGACCAACGAAGAGAGGGATTGCTACGTCTGCGGCAGACCCTTTACGGACGTCCACTTCTTCTACGATCAGATGTGCCTTCCCTGCGGCGACTTCAATTATGCCAAGCGTTTTCAGACAGCTGATTTGACGGGCCGCTATGCCCTGGTCACGGGCAGCCGGGTCAAGATCGGCTTTCAGGCGGCGACCATGTTGCTCCGGGCCGGGGCGACCGTGATCTGCACCACCCGTTTTCCCAACGACGCCGCCGAGCGTTACGCCGCCGAAGATGACTTCCATAAGTGGTCGGATCGGCTCAAGATCTACGGGCTGGATTTCCGACACACCCCGAGCGTCGAGCAATTTTGTCGCCAGCTCAATATGACCCTGCCCAGGCTGGACTTCATCATCAACAACGCCTGCCAGACCGTGCGGCGACCGGCCGGGTTTTATGACCACCTGATGGACGGTGAGTTGTCGACGGAGAAGTTGAGCTCCGAGCAGAAAAAACTATTAGGGCAATTGTCTGGCCAGGCATCTGAGGACACCCAACATCTGGCTCGCCACCAGACGCCGTCGGCCCTGCTCAGCCAGGTCGAACTTCTGGCCGAGGACAGCGAGCGCGGCCATCACCTCTTTCCCAAGGGCCAGCTCGACGCCGACTTACAGCAGGTCGACCTGCGCAAGGTCAATAGCTGGCGCCTCAAGCTCGACGAGGTCTCGGCCGTCGAGCTTCTGGAGGTCCAACTGGTCAACGCCGTGGCGCCGTTCATCATCAACGCCCGCCTCAAACCGCTGATGACGGCCGTCCCCACCAAAGACAAGCATATCGTCAACGTCTCGGCCATGGAGGGGCAATTCTACCGCCTCTTCAAGACCGACCGTCACCCCCACACCAATATGGCCAAGGCGGCCCTCAATATGCTGACCCGCACGTCGGCCGCTGATTATGTGGAAGACGGCATCCATATGAATAGCGTCGACACCGGATGGGTCACCGACGAAGATCCGGCCCACCACGCCAGCCGAAAACGCGACGTCCACGACTTCCACCCTCCCCTGGACATCGTCGACGGCGCCGCCCGCATCGTCGACCCCATCTTCTCCGGCATCAACACGGGAGAGCATATATGGGGCCAATTTCTCAAAGACTATGAGATCACCGATTGGTGAGGTGGTTTCTGACTGGCACACGGCCACAGTGGAGATGATTGATTGAGGCCGAGGACTGGACCGACGAGTAGCAACGCTACGTGGAGGGAGGATAAATCGGCAGCGGCTGGGCTGACAGAGCCAAGACTTCGGATTTCGAAGTGACCGTGGTTTATTATGGGACAATCCACTGTCCTTCAAATTGGCCGTCTCGCCACTGAAACCGCGCCCGGTACTCCCCTTCCTCATGGAGGTGACCCCAGATCATCTCGTCGACAATGGTCCTGACCACGCAGAAGTTGGCCCGCGCCGTCGCCTCGTCCACCGAATCGATATCGATGGCCGACTCCGGGGCGTCGACTGGCGTGCCGGGGGCCAATCTCTTGAAATAAAACTCCAGATCATCGATGGCCTGATCGGCCCACAACGAATCGGCCGCCTCATCGTCCACATGGACCGAGGCGGCGCCGAAGAACTGAAATTGCTGCCCCAGCTCCTCATCGAAGGCCATCCAGGACACCCGCGGCGTGGTCTCCAGATGAACCATCTTCGGCGACCGCCGATCCGTGTGAAAATCAATAATCCGCGCTTGGCGATCGATTCGACGCGGCGCCACCGTGCGCACTGCCGGCCCCATCGGCCCTGACGTGCCAAAGGCGGGCCAGGCCATCGCATTTGCCGACAACCTCACTCCCCTGGTCGCATACTCCCACAGATATTCTTCGAGCGCTGACAGGTCATCGAAGCGGGCACTAATCATCGATCTCCTCCTCTCATTTCTCGGAACAACCCTCCACTAATCATCTTCACTGTAGCCGAGTAGTCGCGTGGATTATAGACATACCTTCCCCAACAGGTCTGATTGCCGAGAGAATAGAGTAAGCCACAACAACCAAAAAAACCGACCGTCAGAGGCGCACTCGGCGAAGCTCTGATGGTCGGTTTTTTAGTTAAATCTAGGCGGCTCTCTCAGAAAAAGAGGCGGTAGCCCAGATCGGCATTGATGGCTGCCGTATTGGCCTCGCCGGTGATGCGCTGGTCCAGGGGGCTTCCGCCGACGAGCAGGGTGCCAAAGAGCGCGCCCGGCCCGAGCATGAATTCGGCGCCGCCGCCAAAGACCAGACCCCATTCGCTATTGGTCTCGCGGTGCTCACCGAAGTCGGCGCCGTCGTTGCCCGACGCTTCCAGGACGGTCTCCATCATATACATACGGGGACCGATGATGGCGTGGGCGCTAAAGCCCTGGCCGGGAGGCATGAACCGCCACATCGTCGTCAACTGCAGGGTAAGCATCCGCTGCTGCAGGGCCCACTCATAGGTGCCGCCCTCCTCGCCGAGCATGGGGTGCTCGCCCTCTCCGGTGGCGCCGGGAGCGGTATAACCGACGCCCAGGCCGAGCTGGATGGGCCGCTCCATGCCCACGTCGAAGGGTAAAATGTAGCCAATATCCAGGCCAAAGACCGGCCAGGAACCGAGGTCGCCAAAGGGCTGTGGCGCCGTCACCCCCACATGGGGGCCCACGGCGAAGCTGGGATGGTCACCGGAGGCAAAGGCCGGTGAGGAGGCCAATAAGAGGCCGACCGTGATGAGAGCAAAGATGATTCGTCGCATGACAACTCCTTCAAAGGACTAAGATCTTCGTGGCATTAGCAAGGTGGTTCGGAGTGGCGGCGCGCCTTTTTCAAGACGCGCCGCCGTCCCACAAATGGTCAACTCAGGGCGCACCTCCAGCCACGGAGTAGTCGACCGTATTGCTCGGCACGTCACCGTCGGTCAGTCCACCGGCGAGGTACCAGAAGCCACGGAAGGTCACCGAGCCCATCCAGACCCGGGGCTCCATATTGACGTTGGACAATGACGTCCAATTGGACAGCCCCGGCGGCGGGCAGGTAGCCCCACAGGTGATATCGGTATGGAAGGCCTGGGTGCTGGGCTGACCGCCCTGCCCGCCTGCGGTGGCGACGTTGTTATTGATCGCTGCTCCGGCGTGACCGGCTTTGGTACCGCCGATAATCGCCGTCACCGCTGTCCAGTCAGACAGGTGGCCATCAGGTCCAACGGTGGCCACATAATTTGTGGTATCACCGGCCCCCTGGGTTTGACCTGCCAGGGTAAATACATGAGGCGCCTCACCGACAAGCGAGTTGGCATTACCCTCATGTGCGGTCACCGCCTGGTGCTCGCCCCTCGGAGCGGGAAGAAGCATATCTTCCCCTTCGCCGTCCTGACCGATGACGGCGTCGAAGACATCCTGGGCGCGAGGCCCGTTGACGTCGACGGAGACGAATTCGTAGTCCGCTCTGAAGTCACCGGCGTCGTCTTCACCGCCGATGGCATAGATGAAGTACTCGCTCGAGTCTTCGGGATTTGGGGCCACCGTGATGCCGGCGACCATTCGCGGGAAGTTGAGCGTCGCCACCTGATGCCACATACCCAGCGAACCGGTGGGCAGCGGATTAGTCCCGGCAATGGGCGTCAGGGAACCATCATCGGTAAAGGAGGTCTCCGAGGCGTCGGCCGTCTCGTAGATCAGGGCTTCATCGCCGTAGGGATCGTCGGGCTGAAGGTTTCGGTAGACCCGGTAGTGGGAGATGTCGTGGTTGATATACTCCGGGGGAATCCAGGAGATGGTCAACTCCACTCCGTCCACGGGCAGGCTCACCGGCTGCGGTTCCGAGGCCAGCGACTCACCCATGGGGTTGGCCGGGTCGTCGGACGTATAGACCGCCGAGACTCGGTAATAGTAGGTGCCGGCGTCGAGACCGCTTCCGTTATCCCCATCGTCACTATTGTCGCCGTTGTCGCCGTTCTCTTCACCTGGCGAGTCAGGACGACCCGTAAATTGCTCCAGGTCCAGCTCCAGATCGACGATGGTCGGACTGTCGAGGGGATCGAGCACCTGGGCCCGGAGGACCTCGTCGCTCACACCGGCGCCGTCATGGCCACCGACGAGGTAGACGAAATCATCGATGCGCACTCCGTTGGCCAGGGTCCTGCCCGAGGGCAGGTCGTAGGGCAGGTAGTGCCAGGTCTGGGGCGCCCCGAAGCGATTGACCCGGGCGAACTCACCGGAGCTATGCAGCCCGGTCAAGGCGCCGTCGTCACCGCCGACCACATAGAGGTAGCGGGCCGCTCGTGAGGGCACGCCGGAGAACATCGTCGGTCCGCGGCGGGCCGTGTCGAATGCAGTACCTGCCTGGAACTCCACGAAGTTGCCGGCCGGGTTGGTGACCGTAATCGGCGAATATTCGTCGAAGGTGCCGTCGGCGTTGGTCAGCCGCATATAGCAGGCGTCCAGGTGTTCCAGTCCGTCCGTATTGACCACGATCTGGACCAGGTCATCGGCCACGGAGACCACGTCGATCGACGCCGGCTGGTTGAGCAGATTCTCGTCAGTCTCGTCCGAGCCCGAGGGCTGGCAGAAGACCTCGACGGTGGGATCGTCGGGCTGATCGCGGAAGTTCTGACCCTCGATTTCGACAGCCAGATCGGGGTTATTGGTGGTCCACGAACCGGGGCTTACGCCGTCGATAAGCGGTGGGCGCTCTTCGGTGACCTGGAAGGCCCCGTCGAGTACTCCGACCTCACCGTTGGGGTTGACGACGATCACGTCGTAAAAGCCCACGGGCAGTCCCGAGGGAACGATGCCGTTCATCTCGGTGCCATCGATAAATTGGATGGCCTGAATTTCTCGGGCCAGGTCGCTCCCACCACCGCCGACGGGGTTGAGATAAGCCCGCGGCGTGGCCTCCAACTGGACCTCATCGGGCTCCAGGTTGGCTTCGTCGACGGCGGTGATGGTCACACCCGTCGATTGGTCCTGAGCACCGAATGGCGGGTCGATATCTTCCAGGGCGAGGGTCAACTCGCCGGTGATGGTCACCAGATCGTCGGCCTCGTTGCTGCAGGTGATCTCCTGGTCGGTCAGGCGAATGCCGAAGTCGGCCGTGCCGTCGTCGTTGAGGTCGGCCGGGTCCACAGAACCGAGCGTCCCCGCCGGGATGGTGGCCTGAATCACGGCCGGACGACTGTCGTCGTAGCTATGAACCAGGACGATCGTAGAGCCATCGGGAAGAATCAGCTCCACCTCGTCGACAGTGCCACCGTAGAGGCCGGCAGCGTAGATGGTGACCTGCGTATTCATATCGTCGTAGACCACCGGTGGGTCGACGAAGACCGGAAGCGGACCGTCCGTGATGCGAAGCTCTTCGCTATATTCGGAGCCACAGTCGCCGGGGTTGATCACCTCGAAGGTGGCGAAATCACCGGAGATGCTGGCGCCGAAGGTCACGGTGGCGCTCGATCCGTCGGCGGCGACGGTGGCGCTCGTGGCGGCCTGGCCGTCGAGAGTGAATTCGGCGTCCTGATGGATATTGGAGCCCAACACCTCCAGGGTGGTCCCGCCGTCGGCGCAGACTCGACCGGGCACCACGGCGTCAATGGTGGGCGGCGTGGTGCGCTCTAAGACCACCGTGTCTTCCCCGCAAGCAAGCGGATCGGAGGTGGTCACCGTGACGTCGAATTCATCGTCGATAAGGGACTCCGGGACGGTGATTTGAATTCCCTCGCAGGACTCGATGGTCAATCCGTCGATGACGGGCTCACAACCAAAGAGCTCGTCGATGGCCACCACCGTTCCGTCCACGGTGACCACCGGCAGGTCGCCGGCGGTGTCGTAGACGAAGGGGCCGTAAAGAGTGAGGTCACCGTCGAAGGTCTCGTCTTCGCAGAAACCGCTCGGGTCGGCCTGAGAGATGAGCACTTCCGGTACGGCGTAGAACTCCTCGGAGTCGGCGCTCTCACAAGCCATGGGCTCCGGGTTGGTTACGGTCAAGGTGGTCAGCCCGTCCAGGTCGGCCGGGTCGATCTCGGCTTCCAGAACCTGACAATTTCGCAGCCCCTCCTGGCCATCGACGTCGGCGCAGTCAACACCGACCGTGTCGTAGACCGAGTCGCCGATGGACAGCGTCGGCATTTCGCCGTCGACCTCAAAGAAATGGTCCCCTTCCACGTCGATGAGGACTGATTCTGCGCTGGTGCAGAACGCCCGGGGCGCCACGGCCGAGACCGTCGGCGGGGGCACGATTCCCAGGTCGATCTCCTCTTCGGAGTGACAGCCGACGGGGTCGGGGTTTTCCACCACCACGGCGACGTCGGTGATCAACTCATCGTCCGAGACCAGCCCGGCGAAAGCGCCGGCGGGAATGGAGACGGTCAAGCTCGTGCAGCTCTGGGCGTTCATCGATGGAGCTTCGTCGATGGACTCACAGCCGTCGGCCGATTCGGGCTGGAAGGTGTCGGGGCCGATATGAACGTCGGGATAGCCATCGCCGTCGAGGACGATAAATCCCTCACCGGTAATTTCGACGCTCTCGTAATCGAGCTGTTCGGCACAGATGGGAGAGGGTTGGATATCGTCGACCGTCGGCGGCGGCACGATGGTCAGATTGACGCCGTCGTCTTCGGGGATGCTCGGGCAGGCGGCGGGCTCCAGATTCTCCAGAGTCACCGGATAGGTGCCCGGCTCCAGGGAGTCCTCGTCGATGCGAGCCGTCGCTTCGGCGCATAATTGATGGCCGCCGAAGACGGCGTGGAGGTCATGGCAGTCGGCGACGGCGACGATATCGAAGCTCTCTCCGCCGACCTCGATGGTCGGATATTCATCGTCGAGAATCAGAAAGTCCTCGCCATGAAGCACCACATTGCGCTCCCCCTGAGCCACACAGGTCATCTCCGGGATGGCCTCGTCGAGCTTGGGCCGCGGCAACACCCCGAAGGCCTCGGTTTCGATCACCGATTCCCCGTTGGGGTTGGTCACCTGTACGTCGTAGACGCCGGGGGGAAGCTCGAGATCATCGCTGACCAAAAACTGAAGGGTCTCCGCGTCGAGCCAACGAATCTGCCCGGCCTCGGCGCCCCTGGGGCTCTCCAGCACCACTGAGAACCCCTCCTCGGTCGCCTCCCCGGTCGGGTCGGCGCGAAGGGTCAAGGTCACCGTGGGAAGCTCCACGTCGTGATCGGCCTCGGTGGCGATGGCGTCGACCACGAGCGGACTAAAATCCTCGCCGCTCAATGTAATCCAGCTCCCTGGATCTTCATTACACGCAAAGGATGGATCCGTGGCCAATTCATCTGGCGCACTGTCCATCTGCGGCTCTGGGCCGCTCAACTCCTCGGAGCAGGCCCCCAGGAGAAATACCAAAATCAATAGAGAATAAGTCGACCCGCGAATTATCGGACGAAACATCAAGACTTCTCCGGAGTTGAATGAACCAGCTTTCACTCTTTAAGACGGCTGATATGGCACCTCTTCACCTTGTACTCGTCGAGGAGCATTTTTTTTGTGCATTTTTTTTTGAAAGAATTTCTATTTCCGAAGGAGAAGGGCTCCCGCCACACTCGCTGCTCCATGGATACGTCGCCCAATGATTGCCAGCCCGGCGGGGTGGAGACCTCGGCGGCAGGACAATCATCATCGCCAGCAATTCGAGCGTGGTGAGCGCTGTCACTGGGAGCGCCGTGAATTGAACTGAGGGCCGCCAGGTCATCTGCAGGCTAGCGAACCTCAAAAGAACAGGCGATAACCGAGATCGACGTTGATCGCCGCCGTATTTGCCTCGCCGGTGATGCGCTGGTCCAGGGGACTGCCGCCGACCAGAACGGTGCCAAAGATGGCTCCCGGTCCAAGCATGAATTCGGCGCCGCCGCCAAAGACCAGACCCCACTCGCTATTGGTCTCGCGATGCTCACCAAAGTCGGCGCCGTCGTTGCCGGAGGCCTCCAGGACGGTCTCCATCATATACATGCGGGGACCGATGAGGGCGTGGGCGCTAAAGCCCTGGCCGGGAGGCATGAATCGCCACATCGTGGTCAGTTGTACGGTGAGCATTCGCTGCTGGAGGGTCCATTCATAGGTGCCGCCCTCTTCCCCGAGCATGGGGTGTTCACCCTCTCCGGTGGCTCCCGGAGCGGTATACCCGACGTCTACACCGAGCTGAATGGGACGCTCCATCCCCACGTCAAAGGGCAGAATATAGCCGATATCGAGGCCGAAGACTGGCCAGGAACCGAGGTCGCCAAAGGGCTGAGGAGCGATGACTCCCACGTGGGGGCCGACGGCGAAGCTCGGATGGTCGCCGCTGGAGGCAAAGGCCGGCGCCGAGCCCAGCAAAAGACCGATCGTGATAAAGGCAAAGATGATTCGTCGCATGATAAACTCCTTGAAGCGAAATGAACCTGGGTGATTCAACAAAGCGGTTCGGTCAGGCGACGCGCCGCAACGAACGCGCCGCCCACCGCTGGTCAGGGCGCACCTCCGGCGACCGAATAGTCAATACTATTGGTGGGTGTATTGCCCGTGGTCAGACCACCGGCGAGGTACCAGAAGCCGCGGAATGCGATATGTCCCATCCATACTCGCTCCTCACCACCGGCGTCGGCCATGGGAGTCCAGTTGTTGGCCACGCTCGGCGGCGGACAACCAGCGCCGCAGACGATCGAGGTATGGGCGGTTCGCTCGCTCGGGTTGCCACCATCACCACCTCCGATAATCAGCTCGTTATTGAAGACCGCCGCCGCATGGCCCATCGCTGCATAATGTGCATTTTGCTGAGTTGGCAATTGGGTCCAATCGTCGAGGTGACCGTCGGCGTTGACGCCGGCCACGAAGACAGCCTGATTGGAGTCGGTCCCATCGCTCTGGCCCCCGAGGAGGAAGATCTGAGGCGCCTGACCGTCGAGGGAAGAGGCGTTGCTCTCGCTGGCAGTAACTGCCTGCAACTCCCCACGTGGCGAGGGCAGGAGCATATCCTCCTCCTCAAATTGCCCGATCACCGCATCGGAGACCGCCTGGTCTCTGGGCCCGGCGACGGAGACGGAGACGAACTCGTAGTCTGCGCGGAACTCACCGGCATCGTCTTCTCCGCCGATGGCGTAGATGAAGTGTTCGCTGGCGTCGGCCGGGTTTTGAGCCGACGTGATTCCTGCGACCATCCGGCCCTGATTGAGGGTGGCCACTGAATGCCACATCCCCAGCGATCCAATACGCAGCGGATTATCTCCGGCCACGGGC
>SLJM01000431.1 GCA_007135085.1 Myxococcales bacterium
ATTGGAATGACCCTGTCCTCGTCGTCCACCAGGGTCTCCATCACCGACTCCAACCACCATTGCCACCGCTCCAGATGAAAGCCCGTGGCGCCGCCGTCGGCGTAGGCCAGATCGCCACCCCAGGCTACGAAATCCAGATCGTATTCGGCGGCCACTCGGTTGGTCTTTTTGAACATATCCGGGGCATGCTGAGTGTCGCCGCCGGTAGCAAATACGAGCGGCTCTTCATCGATGTCGACGGGCATGGTGCGAAATCGAAATACCCGCTCGAATTCACCGACCTGAAATGCATAGGTCGTCCCCGGCTCCAGGCCAGTTAGCTCCGTGCGATAGATACGCCGATCCCCGTAGGGATAGGTCAGCTCCTGAGCCTCGGACTCCCAGCCAAATGCCTCATCGCCAAACTCCTTGAAGCAAAGCGCCGCCCTTCCCTGGGCATCTCCTTCGACGTGCCAGTCGATGGTCATCGTCGTCGTCGGATCATCCTGCCAGGTCGCCAATACAGCGACCGGCTCCTCCGCCGAGGTCGGACACTCCGGCAGCTCGACGACCTCCTCGACGTCGTCAGTGACGTCTTCTTCGACCTGAGACTGGCCCTCGCCGTTTGATTCACAGGCCACGAAGAGGACGAAGAAAACCAAAAAGATGTAATTTTTCATAGCTGGCTACTCTGATTCACCGCACAGCGCGAGGCCGTGGGGGTCTGATGATTATCGAGGCTTCCGACGTTAGCCTATCATAGCTGGCTACACCAACCCCCACCGTAAAAAAGCCCCCCACGGCCTCGTGCCAAGCGGTGAATCAGAGTAGTAGGCTAGCTAGATCGGTGAGCCCAGCTCATCTGCGCTGTGACGAGGGGGTTTTCGCTTCTTCTTGTCGGCCCCTTCACGGTGCTCCACCGGCTGTTCTTCGTCGGATTCAGCGCTGATGGCGACCCCGTGGCGGTATACCATATGACCGCCCAGAGCTCCGGTGATCACCAGGACGGCAAAGCCGACCACGCTCCACCACACCGCCCAATTGGCCTCGCCGGCCGCTGCGTCGATTCGAATGGTCAGATTGATCGCCCCCACCGCCAATAAGACGAAGGCCGTCACCCCGTGTGCGATTGCGATATTGAGGGCGCGGTCGGAGCGAATGCTCGTATACAGATCGATCGCTCCGGGAATGGAAGCCAGCATGCCACCGGCGAGAGCGCCGATGAGCAGCGGAACCGTCGCCTCCCACCACATATCTCCCGCTCCCAGCAAATAGAGAAGATCGAAGGCCAGCACCAACATAAATGCTCCGGCAGGCACCACCAGAAGCATCGTATGAACCGGATGGCCTTTGATATTGACTCGACTTCTCATGATCACTCCCACTATCGCGGCGCCACCGTTCGTGAGGTCAAACCCCGGGCGCTTAAAGCTCCGGCCAAGACCTGCCCAAAACTTGCTCACATCACAGTGATTTCAAAGCCATTGTGCCTCCTCATCGGAGAGCACAGCGCCCCTTCATTTTGGGATCATCAAGAAAAATTAGATCCATCGGCCAACTCCATCGTTGACAACAAAACGAGCCCTCTTGGTTCGCCTCGTTGTTCACTCAAACCGATGGAGCCTCAAATGATTATCCGTCCCTTTCTAAAATGCCTCTCTCACCAACTGATCTCCTTCACCATCCTGGCCGCCTGTTTTGCGGTGTTCTTGCCGACCACGGCGGGTGCCGACGAATTGCCGCCCCATCTGGTGGAGATGGAGTCCGCCCTGTCCCACCAGCAATTATTGATTGGCGAGGCTCAAGAGCTCTATGCCGCCATCGACATCACCGCCCTTCAGGCTGAAGTCGAAAAGAGACCGCCCATGAACCTGGCCCTGGTCATCGATCGATCTGGATCGATGCGCGGCGATCGGATTCGACAGGCCCGCCAGGCGGCCCTTCATGTGGTGGACTCCCTCTCCGACCAGGACCGCCTGACCCTGGTTACCTACGGCTCAGACCATACGGTGGAGTTCGACTCCATGGCGACAACAGAGGAAAACCGGCGTCAGATGCGAGAAGTTATTGGCCGGCTTCGAGCGCAGGGAGGAACCAACCTGTCCGCCGGTTACCAGGCGGGAATCGATATCGTCGCCGAACACCACGACGAGAACGCCGTCAATCGGGTGTTGCTCCTCTCCGACGGTCACGCCAATCAGGGAATTACCGATCCCGCTCAGCTGCGTTCGCTGAGCCGCCAGGCCTTCGACGACGGGATCTCGACGAGCTCCATCGGCTTCGGGCTCAACTATAACGAGAGGTTGATGACGGGCATGGCCGTCGAGGGGTCGGGCAATTATTATTTCGTCGACGACAGCGACGATCTCGAAGTACTGGTGGCCACTGAGATGACCGGCCTGTCGGCCACCGTGGCCAACCGCATCGAAGTCCTCATCAAACCTGCCCCGGGTGTCGAAGTGGCCGAAGTGCTGGGATTTAGCCACCGCTATCGCGACGGCGCCGCCGTGGTCGCCCTCTCAGAACTGGCCGCCGGCCAGTCGCGGAGCATCGTCGTTCGCCTCAAAGCCGTGCCCCGCCACCCCCAATCCATGGATATTTTGACGGTGCGAACCAATTATCGCGACGCCATCAACGATCGGCTGCGCTTTCGCCGCCAATCTCTGAGCGCCTCCATCACCGAAGACGCCTCGGCCGTTCAGCGCCACCTCGATCGCGACGTGTTGACCCGGGTCGAGGAAGTTCGCCTCGCCCAGGCCATGGACGAAGCCATGGAGGCCTACGCCTCAGGGGATCGCCAACAGGCTCAACAAGTGTTGCGCCGGGAATCGACTCGCTCCCGCCAACTCCAGCAAGACCACGATCTCGAAAGCGATCAGCTCCAATTATTCGGAGAGGCCTTTGAAGAGGCGGAGCGCACCGTCGAGAGTGCTCCGGCGAGCTCCGCCGAGGGACGGCGAATGCGAATGGACAGCAGCGCCACCACCTTTGAGGCTCAGCGCTCTCGCTGACACTGTCCTCCCTGCTCCACGGTCTCAGATCATGACCGGCTCAATGGTCATGGTCGCCGTGGGGCACCAGATCCATATTGCACAGCGGACATTTTGCGTCGCCCTCTTCCATCTGAGCGTAATGGACGGTTCGCATATCACAGATCCAGGCTCCGTCGGGGATCTGTTCCTTCTCCACGGGAGGATCGAATTCGGTGCCGTCGTCGGCTACCTCCACCATCGGCAAATCCTGCTCTTCGGCGGCCTCCGAGCTCTCCGTCACCTCAGCTTCAGATTCTTCGCTCTGAGTCGAATCGTCGTCGCAGGCCACAAGCCCGAGCGACAAAAATCCCAACGATAGGGCGAAGAGAATGTTTCTTATGCTCCACATGAAGATCTCCTACGTATATTGATGTATCACTGCCGTTGTTCGAGAGCCTCCCCCGCCGGGTCGTCTTTTCACAGATAAGGCAAATATTTCCTCGAACAACCCGCAAAGCAACCATTTCTCAACACTGAACCGATGAGAATATTTCCGGCCTCACCGAGGTTGTCGAGCATGGTCATATTTTGCTTCACCGTAAACGCACCTCAGACGAAGTGAGAGTCGACATGAAAACCTTGACCATCAACGTATACGGAATGGCCTGCGGCGGCTGCTCGGGACGAGTGGAGCGGGGATTGGCAGAATTGGCGGGCGTCGAAAAAGTCGAGGCCTCTCACGATGCCGATCAGACCACCCTCTTTTACGACGCTGACGCAGTCGATCCCGCTCTGTTGAACGACGTCGTCGCCGAGAAAATCAAGGCCATGGGGTTTAGCCTCCAGGCGGAGTAAATCAAAACTCGAGCCATCGGGGGGGGAGCGAAGAGCCAATCGCCTTTTTGGAGCCAGGCAGACGGCGCGTAATTTTTCATCTATCCCGTCTGTGACAACGGATTGCTCTGTCAGTCCCGCTGGATCGCGGACAATCATCGTGGCCACTGCCTGTGCGAGGTATTCTGTTGCTCCCCCGTTCCGGCCCTGCTCGTTCGACCTTTATCGTGGCCCTCATCCTCGGGGCCATCGGGCTCATCTTCCTGACCGTCCTGGTCTGGAATACGGGCACCGCCCATCAGCGGGTCACCGATCGATGGCTATCCGAAATTCGCCACGAAGCCGTCGAGGCTTCGCAAATTCTCGATGAAGAGCTACGCCTGCTCTCCCAACAGGCCGAGGCCCTGGCTCAATGGATCGAAGAAGAGGAGCCGTCGGTCGAACAGATCGAGGACCGACTGTGGCAGGTCGTCGACGAATATCCCCAGACCTTCGGGATCGGAGCGGGCTTTCTGCCGGGGGCTTACGAAAGTGATCAACGCCTGTTGTCGCGCTACGTGCTCACCGTCGACGATGAATACAGCCTGGTCGCCCTCGAGGATTTTTACGACTACACCGAGCAGCCCTGGTATCAACAAGCCCTCGAAGAGCCGGGCTGGCAAGAGCCCTTTTTTGGGCAGATAAGCCAGGCTGTCATCGCCCTCTACTGCGCTCATTTTGACCTCCCCACCAATGGACAGATCGCCGGCCAAGGCGCCCCTCCCGCCGGGGGCGAGGAACCGGACGGCATGGTCTGCGTCAACTATTCTGTCGAGGATATCTGGGAGATCGTAGCCGACCTCGAGTTGGGCATCACAGGTTACCCCCTCATCTTCTCCCAGGCCGGGCAATTGGTCCTCCATCCCCGCCGCGAATACGTGCAGCGAGAGCGCACCATCTTCGAGGTCGCCGATGAACGAAATGATCAGGAGCTACACCAATTCGCCAGCTACGCCCTGTCGGAGGAGTCCGGTTTCTTCTCCTATTTAGATGAGCGGAGCGGACAAGACTCCTGGATTTTTCATACCCCTGTGGAGTCCACGGATTGGATCCTGGCGGCCATCGTCGTCAAAGGCGAAATCCCGCTCAATTGGACTGCCTACAGACAAGGCCATATCGGAATTCTCCTCGCCGCCATCTTCGTATTGCTCACCCTGGTCGCCCTGGCGATCTCGGCCCTGCGTTTCTCCCGGCGCTCGCTGTGGATTGCCAGCTTTATCGTCTCTGTCACCTTTTTGGTGGGTATCGCCCGCCTCTGGCAGTTGGCCGGACTGGAGGTTCATCAAAACCCGCCCGATGCGGTCATGCTCATCGATCAGACAGCCACTGACAGATACCTCGGTTCATATTCCGAAGATATCGAAACCAGATTCGGCACCGTTCCCGAGCAATTGACCGTCGGTCTCACTCTCGAATCCATCGAAATCGAATCCCCTCACCGCACCTCACTCTCCGGTTTTATCTGGGCGAGGGCTCCCGCCGACGAGGATCTGCTCCAGGGCTTTATCTTCCCCGACGCCGTCGAAGGCGAGGCCGAATTCATCGAGGTCCTTCGCTACGACGAAAACGACCAACAATTGGTGGGGTGGCGCTTCAATGTCACCCTCTATCAATCTGTGGATATCGCCAATTATCCACTGGACGTACACACTATAGCTCTCCGTATCTGGTACGCCGACCTCGCTCGCCATGTGGTCCTGGTGCCCGACCTGGACGCCTACGCCATCATTCACCCCTGGGCGCGGCCTGGCATCAAGGTTGGCCTCGAGGTCCCGGCCTGGCAACTCCACCGCACCTTCTTCGCCTATCGATTCCACGACTACGGCGTCAGGTACGAACCTGCCGATATTTCTCGGCGCGGCAGATTTCCTGAGTTGACCCATCACGTCGTCGTCAGCCGTCATTTCGTCGACGCTTTCGTCTCCAATCAAATCCCCGTCGTCGTGGCCATGCTCCTCTTATTCGGCATCCTATTGCTCGAGACACGAAAAAAGGAAAAGGCGACATTCATTGGATTTACCACCGCGCGAGTGCTCGCCGTGGCCACGGCCATCTTCTTCACCCTCGTGTTGGCTCACCTGGATCTGCGCCGCCGATTCGCCGCCGAAGTGCTCATGCATATGGAGTATTTCTATATCATCAGCTACCTGGTCACCGTGGCGGTGGCCATCAACGCCTTTCTGTTTGCCTCGGAGGCGACGAAATACCCGGTCCTGCAATATAAGGATAACCTCATCCCAAAATTGCTCTTCTGGCCGGTCGTCATCGGTCTCTTCTTCATCACTACGGTCTGGATACTCTATTGAGATCTCGAACCCACCACAGGGCCAGGCCGAATAAGACGAACCCCATCAGTTGATGAAGTACGCCGAGGGCGATGGGGACGGCCAACAGGAGGGTCGCCACGCCCAGCACCACTTGAATCAGGGTCGCTGAACACACTACGGCGACGCCGATCTTCAATCGTCGGCAGCGCCCACTTCGCCATGAGGCGATCACCAACCCCACGGCCCACACCACCAGCGACAGGGCCAGTAGTCGGTGTATCAACTGCACCGTAAATGGATTACTCGTCATATCCACCCACACCGGGGAGGTCTGCCAGGCCGCCGGCGAGATCCAGTGTTCGCCCATCTTCGGGAAGGTGTTGACCATCCGACCGGCGTCGAGGCCGGCGACGAAAGCTCCCCAGACGCATTGGACAAAGATCGCAGCCAAAAACCCCAGCCCCCCTGCTCTCAGAAATCTCGGGCTCCCGGATGAAGTGCTCCTCGACGGCAGCTCGTCGAGGAGATCGAGCGCCCACCACAGCATGAACCCGAATAGGACCAGGGCCAAACCCAGGTGCCCCGCCAGTTGGTAATGACCCACGAAGGGCCGATCACCCAACCCGCTCTGGACCATCACCCATCCCAGCAGTCCCTGACATGCCACGAGCGAAATCAGAACCACGGCCCGTCCCAACTGACGGCCTCTGAGCCAACGTCGGGCCCCGAAATAGATCATCGGGATCACCAGCCCTAGGCCGAAGAGTCGGGCCGCCACCCGATGGATATACTCCCACCAGAAGATGCTCTTAAAATCGTGGAGGGACATCCCCTTATTGAGCTTCTGATACTCCGGAGAGCCTCGATAGGCCTCGAAATACTGGTGCCAGCCCTCTTCGCTCAGGGGGGGAATGATCCCGCGAATCGGCTCCCATTCCGTAATCGACAGCCCGGACTGCGTCAGCCGCGTGATCCCGCCGATGACCAGGATGACCAGGACCATGGCGCAACCGCCGAGCAGCCAATATCCGATCTGTTTTCGGGGCTCCAGATTCGTCTTCCACATCGGTTGATCCCAATCGAGATCGCCATAAAATCGCGCATAAAACAATTCCGCAGGCCCAAGATTTTAGGCGCCATTGCACACCTCGTCTATGAGCTGGATCACCTCCACCGACGGCAGACAGACCCACCGGGGATGCCATGACCACCTCAATGAGCTATACTCGCCGTCACGGAAATATTTTTTTAATCCTGAGAGTGGGCCATGAATTATCGAATGATCATAATCGCCGTCGCCGTCATCATCCTCGCCGCCTGTGGCTCAGAGGAACCCACCGACTCGGGCGACGCCCCCGGATTCGTCCAGCTCCACCAGGAGGTCTTCGCACCCGGATGTTCTGCCAGCGCCTGTCATGCCGGCGACTCGGGAATCGCCGGGCTCTCCTTCGAAGATCCTCAACAGGCCTACGATCAGCTCATCGAGGTCGCCCCGACAAATGGCCCGGCCAGAAGCGACGGCCTCCTCCGCGTCACCCCCGGAGACCTGGACGCTTCTTTTCTGTGGACCAAGCTGACCACCGAGCCCCACCACCTCGCCCATCTGGGCTACGGGGCCCTGATGCCCATGGGAACCTCTACCGTTCCTGGTCCCAACAGCCTGGAGGCCATTCGAGAGTGGATCGAGGCGGGCGCCCCCTATGATGGCCAGGATTTTGAGGGCGATTTTGTCGACGCCTCTAATTTCGACAACTACGTCGACTGTGACGCAGAAGACGAAGAGGGGCTCCGAGAATGCTTCGGAGAGGAACCGGATCCGGACCAATTCGTCCGACTCTATAGCCCTCCGTTGATCATCCCTCCCCAGTCCGACACCACCCTCTGCTCCTATATCGATTATTATGCGCCGGAAGATATCGTCCTCAGCGCCACCAGGAGCCTGCAGATGCATGGCGGACATCACGTGGCGGTCTTCGTCGCCAACTCGCCAAGCAATGACTTCGAACCCGACGAATGCAGCGACGAAGATATGATCAATTACCGCTACGTCGCCGGCGCCGGCGGTGGTGGTGGCCTCGATACGGAGATGCCCGAGGGCGTGGCCCTTCGCATCGACCAGGGGCTCCAGGTCGTCCTTCAATCCCATTATATCAACACCAGCGATGAGCCCATGGTCGTCATGGACGCCGTGGACCTCGAATTGTCCACCCACCCGGCCCCGATCATCGCCGACCCCTTCGCCCTGCTCTACTCCGCCTTCGAGATTCCACCTCACAGCGAGCATTATGAGCGGGTCTCGGAGTGCACCATCGACGAAGCCATGGACATCTATATGCTCCTTGGCCACACCCACGAATACGGCGTCCTCTTCGAAGTAGAGCATATCGCCGAAGGTGGCGAAGCCGACCTCCTCTACCACGCCACCGACGGCCGAATGCTTCGAAATACTCCGGAGATCAAGATGTACGACCCTCCCCTTCGCCTGGAGGCCGGTGATCAACTGCGCATGACCTGTGCCTGGGAAAATCCCTACGATACAACCATCACCTGGCCCCAGGAGATGTGCGTGGGCCTGATGTATTACGGTCCCGGCCGCGGCTGGCTAAATTGCTCGGAGAACGACGAGTATCCCGTCCTCCTCGGCGAAGACGCCGAAGGCTGCGCCGATCCCTGGGACCAGGGCAACGAGCTCGGCGTGGGCCGCTACTGCACCTACGACGAATGCCAGGGGCTCGACGCCCGATTCTGCCTGGCCCCGGTCGACCCGTCCTCCAATTTCTGCAGTATCGTGGGCTGCGACACCGACGATGAGTGTGGCGAAGGCGCGGTCTGCCACCACGACTCGGCGGGAAGCGCCTGCGTCCCCGAAAAATGTTTGGATTGAGGCGCCTCCGGCGCACAACACAGAGTTCAATCTCGAACCGTCCAGGCGTCGTGGCTATCCCAGGGTTCTCCCGTGATGGGAATGGGCTCGCCAAGATAGCGCGGCCCCGCCCAGGGAAGGCGCACGTCGATTCCAGCTTTGACCCTGGCCAGCGTCTCTCGCCGGGCATCGGCGTGAGCCCTGGCGTATTGCCTTCTATCTGCGACCATTCCCACCAACTCCAGCCCGGCCCGACGTCCCAGATAGACCGAGCGATGTTGATGAAAACGCTGGGTGCAGACCACGGCGCTTTCGACCTGAAAGACCTGGGCTGCCCGGACCATCGTATCGAAGGTGCGAAATCCGGCGTGGTCCAAGAATACGTCATCTACCAATACGCCGCGATCGACCAGCCAGGTGTGCATGGCGTTGACCTCGTCGTATTCTCGCTGACCGTGATCACCGGAGACCAATACTCGCTGCACTCGTCCACGAGCGTAGAGATCCAGAGCGCATCGGAGTCTGTCCTCCAGCGCCGCCGATGGCGTTCCGTCGGCATAGACTCGCGCGCCGGGGACGATGACCACCGTGGACTGGGGAACGTGCTCTAAATCCTCGTAGATAAACTCATCGGCCTCTTCGATGACCTGTTCGTGGAGCCTCCAGGATGTGCAGGCCGCCGCTGCGATAACGAGCAACATAAGGACGATCAGAGCTGCAAAAATCAGCAATATTTTTCGGACCATTCTTATCTCCGTCACGATAACGGCGTGCGTAGTAGCAATGGCATGCAGGCTGCCAGTGCTGAGATAAAACCACCCTATTCTTCGCTCATGATGACCGAATTATGGAACAATAACGCTGATTTTGTGCAAAATTTGTGCAGCGTCAACGAATTCACCGTAAGCGTTCAGTTTCCCATTGGTGCGCGGCCAGCTTGGCCGCAATGCGGACTAGCAGTTTGCGCTCCAGGGAATGTGCGAGAGCAGCGAACATCGCATGTCTCCGTCATCCCACTGAACGCTTATATGGGCTTAAAATGGTACCTCGGTTAAATTTGAGGCTGAACCAGGATATAATTTAACTTCTGACCGAAGATATTTCCCTCTATGGGGGCTCTCGATGACTACACTAATCCAATATTCTAAAATAACCTTTCTCGCTATCTCCCTCCTCTTACTCGGCGCCTGCTCCGGCTCCTGTGCCGACAAGGTGGACGCCGACCCCTGGGATTTCGACGAGTGGAACGACGAGCAATCTGGCGACGTGGGATTTTACGACGCTGACCATGACGTCGAAGTAGACGTCGACGAAGACCCGGACACAATCTGGGATGACGAGACCTTCCAGATCATTGGCGGCCCTCCTCAGACTCGCCACGTCTTCCTCGGCCAGATCGATGATCGCCGTTATTTTTGGATAGGTCATCGCCTCGACGGCACGGCGATTGTCAAGACCTACACCCCCGGAGAGGGTTGGGAGCTCGACCCTGCCCTCGAAGAGGTGCTCTACGATCGCTATCCCTACGGCTTCGCTGCGAACACACAGATTGTCGAGGCCGATGGCGTCTATTTCATCCGCGGCTCGGGCCAAAAGCCCCTACGTCGATCTCAAGACCACGGCGCCACCTGGCAGGCCGTGGCCGCGCAAGTCGATTCGTATGGAATCATCGACGTCCGCTCCGATGGGGAGACCTTGATATTGCTGAAAGGCGATTTCGATAGTCGATACGTCTATATCAGTCGCGACCAGGGACAGACGTTGGAATATGTCGACACTCTGGGCTGGCCCAATCCTCGCCACGTCATCGGCTTGCCCGGTCTATTGGCTTATTTCTCTGCCGACAAATCTCGGGTCTCTACCGATGGCGGCTCAACCTGGCAGGAAGTGGACGACTCCTGTGTCTTTCCCCCTTCCAAACAGTGGTTTCTCCACGACGACGAACCTTATTTCCATCGCGGCAGCGACCTCTACCGATTTTCCGTCGATGACGGGTGCGACAGGATCGTCGTTGACGGCTATGGACCCCATCCTTTTGATGAGCAGCGACTGGACCTACCGGTCTCCTATTCAGTGGCAAACGATCACGTCTTCGGGCTCAATTTCGGGGGGTGGGCAGCGCTTGGCGACGAGCTCACCTCCTGGAATTCATTGCCCACCCCTCAGGATAGAATGGTAAAAGCGCTGACTCCCCTGGGCTCGAATCTTCACCGCGACTTTATCATCGATCTCGATGAAGAGGGCCTGGCGCTCCAACTCCCCGAGGGCCTCTGGCGGACCGATGACGAGGGCCAGAGCTGGACCGACCTTCGTACCGATGCCTCCACTCCTTTGGGGATCACCGAGTTTAACGGAGATCTCATCAGCATTGTTCGCCGCCAGGGCGGCATTATCAGACAGCCCCTGTGGTACCACCGCCCCGTCGACAGCCCGGATTGGGAGGAAACGGACATCACCCTTCCCGACCTGACTGCGTCACCGATCTCGGCGGTGACTCGCAATGACGAACTCTTCATCCTCTCTGCAGGCCTCCCGGGAGTGCTGACCATCAGCGACGATAACTCCGACTTTGAGGTTTTATGGAAGGCCGATATAGATACCCCCTTTTCGTCTTCCCCGGATTTGCCGATCTCGATGGCCGTCTCCATCGAGATCTATGAAGACAACGTCTTCGTCGCCTCTCGGCGCGACCATAATTTTCCAACCCTTCCGCCGGAACAGATCAACCTCGGTCTAAATCGTGTCCCCGGCGTCTTCGTCTCCGAGAATCTCGACGACGCCGAATTTGAGCCCTTCCGCTCAGGCGACGGCACGGAGGAGCCCTTTGGGGTCCACGATATGGTCATCTTCGACGACACGATCTGGGTCGTCACCGATCGCGCTGGCATCTGGGCTGCCCCCCTGGATACCGGTCAATGGAATCAACAACATCAGAATCTACCAACCCAATCCGGCCATGCTCCCCAGGAAGCAGTCGTCGGACTCGCCGCCCTCGGCGACGACCTCTACGCCTATGGCATGGAGACCATATACGTTCGGGAATCCGATACATGGCATACGGTCACCCACGAGCCGATCCCCACCATGTCCGATGGCTTTGCGACCCCCCCGGCAACTCACGGTATCCGGAACCTCCTGGAGGTCGATGGGTCACTCCTCGCTGCATCATGGAGCGGACTCTACGAGGTCGATCGGAACACTGGCGAGCACACTCGGGTCTGGCACCGTGACGGTCGACCGACCCTATTCGCTGAGTTACTTCCCTCCGGTCTCTACGTGGGCGTTCGCAACGGCGGTGTCTGGCTTTATGAAGGCGATTGACGGATTTCACCCTGTGGAGCGCTCCAATGGCCGCGCTCCACAGGTAGGCTACGGCGTCAGCTATCGGTGCCGCTGATCATCTCACCAACATGAATCCCCAGCGCGTAGATCGAGAGTTGAGGCGGACCGCCGATAGACGTCGGAAAGAGCGAGCCATCGGCCACCCATAGGCCCTCCAGGTGGTGGTGTTTGCCACGACTGTCCACCACGGCTGCCGAGGGGTCATCGCCCATGGCGACGGAACTCATGGGGTGGACTGCCGTCACGTCGACGTCTCCCGACTCCAGATCGAGCTCCTCGAGAGGAGCCAGTGAATCTCCGGGTTCGAGCTCGATGACCGGCCTGGCCGGCACATAGACCTTGCTCGCCCCCGAGGCAAACATCAGCTCCGCCGATCGAGCGAGCCCAAATAGCAGCTCTCGCCGGTCGGCCTCACTCGGCGACCACTCGATGTCGACCCCCAGGTCACCCGAGGGCCGCACCCTTCCCTCGCTCACGTCGTGAACCATCGCCGTATAGGCCGCCAGGCGATCGAAGCGACCCATCAACCGCCGATGCTCGGCGCCCCACCCCGGCAATAAGGTGGCCGTGCTCATTGGATGGGCAAAGACCGGGACCAGCCAGGTGCGGTTGCCCACCTCATCTTTTCGCGCCCGCTCCGCCTCGCCGGCGTCGGGCGGCGGATGGGCGGCGTCGAAGTCGAGAAATTCCGTACATTGATAGCTCTGGGGAATCCCCTGCCAGGCGCGAAGGGGCTCGTCGAATATGCCGGCGGCGATAAGCGCCGGGTGAATCGTCAGACCCTCGCCAGTTCGCCCCGAGGGGTCCGGGATATCGGAGCGCAGCAATATCGCCGGCGTTCCCGTCGCTGACGCTGACAGGCAGACCTTTGACGCCTCAATCGTCACCTTTCCTTTCGGCTGTCGCGTCTGCGGGTCCAGGGCCACCGCCTCCACACCCGTGGCTTCTCCGTCGCGATGCAAGACACGCACAGCCTGACAATGTGTAAATAGCTGGCTGCCCGCTTTTACGATCCGGGGCACGTAGACCTTGGCGGCGTTATTCTTGGCGTCGTAGGCACAGCCCAGGGAGCAAAACCCACTCTCTACACAGCCCGTGCGGTTATGCATCAACCCGCTCGACTCCCAGCCCAACTCCTCGCAGCCCGCCTTGAACAGCTGGTTATGATCGTTGTAGCGCTCGGGCTCGATATAGCGAATATCCTGCTCCGCCTCGACCCGTTCGTAGAGTTCGTTCCACCGCTGGCGGCTCAGATGCTTCATCCCACGAGTGGCCTCCCACTCGGCGAGTATGGGGTCCGGGATGCGCTTGCAGAGGTTGGTATTATGGACCGTCGAGCCGCCCAGAGCCCGCCCCTGGATGATCGTCGTACGCCCGTCTGCCGATCGCTGAGAGCCGTTGGCCACCAGCAGTTCGGGCATCATATCCTCTTCGCGCTGATTCATGATCGACGGCGGCACAAAGGGCCCCGACTCCAAAACGATCACGCTCAGCCCCGCCTCGGCGGCGGCCGCCGCCGCGGCCGCCCCGCCTGCGCCGGAGCCCACGACGCAGAGGTCGGCCTTGACTCGAATCGGCAATTCGAAGGTCGACGCGTCGTAGATCATAAGACCCCCTGTGGTGCGCTGCCCGGTTTGGCCATCAGATCGGCATATCCGCCGGCGTCTTCGGCCGTGACCGCCTTCGGCGGCGCCGGCCGACTCATCAACGGACCGCCGTAGCCCAGGGCCTCCCAGGTTCGGTCGTCCTGATACCAGCCGACCAGACAAAGGGCGCGAATCCCCTCGAATGCCTCGGCGGGAACGCCGCCACGCTCATAGAGGCCGACCAGAACGTCCAGGCGCTTCTCCGCCGACAGCCGCGTAAACCGCGACAACCGAGCGCCGAGAAACGTCCCGTGCTCGATAAATCCGAACATGGCCCGGATCTCGCGCAGCATCCCCCGGGGCATCCCCACTAGAAATCGATCCACATTGGCGGCGACTTCCAGCGGACTCGGCCCCGTCGCCGGCCATTTCCCAGGCTCGTCGGGAATCAGCGCCTCCGCCGCCGCTGCCAGTGTATGAGCCTCCCACCTGGCCAGGACCTGCCCCTCCAGCGGAGCCGCCGAGCCGTAGAACCCGAGTCGTCCCACCGTCAGCAATCCAAGGGTCCCGAGCCCACCGAGCCACAGGAATTTTCGCCGCGACAGGCGCAACCCCTTAGACTTCGACTCCTCTCCTGTCGAGATTTTGGTTTGTCGTTCTTCATCGCTCATTTTCGACCCAATCCTTTGGACCAAAAGAAACCCTCGCCAGAGTCACTGACGAGGGCCTTAGTTTGCACGATATCACCGCGTTACTGTAGGGCTGTTTTAATCAGTGCAAAATCCGGTGTCCTGATTGCAACTCAGCCCCTCACAGCAATGGGAGTCGTCGGTGCACAACTCGTCGGCATTACTACAACATGGGCCGCACTCCACAATTCCACCACATTGGTCGGGATGAACGCCGCATTGGCCTTTGACTTGCTCACATTCTCTGGGCTCGCACTCCGGGGCGATACAGGCCGACAGATCGAAGAGCATATAGACCAGCGCTCTCTCCTGCTCTGACATTGTGCCCGAAGTGCCACAACTGGTCGGAAATCCCTGGAAGGAACTGGAGCTTCCTGACACGTGGAGATCGGCGAAGATCGCTCGTCCACAGGCGTCGTCACCCTCGGTCCCAAGGGGTAAGTTGAATGAGAAATAGGCCGGTGTATCCTCGGCAACTGAACTATGGGATCCAGCTTCCCAATACAGCCACTCCGTGGTCACCGATTCATCGATGGACTCCACGGAAATTCGAGCTCCGTCAATATCCAACCGCTCCGCCTCGTCGAGCGCGTCCACCGTATCCGTACCCAACCAATCTCGCATCTCCTGACCGTCACTGTGGCCGGTCTGGGGCAACGCGTAGGAGGGGCCACCTATAACCGAAGGCTCTCTCCAAATTGCCACATCCTTGATCGGCCCCACCGCATCCATAAGCCAGACACGTTGGAAATGCGACAGAAATGCTCGTCCACCAGAATTGAGAAAATGTTCAAAGGCCATATACGCCAGAATTGACTTATTTCCCCGCTGATCACTGCACTCACAGGAGTTCAGGAAGATGTCGTAATTCAACATATTATCGGCATCTTCCCACCATCCGGCGGCATCGGCAAACAATTCACCGGAATCAAAGGAGTCGACCCCACCCTGGCCCGAAAAGAGATGAACCGATCCGTCTCCGTCGTTGGTGGTGAACTCGCTGTCATCAAGGCCGATGTCACGAACTAGGCATTCCATACTATCACAGCCACCGGCGGCGACGGCGATTTTCGGAATATTGCCCTCCGCTTGATTTCTCGGGAGCCGGGTCAGATTCTCATCCAACTCGTTCTCCACACAGGGCTCGATGCCCGTGACCGTGACCTCTCGGCGCCACTTGCCGGTCTGAATGACCAGGGGCACCTCGTCGGCGATCGGGAAGTTTGGCAATTCAAAGCGCCCCTCCACGTCGGTGATATTTTGCAGAATCGGATCTC
>SLJM01000176.1 GCA_007135085.1 Myxococcales bacterium
GCCTCGTCGACGGTCATCGGCTTGGCCTCGTACTGCTCCTGGCGCAAGACTTTGACGTCGCCGTTGGCCGTGGCCACGATGGTGGTCTTATCGACCTCGCCATCCTCGGCGCCGGTCTCCTCGTCGGGACCGGGATAGAGCTCGTAGTCCTCTTCGAATTCGCTATCGTAATGGCCGGCCTCGAAATTCAGCGGCGGATCGCCGATCTTCGGCGGGCTCAGGGGGGTCAACACCCCCATCTTGAACATCTTGGCCTCGCCATTGGTCGGCTTGTGATCGCGGAGCCGATCTTTGTGGCGACGAAGTTGCTTTTCGATCTTGTCCAGCGCCAGGTCAATGGAGCTGTACATATCTTCGCTGCGTTCTTGTCCTTTGACTGTGAGGTTTTTGATCTGAAGGGTAAAATTCGCGATGTGCCAGAACTTTTCGACGGTCATGACCACCGATGCGTCCACCTTACCTTGGACGTATTTGTCGCAAATTCGCTCCAATTTGTCTGTGGCGTAGCTTCGAAGCGAGGTCGACGAGTCCATGTTCCGGAAGGATACATTCGCGTTCATTTAAGACTCCTTCTGCCTTCAGGGTGCAGTTCCAAGTTGTACTAACCAGCATAACCTTTAATACCCGATCGAACCAAGTACATTCCATGATTTGATCGAATGTCGTCGTCTATGCCGCAACCAATACACATTGTTACAGCTTATGGTCCTCGAGGCAATTCCCGTCCCACCCTTGTCATGACTGCTCTAAACCGCGTTTAGAAGAGGCGTTTCCGCTTCGAGCTCGACAAAATCCCCATCATCTCCCGGTACTTCGCCACGGTTCGCCGGGCGATATCGATATCCTCTTCCCTCAATTTGTCGACGATCTTGGAGTCCGACAGGGGCTTTTTGGGATCTTCGTTGGAGATGATGTCGCGAATCTTGGCCTTGACCGCCTCGCTGGCCAGATCTTTGCCCCCCTGTTTGGTGATCGACGAGTTGAAGAAGAATTTCAGCTCGTAGACCCCGCGCGGTGTATGGACGTATTTATTGTTGGTCACCCGGCTTACTGTGGACTCGTGCATCTCGATATCGTCGGCCACGTCGCGAAGCACCAGGGGACGCAGATGCTCCACCCCTTTGTCGAAGAATTCCTTTTGGAATTTGATGATGCTCTCCGTGACCTTCATGATCGTGCTCTGGCGCTGATGGATGCTCCGGATCAGCCACATAGCACCCCGCAATTTGTCCTGAATATAATCCTTGACCTCGTCTTTTTCGCCGTTGGCCTTCTTCTTGGCCAACTCCTGACGATAAAAATTGGAGATCCGAAGTTTGGGCAGGCCGTCCTCGTTGAGGGTGGCCACCCACTCCCCGTCGTATTTTCGGATATAGATATCGGGGGTGATATAGCGAGCCTCGTCGGTGGCGTAGCCGCCGGCGGGGCGAGGCTCTAATTCGACGAGCAGCTTGGCCGCCTCGATGACATCCTCTTTGGAGACTCCCTGGCTTCGAGCGATCTTGCCATAGCTCTTGCGCTCCAGGTCGTCGATATGGTCGACGATCATGGCGTGAAGCAACTGGTGATCCGGATGGCGCCGCCGGGCCTGGATGAGAAGACATTCACTCAGATCGCGGGCCGCCACCCCGGGGGGATCGAAGCCCTGAATGATGGCCAGCACTTCCTCGACCTCATCGACGGCCACCTCGGCGTCGTCGGCGATCTCCTCGACGCTCACCCCTTTTAAAAGCCCACTGTCGTTGAGGTTTCCGATGATCAGGGCCCCGATATATTCCTGGCTCTCCGTGAGGCCCTCCAGCCGAAGCTGGGAGAGCAGATCTTCGACCAGAGACTCGCTGGTCGACAGGGTCTGCTCCAGGGTGGGGAAGTCCTCACCGCCCTGGCGCATCCCCTTATAGTGGTTGGTCGGGCCCTGGGATTCGTATTTTTCGGCGTAAGCCTCCCAGTCGAGCTGATCCATATCCCGTTCGTCGGCCCGGACCTCGGCCATTTCGTCGCTGGAATTGTCCTGACCGGTCTCACCGACGGTGTCCACGTCGTAGACCTCGGGGACCTCCTCGAGCACCGGGTTTTCCACCATCTCCTGGCGCACCTCGGCGATGAGCTCCATACGCGATAATTGCAGGAGTTTGATGGCCTGCTGCAACTGCGGGGTCATCCGCAGTTGCTGAGTCATCTTGACCTGTTGTCGTAGTTCCAACGCCATTATCTCACTCCCGGGAGAGCTCATCCATTATCGGGCTTGATCTACTCGTCAAACCGCGCAGCAACTCAAAGTCATATCACTGCGTGCACCAGCACTCAGGACGCCCAGAAATGCCAACCTGATGCCTTGCGATAATAGTGAACTCCCCCACTTCTGGCAAGCTATCGGAATTTTTTTCGCCGCTCTGGTACAGCTCTTGCTAGTAATACCAACATGGGAGCCGACGGAATTGTTTCGCCGGCCTACCAGATCGCCTCCTCCCCAGGGATGTACCGCCTCTGAGCGGCACGTCGATTCCCTGGGAGGGAGCGGCCCACGGCGCTAGAGAAGAGCGATTTTTTCGACTGACGATGACCGCGACATTTCTGTCACCCCGCCTGACATCGATGTCGCACCCCACAATTTAGCAGCTCCCCGGTTAAACGGGGTCACCGGTCCGTGCCTCCTCCTCCTCTCCTGCACGGACCGGTTTTCTTTTCTTGACCCCAACTGATGCCCCCTCCATGTTGAATAAAGCAACTCTCACCGACCTCTTCTTCTTCGACCATCAGGCAGATGAGAGGTTCGGTTTTTTCTCGGAGTCCCTCATGTATTCCAGATTTTTGCGCCAGTTGATCCCATTTGTCGCCGCCTCCTTGCTGGTGCTGGCCGGTTGTTCCGAAGACTCCGATCCCCGTCCGGTGGGCGGCTCCGGCCCGGGTATTAACGGCCATACCACCACCCCCGGCGATGACACCGACGTCGGCGACGATGCCGACGCCGTCGACGACGTCGAAGAAGACGTGGAAGAGCCCAACGGGGTCTGCGATATCGAACTTCCCCCATCCGGTGATGAGCGCTATCCCTGCTGCTTTTCCGACGCCGACTGCGCCGCCTCGACCTCTCCCTTCGCACAGGAATTGCGGTGTTATCACGCCGAATGCGCCGAAGGCGGCTGGGGCACCTGCCGACGTCCCCCGGAGTCGGCCGCCACCAATGAATGCTGGGCCGATGACGAATGCGGCGACGGCCAGGTCTGCGCCTTCGATCCCGACTTCGACGTGGAATGCACCGACCCGGGCACTCAGGAAGTCTGGGAGGTATGTATCGATGAGTGACCGGTGATTAATCGCCGCTCGAATCGTCGCGCACCCGCCGATGGGTCCGCACCGTGGTACGGCCTGCCTTGCGAGTGGCTTTTCGTGGGCTCTTTTCTTTCTTCGGCACTTCTTCATCGAGGGGCTCGCCGACGATCGTGATCGTCGGCCCTTCATACCAGGGCGCCCCGCTGCGGGCGGCCCTCTCCAACTCGGCGATGACCTGGGCGCCGAGCAATAAGATCACCGCCGCCACTTCCATGGACAACAAGACAATGATCACCGTGGCCAGCGAGCCGTAGACCACGTTGACCAGCGAGATCTGGGTAAAATACCAGACCAGAAAATGGCGCACGATCTCCCACAACACCGTCGCCGTCAGCCCTCCTATCAGCGCCCGGCGAAGGGCAATCTTCTGTACGGGCATCACCAGATAGACCGCCGTAAATAAGACGATCAATCCCACCACTCCCGAGACGTAGAAGGCCACACTTTGAGTGGCATCGATATCGATGGCCCATCCCATCAGCGGCACCGTCATGGCCTCTCGCGGATAGGCATCGAGCACGGACGTCGCCGCCGTGACCAATACGATCCCCAGGCCCACCAGGCTGATGAATAAATAGGGGATAAGCGCCGAGACCCAGAAGGAGCGCTTTTCCTTATCGGCGGGCATATCGAAGATGGTAGTCATCGCATTTTCGACGATCCGAAACGCGATGGTGCTGAAGAAGAGCAGCACAAGCAGTCCGATGATGCCGATCACCTCGATCTGATCGGAGAAATCGGCGAGGACGGCGCCGATGTCTTCGGCCTGACCGGGGACCACCAACTCCAGCTCGGCCTTTATGGTTCTCAGCAGTTCTTCTCGATCCTGGAAGACCGAGAAGAAAATCAAGATCACTGCAAAGAGAGGAATCAGCGACAGCAGCGTATTATAGGCCACCGCCCCCGCCAGGATGAGCCCGTTATTCTTGCCGAAGAAACGAAAGACTACTCGCAGGGCAAACCGCAACGCATGGCCGGGCACTCCGGGAAGGCCTCGAATCCAGGCCATGATTGCCGCCCTGCTCAGTCGTA
>SLJM01000488.1 GCA_007135085.1 Myxococcales bacterium
CAAGATCCTCTGGCCGTGGAAGTTCTGGAGGGCAAATTCGAGCCCGGCGACCACGTTCTGGTCGACGTCGCCGAAGATGGCGAATCCCTCGTGTTCTGTAAGGATACACCCAGACAAGAAGACTGAGAGTTAAAATAGCAAGGCCATGGCCACCACGATCGCCGTAATTAACACCAGGACGATCAGAAACGGCCAATTAAATTCCTGCTCCAGCTCTTCTTCGGAGCTCTCTTCGGCCTCTACCTCTTTGTCCTGAGCCACGCTGACCAATGGCCCGGCGGAGAGCTTGCTTCGCAGGGCCCGGTTGGTCTCGGGATCGTCGATCTCCACCCCCAGCCAGGGCGCGGGGAGCATGGACATCTCAAAGCCCCGCTCCTCTCGGGTGGGCAAGCCGTCCATCGAACAATAGGGGCGGAGCAATTGGGCGCGGCTCAAGCGGTTTTTGGCCAGCGGCTGGAGCAGGCGGGCCAATAAGATCTCAAGGCCCGGCAATTCGTAGCTCTGAACGCGCTCATAGGCGTCAAAAGAGAGGGGACTCTCCACGCGGTGCCTGGGCTCCTCTCCGGTGAGCAAAAAGCTCAGGAGAGCGCCGAGGCCGTAGAGGTCGGCCGCCGGGCGCTGCAATTTGCCGGAGACCTCGTCGCGGATCTCGGGGGCCACATAGGCGTGATTTGCCGCCAACTGCTCTTTATCGAGGGGTTCCTTCCATTTCGAGGCGTTGTGCAATGAGACTCGGCGCACTCGAATCTGCTGGCCCTCTGAATCAGCCCCTTCGACTCGGAAGCGACGGGGATCGAAGCCGCGGCATAGCCATTTTTCGGCGTGCACCTCGGTGAGCCAATCGGTCAAATCGGCCAGGATCGCCAGCGCACCTTCAGGATCCAGCCCTTCCGGATAGTGGTCGACCACCCAATCATAAAGTGTGGGCCCGTCGATCAACTCGCAGACCAGAACCGGCTCCGGCGGACGCTCCACCGGGCTCTCAGGAAGCTCCAGATAGGCTATAGGCTCGGGCGTCACCCTTGTCTCTGCCAGGACCTCCATGAGCTCCCACTGACGGCTCAGGCTCGCTCTGCGCCGCGCGATATATTCATCGGTGGCGTCGTCGTCATAGACGATGGCCCGCACCGCCACCTGGCGCTCGTTCTCTTCATCGACGGCCCGCGCGATCTGGTAATGCTCGCCAGCCTCGATCAGCTCCACCGGCCGAAAAGCAGTCTCACCCTGTTCATTGTCGATCAACGGATCACCTGGATTCATCGAAACCTCTCGGCAGAAGCAAGCTAGCTGGATTGGCCCTACCAGAGGTGGCGGCAACTATACAAGAAAGGAAAAACCGCCCCGCCCTCAAGAGGGGGCGACGCGGCTCTTCGATCAGTGAGCGACGGTGGATCAGTCGTCGTGGTGATGCTCCTCTTCGTCGTCGACTTCGGGCGGCTCGGCACGCTCCATGGTGAACATCTGGATATCAAATCCCACAATGGCGCTTATCTCACCGATCATGCGATCGTCGGTGCCCTGGTCAAAATAGGCGGCCGTAATCGTATATTCCTCGTTGGAGTCCAGATTATCGGGGTGGGGACGCCACTCGGCGGTCATCCTTCCCGGCGTGCGCTCCTCGTCGACGGCGATCTCGGGTTCGAAATTGATGGTCCGGATATTTCCGGTTCCTTCACCGACGGTATCAAAGGTTCCGGTCAGGATATCGTCATCCAGGTTATGGACGATGGTAAAGCTCGAAAAATGCTCCCCCCCGTCGTTCCACTGGAGCTCCCAATAGCCGTCGAGCAGGCCAGCTTCGTACTCGGTTTCTTGTTCGGTCTGATTGTTCTGATTGTCGTTAGTGTCGTCGTTTCGAGACTCCAGAAGATCATCGTCCCGGGTCTCGTCGCCGCAGGCGACCATTGACAGGGGCGCCATCAAAAGCACTGCCAGCACCAACGTCATCGGTCGGGACAGCGCTCTATATCGTTTTGCTCGTCTCATGCTCTTCACCTCTCGAGGAGCTCTTTCGCTCGTCACTCCGGGTAACTCTGATTACCGGCGCCAAGGACGCCGGCGCCGATCATTCACATTCGCCGTAGCGGCACTCCAGCCCGTCCGGGCAATCCAGCGAGGAGGAGCAGACGGCGACGCACATATCGTTGTGCAGCTTCTCGTCATACTCGCAGATCCGATCGCTGGCGCCGTCGAGCATATCGCTTAAGGGAGCCACGCATCGGCAACCGTCATCGCGACAGGCGCAGATCTGCTCGAACCCACAGGCCGCAGGGCCGCAGGTCTCTGCGCTATCGGGGCAATGCTGCGTTTCGAGGAGGACGCCGTCGTCGTCATACCACTCAAAGCCCGACACCATACCGTCGACGATACCGTCGCAGGTATTGTCCTGACCGTCGCATTGCTCCGGTTCCGGCGCCTGGACCTGGACACATTGCCAGGCTCCGTCGGCGTCACAGCGCATCTCGGCGCGGCAGGCGCCTACGTTATACTCATCCTCTTCCAGACCCGCCGGGGGGTTGACCGGGTTGTCGCATTCCTCGCCATACATGGGGTGCGAGGGCTCACAGCAACCGGCTCCACCAAGGCCACAGGTGATCTGTCCGTCCTGACAGGTATAGATATCACGCTCACCCAGGCAGGACTCAATTTCATTTTCCTGAATGACGCAGGCGGCGTCGCCGAACGTGCGCGGTTCAATGCGCATCGCCACCTGACCGCTTCCGCCGAGGTCGACGAAGTTGGCATTCTCCTCCAGATAGGGCGAATAATATTCCCAACTCCCGACCTGGTTGGTCCGCATATGGACACGCAATTCCGTATCATCCTCGACCTCGGCGAAGATATTTGACACCACCCCGCCGTCGGCTTCGCGGCGGGCCACGTCGTTGGCCACCCAGCGGTGGAGATCCCAGGCCCCGAAATATTGCTGACTACCGCGGTTGAACTCCAGATAATCGGCCTCCGTATAGGCCGCACCATCTTCCTGGTCGGCCACGTCGGAATACCAGACGGGGAAGCTCTCCTCTTCCTCGATGGAGCCGTCGTATCTTATCCGCATGTCGACGCTGGCCGTACCGGGAATATCGCCGTCGTTTCCTTCGACGTATTTGCCGTGAGCCATGGCCAGTGCCAGGGTGCCCGCGAATTGATTGATATTTCGGTGGACGGTCATCACGCTTCGATCCACGTCCTGAATGGTCGACGCGCCGCTGGTGTCGGTCACGTCCAGAATACGAGGGCTGCCCACCCGCGCCTGGGAGGGATGTCGGGGTTGGAAGTTCATGAACTCCACCGCTGACTGCTCGGTGTCCACCGTATAGACCTCCCGCCAACTTCCACCGCCGGGACCATCACTGAGCATGACCACCGGGAAGGTCAGTTTGTCCAGAGGACCGTCGATATCGCCTGTACAGGAGTTGTCGCGGCCGTCGCAGACCTCCATCTGAGCCGTGACGTCGGACCAGCAGCGCGTTCTCCACTCGCCATCGGCTTCCTCGCAGCGCAACATGCCTCGCGAACAGATTCCCGGCGCTGTCGGCGCTCCCATAAAGTCGACGGGATCTTCACAATAGGTTCCCACCTCGGAGGTCAACTCCTGATAGAGCCCGTCCAGATCCATATTGGACAGGGTGAGAATTTCGTTGACGGTCAGATCCATGGTCGACCCGGTGGCAGCATTATAGAGCTCCCAGGTGTCGACGTGGCCCGCGAACTCAGCGTTGATATCAACACTCCAATTCGCGTTGGGGTCGAAGGGGCCCATCGCCACGCCGCCGGTCTGAGTGGGGCCGGTCTCGACGAAGACCTGCTGAGCCATCTGGTTGGCGCCCTGGGAGTTGTCCGTGGTTCGCTCGTCGACCACTCCATCCTGGAGGAGCAGCCCTTTGGCGGAGGCGTGATCATAATACCGGAAGTGGTAGGACGCCGTCACCGGCCCCTGGGTCGAGGACTGAGCGCCGTGGGACAGATAGAGGACGTATTCCGGATCTCCGTTGGCCCCGGTCTGCACGTAGATCGAGACCCGGGCCTTGCCCTCCTCGAGGGGATTTGGCTCGGGGGGATCGACGTTAAACCCGTCGAAGTTGACCCACTGGGCGAAGGCCGGCTTGTCCGTACCTCCCAGGGGGCGCACCGGCGTCGTCGGTGCCGAGCGCTGCGCGGCACCCACATATTGACCGACCTGAACGATTGGATCGCTCAGATCCCGGTTGGGTGTGCCGTCACAGCTATTATCTTCGCCGTCGCACATCTCGGGCTGGGGTTTGACGAAGGACTGACATCGCATCACGCCGCCCACACATTCGAAATATCCCTGGGCGCAGGGGCCCAGTAGATCACTGACGCAGTCGCTGCCCTCGGTGAC
>SLJM01000155.1 GCA_007135085.1 Myxococcales bacterium
GGCAGCCAACAAAAACACGAGAATGAGCGAAACCATAAAACTCATACGTCGCGAAAACTCCATCAAACTCTCCAAAATTCATTATCAAAAATTATCGGTCGATAAGGTGGACGGACGACTACTGTGCATTGCAATGCAGTTACTTTTCTTGGACTTAGCCGTATTTGAGAGGCTCTAGCCTGCATCATTGTCAACCGCCGCTTCCTCCGGGTACCGGCCATGGAGAACACAGCATACCAAGCTCCTCGCGCGCTTCGTCGTGAGACTTAGTACGCCCCTCCTCTACATCGGCCATTCCCTCTTCACTGCACTTGAGGATACACAATTTGTGGATGATCTCCTCATAGGAGACCTGGTCGTCGAGACTATCGCCGAGTTTTGATGCCACTTCTTTCGGGACAGTGCGCTTGCTCATAACAGATTTCTCGACGAAGGTTGGCCAGCCTCGATTCTGACTATTTAAGGTAGTTGCATCGACGCCACGTCACAAGACACCACGGGCCGCACACCTCCCCTGTCCCGCCAATACATCACCGCATTTCCCTACCACCTCGATACTTCGATCACCGCTCCCGGCACACCCCGATGGTCCCACCGCATATACCCCACACCATGCACCACCTCGATGATCGCGCGTCGGGGGGTCCTGCGCCTCCCGACGCAATCTTGCGCCAACGGCGCTCCTAACTCGCCGCCAGTCCTGCACTGGCGGAAACGATCCGCAGATCGAGGCGGTTCGGACTGGCTGCCGAATCACCTCGACCTGCGGACCGTTTCCGACGGGCCGAAGGCCACGCGGCTGCTCGTGTCGGGCCCAAACTGTGGGCCCGATGAGGCTCGGGGGCCAAAGGCCGCCCTGCGCTACGACACGGCGGGGGCTTCGATGGCGGGTGGGTTGTTTGCGGTGATCCGGTACCGGAACGGTGGTGAAATTCGGACCCACGTCGCGATAGTCAGAGACTATCGGCCCCAAAAAACAAAAACCCTTGGGGCCGATGCGTCTCTGACCATCGCACGCCCGTTGGCCCCCCGATCCCCATCGCAGCCCCTATCGTTGCGAGGCGCAGCCTCACCCGCAAAATCTGGTAATCGAATCCAAATATTTATCCGACTCCTCCCCATCGAGGGCACTGGCGATCACGCTATGCCATGCCTGTACGTCGGCGTCGTCCCGTCCGCAGGGAAAAGGTTGGCGAAGCTCAAAGACGAGGCTCTGCGCCACTGTTTCCCCACCAAATTCACCATGGCGAATTGCCTCGGCTATCAATTCTGCCTGCTCCGCAAACTCGGACAGATAGCTCGTATCGCTCACCAGGTCTCTTAAGAAATCCCGTTGCTCCGTCTCAGTATCCGCAGACTCGCTCAAATGCCGGACCAGGGCGAGCCTATCTTCCTGAAGATCATCGCCCCCGGCATGGACCGCGCTGGTGGCAAACGCCGCGAGAAATAGCAGTCCAAAAACGGCTGCCACGACTCTTCGACCAACACTGACCGCGGCGCCCAGCGGCTCAGAGGAACGCAACAGAAGATGAGCCGTGATCACACCGGCCACGACCCCTGCCACAGGATAGATGGCGAGCGCAGCGAGCGGCAAAAATGCGAGTCCATGAACGATAAAGGTGGCGGCGATCAACGCCACCAGGAGCTGCCTTCCCAGTCGGCGATGAACGATGGCGAGCTCCGAATTCTTTCGGACGAATAGGTAAAGCCCTGCACCAAAGAGGGCATAGGCGCCACTCCAAGCACCGACAACAACGTCACTGCCCGCAAGGAGCAGGCTGCCCACACTACCGGCGAGCAACCCCACCGATAGGACGATCGCCGTATTCACCGCTCCCAGGTATCGCTCTACCCCAAAGCCAATGGCCACCACCATGGTCGAGACAATCAGGAGTTCTAAAATATGAGTATGGGTCAGGCCGGCCGTAAAAAGTCGGTCCCACCGAAGGTCCACTACAGACGTGGCCCAGAGCCCGCCGGCGTCGAGTAGTTGAAATCGGCTATCTCCGGGAAATGAAAGTTCCCTGGTTCCCAGCACCACAAATTGAACGGCAAAGAGAATCGCTAGCACTAGCGAAAACCCAAAGACTACCGGTGTAAATCGGGGCTCATTTCGACGCAGCTTCTCCTCTTCTCGAGCGGTCCCGGCCCGAACTTGCTCCAGATTTCCGAGTGCGTCGATGCGCCCCATCAATGCGTTTTTAAACGACTCATATTCTCCGCCCGCCGCAAAATTGCGTCTCGAGACGGCTTGCTGCCGACCCGCCCCATCGACGATGACCAAATAATCGTCGACCTCTATTACCGCGTCCAAATCACCGAGCAATAGGCTCTTACAACCCTTGAGAGGCCACCCCAGCCCGGGAATGTCGAGCCTATCCGATAACAAGACCAATTCCCGCGGCTTGTTCTGCAAAATCAGCAGCACTCCTAAGGCGACTGACAGGACCGCTCCAAGACCAACCAACAACGCCATATCCACGGTGGTGATTGTCTCCTCCGCGAAAAAGTAGAGTCCACCCAGCACGAGAAATGCCGCCGGGACACCCAGAGCGAGGGCAACGACAATCTTGTCGGCCCCACTTTCCTGCAGTGTCCAGGTGAGTTTGCCCGGTTGCGACTTGATAATGTGCCCGTCGGTCATCCGATTTCCCATATCCAACATCGATTAAAGTGCTAACCGAAGATCCTACACTACGAATTCTAGCAACTTCAACGTACAGACTTGTTACAAGTCCGTACTGGACAACTTGATCGTTGCCAGACGACACTGAGACCTACCAACTCCAGCAGTATGATCCGGGAGAATATCGTGCAGATACGCTATATAAGCGGCTATCTTCGTTTTTTGATATGGATGTTTTGCTCCGGCCTCTTTTTGGTCTTTTCCCTTTCTTGTAGTTCGCCAGACCCCGTGGAGAAGGAATTCTCCTATGATTGTGATGGCGACACCCAATCGGGCACGGTGGACGCCTCCGATTGGGTGCGGGAGAGTTCGCCGATCGCCAAATATCGCTATGAATCAGATGTAGAAAATGACCGGATCGCCATAACCCTACTCGACACCTCCAATGACGAACTTGGAGTCATGACGGTACAGGGATTCTTCGGATTAGAAGCCGGATCGACACGCCACGTGGAGGCCACGTTTGAGCGCAACGACTCACCGACGCTCGAGCTTTTCTCTGATGCGGTGATCAGCAACGACCATCAAGAGGAATTTCGCACCCGCACGTTGCTCACGATCGATGACGCGGAAGTGCTCATTCGCGCTGACTTCAAGGCGCTGGAGTGCTACGCAAACGAAGCCCCCGATGAAGGTCAGGGACACCCCTGCGCCTGGCCCGTTCCTGTATTTGACACTGAATATTCGGTTCCCACCTGTGGTTTCGATGTGATGCCCGGTCTACCGGTAGCGCCAAACCTGACTGCTCTGGAATATCGCGTATCCAGTGACACCGATCCCGCTATAGGCGGCTTCCTCTGGAACTCCAACGAGAGCCTCGCGACCTTCGACGTTGTAGATCATGGTGGGCACGTCACTGACAGCGCTCAACTGGGCGAATGGTTGAACGCGACCGGGGCCAATCATATCATCGGCAGCGAATCGGAGCAGTTGCTCTCAGCTGCATACGTCGATCCAGCCTGGATGGACGAGGTCGAGGCACACGCCGCCGAGTGCGTTCGTCAAGAGTTCGAGGAACAATTTCAAACCGTGCGCCAACCCCACAGTGTATCTGGTTTGACCTGCGAACAGGGGGTCAATCTACTCTCGTCGATGCGAACAGACGATGAGGTGCGCACCATCTTTCAACCCGGCGGCGGAGGCTGCGGCGAGGATTGCGCGGACGGTTGTGGAAAGCCTCATTTCCGCACCTTTGATGGCTCATCTTATGCGTTCCATGCAGCCGGTGAGTTTATCTTATCCACTGCCGAATTTGGTGCGCCCTACGAAATTCAGGTACGCACCGAACCGGCCGGGAGTTTGTCCTGCCGCAGTGATATCCCAGCTTGCCAGAATATCACGGTCATTACCGCGATTGCCGCCCAGATTGGACCAACCCGCGTCGCCATCTATCGTGACGAGTCCTCCCATCTGTGGATCGACGGTGAAGCCGTCGAAAGGGTGTCGAATGCCGACCTGACTAACCTTCCCGACGGTGCCGCAATTCATCAACGCGGAGAGACCTCCTTTAAACTATTTTGGCCCGGCGGTGAGAGTATCGAAATTGAGGTGCGGGAGCACCAACTCGATCTTCACGGCACGTTGCCGATTACTCGCTTTGGTCAGGTCGCCGGCCTCTGGGGTAATTATACGAATATCACACGCGATGATTTCAAAACTCGCTCCGGCCGAATCA
>SLJM01000207.1 GCA_007135085.1 Myxococcales bacterium
CAGCAGCACCCCTTTTCCTTTGCTTCCAGCGCCGACGAGCCGACGCGACTGAAGTTTAGCGCCAAAGCCCTGGGAGATTGGACCGAGACCTGGCCCGACGTTAAGGTCGGCGCAAATGCCTACCTGGAGGGGCCCTACGGGAGCTTTACCATCCGCTGGGATTCGCCCTGCGGCGCCGTATTCCTCGCCGGTGGCATCGGCGTCACCCCCATCATGAGCATGTTGCGCACCCTCGCCGATCGGGGCGACGAGCGCCCATATATGCTGTTCTACGCCAATCCAAGCTGGGAAGTGGTGGTCTTCCGTGAGGAAATCGAGGCATTAAAAGAACGGCTCAATCTGGAAGTGATCCACGTCCTCGAAGAGCCTCCCGACGACTGGGATGGCGAGGAGGGTTATGTCGAGCCCGACGTCCTCGATCGGCATCTGCCGACGCCACACGACGAGTATTTTTATTATATCTGCGGCCCCAGGCCGATGATGGATATGGTCGAATCCGAGCTGGTCTCGCGAGACATCCCGCTGCCCATGATCATGTCCGAGCGCTTCGAGATTGTCTAAAAGCTCGTCAAAAAACAGGGAGATCACCGTGCTCTACCAATATATCCGCTGGATCGCCGCCACCTTCGTTATCTTCTTCCTGCTCGGCGCCGCTGCCTTTGCAGGGCTGATCAATTGATCCGTCCCCACCATCGCGCCACACCCTCTAAATTATTTTCGCGGAAAGGTATTTAATTTCGGGCCACCCTGACATTATATTCTGCCGGCAACAGCATCGCCCCCCCTGAGTATTCGTGGAGAAGTCCTTGAAAGAAGCCAGCAATGTCACGATTCACGATCCGGAAAAACTGAGTCGTGACCTCACTGCCTATTTTGAGCGTTTTGCCTCTCGCAATAAGGGGGTTCATCACGCCCTGATGTCCCTGCGCCGTGGAGACGGCTCCTTCGAGTGGGAGAGCGCCCACGGCACGGTCTCCCCCGACGGCCCGCCCTTGACGCCTGAGACCCCCTATTTCATCGCCAGCGTCACCAAGATCTACACCGCCGCCGCCGTGCTCCTCTTGATGGAGCAGGGACGGATATCGCTCACCGATCCCATCTCCCACCACCTTCCGGAGGGGCTGGTCGACGGCCTTCACCGGGTCGGCAGCGAGGACCACACCTCAACGATCACGGTACGCCACCTGCTGGCCAATACGTCGGGCCTCGCCAATTTCTACGAGGACCGGGATAGCTCGGGGACCACGCTGCAACAGCGCCTCTTCGCCGGCGAAGATCCCACCTTCGATCTCGACGACGTCATCTGCACCGTCCGCGACGAGATGAAACCCCATTTCGCCCCCCTTCCTTTGGACGCCGAGGGGAAGAGAGCGTTCTACTCCGACACCAATTTCCAACTTCTGGGGGCTATCCTCGAATATCTCACCGACAAGAGCCTGAGCGAGCTCTTTCGGGAGTTAATCTTCGCCCCCCTGGACCTGCGGGAGACCTATCTCTATGGGCGGGGGCCCGCTGCCCAGGAGGACCGCCCCCGTCCCCCGCTCATCTGGCATAAGAAGAAGCCCATGAACGTCGACCGCGTCATGAGCTGCTTTGGCGCCGACGGCGCTCTGGTCTCTACGACGGCCGACCAGCATCGCTTCTTACAAGCCCTCTTTCAGGGACACCTCTTCGCCCGCGATCAAACCCTGGAACTGATGCAAGAGCGGTGGAATAAGATCTGGTTCCCAATGGAGTATGGCCTGGGCCTGATGCGCATCAAATCATCCCGGCTTCTATCGCCTCTTCGCCCGCCGCCAACCATCATCGGCCACTCCGGCTCCTCGGGCTCCTGGCTCTATTTTTGCCCGGCCCTCGATCTCTACCTGGCGGGGACCATTGATCAGACCGCTCCCCGAAGCCTTCCCTTTCGCCTCCTCATCAAGATCCTACAGATCGTCGACCAGGCCAGCGAGAGGTGATATCTATTATCCCGTTCTCAACCCCCAGATCAGGAGCTTTCAATGCCCAGCGTCGGTGACGATATCGCCCAACTCGATCGAAACGACCTCGAGGAACGCCTGGAGTCGACGGACTGGTCCTCGACAGACCTCTCCGAAGCTCTCCCACAAATAGTGAGCTCCCTCCACGCTCTGGAGCGCGACGAGGGGATCAACGACCTCCACAGAGCGTTTAGCGAAGCCATCCTCTCCCAATCTCGACCGAGGCTGGTTCACAGCCGGGCCCACCGAAACCGCTTCTCCTGTGTGGCCTTGAGTCCCTGCGGACGCTACGTGGCCACCGGTTCGGAGGCCCCGACCGATCATTACGATGAGGGCGGTGAGATTTCGGTGTGGGAGATCCAGAGCGGCCGCGTGCTCAGCGCCATCTATTATATCGACTTCGGCGTGGGCTGGAGCGACGTCGAGGGCTGCCTGCAGTGGTCCCGTGACGGCCAGTTATTGGCCGCCGCCTTCGCCACCAACGTGGTGGGCACCTTCGCCCCCTTCGACGGTCGCGGTGGTCCGCTGATGTCGGCGGGCATCACCAATGGCTGGGGCTCTCCGCCGGCCTTCACCCTTTCGCCGGACGCCTCGAAGCTGTGCATCGCCTGCTGGGGCGAGGAAAATGGCCTGCCCGGGGGTATCGTCTCCACCGATGAAGGAGAGCTCTACTACGACGGCGACGACCGGATCGAATGGTTCAACGGCGACAGCTCAGAATACGAGGGGATTGAACCCTGGAAGCGATTGCGCTGGAGTGACGACGGTCGCATCTACGGCCTCAACGAGGGCCACGGACAGGCCTGGTCGGTCGACGACGACACCCTGGATATGAGCTATTTCACCAAAGCTCACAAGCCGGCCGCTTACAGCCCAGACGGCCGCTGGCTGGCCCAGAATCCGGCCGGTCTGGCCATCTACGATGGGGCCACCGGGATGGCCACGACCAAGATCCCCATGATCGTCGGCGGCACGGAGATGGTCTGGTCTCCTATCGCCGAGCAACAACGGGTGGCCCTCGTCGTCGGACCGGGCAATCAATTCAACTCCGATCCGGGGGTCCATATCTTCGACGATGGCGAGCTGGTCGCCACGGTCCACGACGAGCCGATCCGCCAGAACTCCCCCTGGGACTTTCCCGACGTCTCCCAATTTACGTTCTCCCCCGACGGCAACCGGTGCGCCCTGATTACCGCCGAAGACAACGCCGCCGTCTGGACTCTGGAAGACGGCGGCGCCCATATCAAAAACCTAGCCATCTCCCCCGGCGTCCAGGGCCTCCTCTGGGGCCGCGACGGCCTGGTGGGCCTGGGCCCCAACCTCATTGAATTCTGGGACGTTCAACGAGGTGAGCGCTTCGCCCACCACGACCTGACGCCTCCGGCGGGCCTGACCGATCCGATCCCCGCCACCGACGCCTGGCAATCGGAGTTTCCCCGCGACCTGATCTTTCCCATCGCAAATTCGGGCAGCTGGCGCTGGGTCGTCGCCCTTCCGAATGGCCGGATCATCGTCGATGCCGATCTGGCCGACTCCCTGGACTCGAAGTTGATCTTCTCCCTTCAGGGCGGTCGACTGGGCTGGCCCCTTCGCTGGGCGCAGGAGACCGACCTGGTTTCTGTGATCACCGACCCGGAAGAGATCGAAGACCCGCTCATCAGAGAAAATTGGAGACCTGCCGGCCAACTCGAAGAGGTCGATCAGAGCGAGGCCTTCGAGACCATGATCCTCGCCGAATATAAAGACGACTTCGCCCTCGGGCGAATCGTCGAAGAGACTGACCTGGAGAGGGTGAGCGCCCCGACCCGCTCCTCGGATCAGTATTTCTGCGCCGAGCCCCTTACGGAGGAAGAGATCACCGCCGAGGCGCTCCAGGAATTTCTGGGGAAGACCGTATTATATACCGAATCCTGGCGGCCCCGATTTATCAACCTCGCCGTGATCACCGCCGTCAGCGACAGCGGCTTCTCCTATTTTTATCGAAGCCCCAGCGGCTCCTCCGGCTCGGGAACTCTTCCCTTCGATAATCTGGAGTGGATCGGCCTGGCCCGATGGACCGGCAAAGCCTGAGTTTCCATATGCTTTGCTCATATACCCGGCTTTGATGCCCCGTTCAGAAAGCGCGGATAGGACGAATTCGGTATTCGTTGTCCTTCATCCCCGAGATCTTCCCACCGGTGCCGATACCGATGACCATGGCCCGATCGGGATTTCTCTCGGTGGAGCTCCAATAACTCTCCTCGGCCAGGCCGCCCTCTCCCTGTCGGACCAGATTTACGTAAATGAGGTACATCTCGGCTTCAGAGGGTAAGAACCAGTCGTCGAACCCATTGACCACCGCCTGAGCAGCCAGCGCAGCCGCATATTCATCGGAGTGCCCAAGCGCCGCCTCCGTATTGGACTGACCAGTCCCAACGTCGACGCCATCGGCGCCCACCTCGACGCCGACTTCTCCCCAGGCCACCCGGGGATCTGCGTCTTCGCCGTGCCATCCCGAGGGCGCAGCCTCCAGGTAGGTCCAGTCATAGGCATTATCTTCATCTACATAAAAGATATGCCCTCCCGCTGGCCCCTGGTCGCCCAGGGTATATTCATCATCTGCAGATTCCTCGACGCCCTCCTCCTGCTCAGGCGCAGGCGCCGTCTCTTCGACGGGCTCAGGCGTGGTGGTACATCCCACCACCAGCACAGCCATCACAAAAATCACCAGCGACACACGACTCATCTCGACTATTGGATTCACAATAACTCTTCCTTTTTTGCTCGACACGCCCGCGGCGTCTCTTCTTATCTGGCACTATCAGACCAGCCCTCTTTAGCTTCAGTCGTCGCACCATTAATAGTCATCTGAGACAACAGAACAAGGCCGGTATTCCCGCCACGACGAGTAGAGAGCATCAGCATTCCCTCCAACCCGGCGACGATTGCTCAACAACACAGCCCGCGATACACTGTCGCCGGCTTTACGCGCTATGGTGACCGATTCTCATTCAGGAAGAATATAGATGTTAAATGCAGGATTTCGAGCAGCGTTGATCGGATTGATATGTCTATTTTTCGTCGCCTGCGGAGATGACGAACCGGCCCCGGGAGAGCTGTACTCCCCCTGCGATAGCGAAGACGCATGCCACGCCCAAGACGGAGAACATCTTCGCTGCGTGGTCTCCCCCTACGGTGGCTCCACCGAGGGTTTTTGCTCTAGATCCTGCAGCTCCGAGTCAGACGACCCGGAGAATCGCCCCATCCTCGCCGGTGGCTGCTATCCCGCCACCGATGGTGAGTGCTGGCTGGGCTGCTGCCATATCAACAACGGCTGGGGCGGCGGAGGAAACGGGATGTGTATGCCCTGGGCATATTAAGACCCACCTGCACCTGATTCATCGCAGGGCTTCCTCACTTCACGCCGGGAAAGGTTCACTCGCTGGGCTGATCCCAATCAAACCCCTCTGATTGGGCTCTGAAGTCGTAGACCTCGTAGAATTTGACGGCGTAGCGTATGGACGCCTCACCGTCTTGCTCAAATTCATCGACATGGAAGTAGAATAGAGCCCGAGATTCGCCCGTAGCCGAAACGACCGCATATGTATGGCCTTCGACGACCTCTGCGCTGGGTTGGAAATCATTCAACCCCTCATTGCTGTAGCTCCAATCATTAGCCGTCAACGACTCCAACTCGACGGGACCCAGATCGGCGATAAAACCGAACTTTCCACCGGCGGCGACCAGGAAATAATTCGTGCTTCCACAGGCGCCGTCGTACAACAACTCCGGTGAATTTATATCGAAGCTAAGGCCCGACAAAAAGAGGGCCGCTCCGTCGTACCCCTCCAGGTCGCTGTCTTCATCTTCACAGCTATAGGGAAAGGCAAAGTCGTGGGTCATGATCTGGTGTAGCTCAGGCAGGTCCATGCCTTCCAGATCCTGGTTTGGGTCACTCCCTTCGGGATCACAACCGACAAGGGCGAGGACAAGCAAAAGCAACAGGATGGTCTTCATTTTCTAGCCTAGATTATTTATGAGTGTCGTGACGAGGTAAAATCAGCGTCAAAAGCCCAAAATTGAGCCCCACAGGCGATGCAGCGCATCGTCAAGGAGTGAAATGAAGGGATTTTGGGGCTGATGAGCCGCAGTAGACAGGTCATGAATACTCCAGGCTAACCTCACAAAATTCCAAAGGGGACGGGGCCAGCTTAGTAGCCATGATCGCAATGGGGTTCATCGAAGGGAACTTCCAGAGTCAGGCTCTCCTCTCCGTGACGCACCGTATATTCGCCCTCAGCCAGCGCCGGCGCCTGGCATTTGGCAGAATAGATGCCGCAATCAGTGGTGCATGCGCCCTCGATTCGGGATCTGTCGCGCACGACGATTTCGCTGTAAATAACCAGCTCATCGCCGTCGATGATGATCTCACATTCTGCAAACTTCAGGGAAGTACAACTCGACGAAAAACAGCCGGGCGCCCTGACGGTCACCTCAATCTCCTGATCTACTTCGATCGATCCAAGGTAGTAGCCGAAGCACAGATTTCCCTCATCCTGAAAACTGACCTCATTTTGCCCGATACCGCAGGCCCATAGGCCGCAGACAAGGCTGATAATCACCGCCAATTTTAATAAAAGCATCATAGGCTCCCGACGCGAAGAGTTAGTTCCCATCCGGAAAAGGTGGACCGAAGGGGGGCGAGAAAATTTTGATGAAATTCGGACTTCTCGAATCCCGAGTCATATCCGTAGGTTATGTCGAGCGGTGAGAGAATCCGAAGTTCACGAAATTAGCCGCCCAACCTGACGGGAGCCATTTCCGGATGGGAACGAGTTAGTAAGTCACAAAGCTCCGCAGCAATTGATATCAGAACAGCCCTTATGAATCATATTTTTTCCCCGCACGACCACTGACAATTGCTCACCAACCTGAGCTATCAAGTCCGGCGGAACGATCGTCGATTCATCCTCATCAGAGGCGAAGAGCTATTATTTCTTGCCTGAACGGATCTCGTGCCTGAACGGATCTCGCACCGTAGCCCGGGAATACCAGCTCAATCTGCCCAGAAAGAAGTCCCAACCTCTTCATCGCAGAAGTCCTCGTTATCTTCGTCCACGCTGCCGCGAAGGAGCTCTTCTGTCTCGTCTTGATCGTCACTTATCACCGATCCGTCCTCTCGATCGACGATCTCCGATGCGGAGAGGACGCCCAGAACCTCTGCGCTCTCGTGGTCGATGACCACGTTATTAAAGCTCGTCCCCGTCGATATACCGGTGCTTATGGCACTCTCGAGAGTCACCACAATGGCCGGTCGACCACAGAATTCGGTGCCGTAATGGTCGCCAACGGTGGGAAGGTCCCTGCTGCCTCCCTCCTCATAGGCCACTCGCTCCACGACCAGATCGCCATCGCGATACCCCTGAAATTCAAATGTCGGATCCGGGGTCTCCTCATTGGGCTCCACATCAAAACTCCACTGCCCCGGATCTGGCTCGACCTTGTCAGCTTCATCAGCCTCATCAGCCTCATCAGCCGCTTCCTCCACCATATCATCGCCGAGCTCCGCCTGCTCTTCTCCAGGACTCTCCTCTTGTTCCGGCTCCGGCGAGTCACAGGCCACCACAGAGGTGGCGATCAGGCCGATGAATAAAAGGGAAAAAAGACTTCGCAAATGCATTAGCTACTCCTCAAACTAAACGTGGCTGAATTTTCCGATAATCGTCTTCGGCGCTCGAACAATATCGAGCCAATGCTGCAGATCAACCTCCGAAACTCCCGACACCCGTCGAACGCGCCGTAGTGACGGGTGACGAATACAAAATATTCATCTGCCTCGATTCCACACCGGGGGTCATCAAAAATTCTCGATAGAGCTCACCGTGTCTAATTTATTGATGTGGTGATGGGCGACCTTTTTCGAGGATCAAATGGCCGGCGACATTCACATCGGAATCAGCGGATGGAGCTACGACGAGTGGAAGAACGATTTTTATAAAAACGTCCCTCGCAGCACCTGGCTGGAACATTATGCCAGACATTTTTCGGCGCTCGAGATCAACGCCACCTTCTATCGCCTGCAGTCCGAGGGCACCCTGGCGAGTTGGGCGAGCCGGACTCCCGATGAGTTTATCTTCTGCGCGAAGGGACACCGCTACGTCACCCATACCAAGCGGCTGGCTCAGGCCGACGAGACCATCCCCCGTACCCGTGACAACCACGCCCCTCTGGGAAAGAAGCTAAAGGTCGTCCTCTGGCAATTGCCCACGACCTTTAAAAAAGACCTGGCCCGCCTGGAGTCTTTCCTTCGCGTACTCGACCAGGAATGGAGCAGCGTGCGCCACAGTATCGAGCTGCGTCACGTCTCCTGGATGGATGAGGAAGTAGCCGAGCTTCTGGAGAATTACGACATCGCCGCCTGCCAGTCCGACGCCCCCGACTTTCGCCTCTGGGATGTAATCACCACCGATTTTGCCTACGTGCGCCTTCACGGACACACCCGAAAATATGCGTCCAGTTATAGCCCCCGCTCCCTGGATCACTGGACCGACAAGATAGAAGGGTGGCAAAACGAGGGCCGCGACGCCTACGTCTTCTTCGACAATACCGCCGAAGGCGCCGCTCCCTATGACGCCCTCAAATTAAAAGAGCGCCTCCAGGGCCCACCTGACGACGGAGCTCATATTCGTGAGGGGCAGTGAGGCTATAGCAGCGCCTCGATGGCCTCCAGGACCTGCGGGGCGTCGGGCTTGACGCCCGGCTCGAAGCGATAGCGAACCTCCCCCTGCCGATCGACGAGAAATTTCTCAAAATTCCAGCTAATGTCCTCGCCGCCACCGACCTCGCTCTGAATTAAAAATTGATAGAGGGGACTCCGTCCAGCGCCGTTGACGTCTTGCTTTTCCAACAGCGGAAAGTCCACCCCATAGGAGGCCGAGCAGAACTGCCGGATCTCGTCGGCCGACCCCGACTCCTGCCCCATAAATTGATTGCACGGCGCCCCCAGGATCTCGAATCCCCGGTCCCGAAAGCGCTGGTGCAGCTCCACCAGATTCTCGTATTGCGGCGTCAGACCGCACCGGCTCGCCACGTTCACAAAGAGCACCACCTTGCCCCGGTACACCTCTGGCTCGAGAGGCGCGCCGTCGAGCCCCTTCAACTCGATTTCGTCCAGCGATTTCGGCCCCGGCCCCTCCGGCGCCTTACCATATTTGACTCGACTGACCACCGAAATGGCCTGCTTTGCGATCTGCTTCAGCACAACGATCCTCTTAGCCTGGAATATCTGGCAAATGGCACCATAACCAGCTTGAGGCTTGGGCGCCAATAGTACAACGTCATAGGCCGCCACACTGGTGTGCCCGTCGCCGCAACTGAGGCCCCATCTTGAAGCCCCCGATTTTCTCCCAAAAATTATTGCGTGAAGTCCTGTTATTGACCTGGCCGGCCGTCCTGCAGGGGATGGTGACCACCGTGGTGTTTACGACGGACCGGCTCATCATCGGCCGCTATGGCTCGGAGGCGTTGAGCGCCCTGGCCATCGCCAACCCCGTGGCCTGGTCGGTGACCGGCATCTTCGCCGCATTTATCGCCGGCGTCGTCGCCGTCACGGGCCGGGCCGTGGGCGCCGGCGATTCGCGCCGCGCCGCCGCCACCCTGCGAGCCTCCCTGGGCTTTGCTCTGGCCATCGGACTGGCGGTCAGCCTCCTGGCCTGGGTGATCCGCGATCCCTTCGTGGCGCTGTTGACCGGCGAAGCGGTCACCACTGAGGAAGTGCGCGATAACGCCAGCGCCTATCTGGGGTTGGTGCTCATGTCGGCCCCCCTCTTTTTCGTCGCCGCCACGGCCACGGCCTCTCTGCAGGCCGCCGGCGATACGCGAACGCCGATGCTCATCGCCATCGCCGCCGCCGTGACCAACCTGGGCCTGTCCTGGGTGCTCGTCTTCGGCCACTTCGGTGCCCCCGAGCTGGGCCTGATGGGCGCCGCCGTGGGCACGATCATGGCCGCCGCCGTTCAGGCCGCCGGGGGCCTCCTCGTACTCCGCCGTGGCCGCGGAGCCCTGCGATTCGACGCCGAACACAGCCGCGAAGACCGCCGGGACACATTGGCCACGGTCCTGCGCGTCTCCCGGGCCACCCTTGGCGAAAAGGTCCTCTATCATCTGGCCTACGTGGCCTCCATCGCCATCGTCGGCCACCTGGGCAACCTGGCGCTGGCGGCCCACGAATTGCTGCTCGGCATCGAAGCTATCGGTTTTACCGCCGCCAGCGGCTTCTCCATCGCCGCCGCCACCCTTGTGGCCATGCGCATGGGTCGACAAGACCCGGCCGACGCCTATAACGCCGGCCAGACAGCGGCCGGCCTGGGCCTGGTCATCGGCCTCGGCTTCGGCGCCCTCCTCTTTTTATTCCCCCACCACCTCATCGGGCTATTTACGACCGACCAGGACGTCATCGACACAGGTGCCCAATGCCTGCGCATCGCTGCCTTCGCCCAGCCCGCCATGATCCTCGCCGACACCTGGTCGGGAGCCCTGCGCGGCGCCGGCGACACGGTCACCCCCATGATCTCCGCCCTCCTGGGCCCGGTGGTCATGCGCCTTTGCGCCTGCTGGTTTTTCGCCTTCTATATGGAGATGGGACTCGTCGGCTTCTGGCTGGGCACCACCCTCGACTGGTACGTCCGCGCCCTGTGGACGGGCGTCGCCTTCCACCGCCGCCGCTGGGCCGAACGCTATAGAACTCTGTAGCAAGCCCATAAAAATTGAGTCTAAGTACAGGGTTTCAATATGACTGAACCACTCACCCTCTCGACCACTACTCCGGGTTTTCAGATCGGACTGCTCGGCGCGGGTCTCTTCTTATTGTGGGGAATGGCGCTGGGCGTCTGGAAATACGTCCATATGCGCCGGCCGCCGGCTCATTCGGCCCCGGTCTACGTCGACATCGCTCACCGGGCGGCCCTTATGTACGCCTTCGCCAGCCTGGTCCTGGCGGCGCTTGCCCAATTCAGCGCATGGTCGGAGCTCGTCAACATCGCCGCCGTGACCGTAAACCTCATTTTTTTCGTCTCCGCAGTCAGCAGCTACGTCCTCCACGGCTGGAAGAAGACGAACCAGACCCAGTTTCGGGAGGCCAATCTCATCACCACCTGGGGAATGTGGGGGCTGATCGTCGGTGAACTCGGGGGCACGGCAATCCTCGTGACCGGCGTGGCAGCCTCGATGATCGGCTGAGGGGCGAGAAAGATACTCGCTCCGTGCCCTGATAGCCGACCGGCAGGGGGCACTGGACCAACTTGCCGCGCGTCTGGCGTGACCATGAGACTCAGACTTTGCAAAAAACCGACCAACCTGTATCACACAATACCTCGCTCATCTCCCAATGCTGTGCTCTTCGCCGACGCCTTCACAGGAACTGAAATGAAATTCATCGCCCCCCTCATCGCCTTTTTGTGCCTCTCTGTGATGCTGTCTGCCTGTGCCGACGAAGATGTCGCCTGTGATATCGACGAGATCTGCGTCGACCCCGACTATGGTAATGACGCCGGCGACAGCTCCGACGCAAATGAGCATAGCGACGCCGATGACAACGGTGGCGAGCAGGGCCGGGTCGGCCTCGAGGGCTTCTGCGACCACTATAAGGACTGCGGTGGCACCTATTACTCCGACGCTCAGGACTGTATCGACGCCTCCATCAATTATTGGGGCGAATGTCGACGCCCCGAGCTCGACGACTTCGGCAACTGCATGATGAATGTCGACTGCGATGATTGGAATCCCGACACCTACAACCCGGCCGGTACGGTCTGCTCCGAACAGTGGAGCGACGTCACCGGCGCCGACTGCTAATTTCTCGTCTCTGAGACGTGCTGATGCCAAGTGTTAGCGACCACGCAGACCACCGGGAGGGCGGCTATTTGGAGTCCCTATTCGCCCACAGGTGGCGCCTGCTGGGCTTTCTCATCACCACCGCCGTTGTCGTCGCCCTGCTGCCGCTGACGCAGCCCGACCAGCACGCAGTCGAAGCCGTCACCGCCCAGGAATTAGTCCGCGCTCAGATCGGCGATATCGCCACTGCCCTCGATGCTCTCGACGGGATCGATGAGGAGCCGGCGCGGGAAGTTCGCGTCGTCTATAGCGGCATCGACGAATTGAAAGAACCGATCTGGCGCGAGACCTCGCAGGTGGCCGGCCTCCGGGCCACAGACCACCTGGCCGCCCCGACCCTCCAGATCCACACACGCCGTCAAGACTCGGGATATCTCCATATTGAATTTGAACTTTCCTCTCCCGACCTCGACGAACCAGTCCACACCGAGGCCACCCAGCGAGTAGGCGATTGGAAGTCCATCCTGCCGCCTCTGATCGCCATTTTAGCGGCCCTATTTCTTCGCCAGATCGTCCTGGCTATGGTCGCCGGCGTCTGGTTCGGCGCCCTGGTCGTCGCCCGGTACAACCCCGTGGAGGGAACCCTTCAGACCGGCGACTACCTGGTCTCCAATATCACGGACACATTTAACCTCTATATCATCGGATTTACCTTCGCCCTGGTGGGGATGGTCCACGTGATCATACGCATGGGCGGCATGGCAGGCGTCCTCAATGAGGTCGCCAAATTGGCACGCTCCGCTCGCTCTACCCGAGTGGCCACAGCCTTGATGGGCTTCGTCATCTTCTTCGACGACTACGCCAACACCATCGTCGTCGGCACCACGATGCGGCCCATGACGGACGAGCAAAAGATCAGCCGCGAAAAGCTGGCCTATATCGTCGACTCCACGAGCGCCCCCATCGCAGGTCTGGCCATCATCTCCACCTGGATCGGCTACGAGGTGGGGCTCTTCGAGGATCTGGCCCACCAGCTCCACCTCGACATGAGCGGCTACGAGATCTTTTTGGGCATCATCCCCTTTCGCTTCTACTGCATCTTCGCCCTGGCGCTGGTGCTGTGGAATGTCTTTCAATCTCGGGACTTCGGCCCCATGCTGGCCGCCGAACGCCGGGCCTGCCAGAAGGGTCAGGTCATCGCCCCCGGCGCCGTTCCCCTGACCCGAAAGTCCTTTCTCGAGATCGGCCCCCGAGAGAATATCGCCCAGCGCTGGTATAACGCCGCAATTCCGGTGGCCCTGGTCATCGCAGCCACCATTGGCGGTGTCTTCTGGTCGGGCCACGGCGACCCCGCCGAGCTTGGCTCCTGGCAGGCCTGGCAAGATGCATTTTCGACTGCCGACTCCGCCATGGTGCTGTTCTGGGCTGCCGCCCTGGGAAGCGCCGTCGCTGTCCTGCTCGCCATCTCCCAGAAATTATTGAGTCCCTTAGAGGCCATCAAAGCCTGGCTCAAGACCATTCCCTCCATGTGGATGGCCGTGGCCATTCTCGTACTCGCCTGGGCCATTCGCTCCGTCTGCGACGACCTGGGCACCAGCATCTACCTCGTCGGCGCCGTGGAAGGACTGATCACGCTGGCCATGCTTCCCCTGATAACCTTTGCTCTTGCGGCGGTGGTGGCCTTCGCCACGGGCACCAGCTGGGGGGCCATGGGCATTCTGCTTCCCACCATGGTGCCTTTAGCCGCCCAACTCGGCGACGGCACGCCGACGGCGATGCTGATCTTGATGCTCTGCTTTGCCGCCGTCCTCGACGGTGCCATCTACGGCGACCACTGCTCACCCATTTCAGACACCACCATCATGAGCTCCATCGCCGCCGGCAGCGATCATATCGATCACGTGCGCACCCAGATGCCCTATGCCACATTGGCCATGCTCTTCGCCGCCGGCTGCGGCTACGTGGGCGTCGCCCTGGGGCTGTCACCCTGGCTGGCCCTGCCGTTGGGCATCATCGGCGTCGGCCTGGTCCTGCGAATCGTCGGGCGCTCGGTCTAAAAGAGATATCGTAGTGGGAGCCCTGTTGGCATTGCTTATCCCCCTCCTGCTACTATCCTCCATGGAACAGCCCCTCCAAATCAGGAAGACAGGTGAAAAACTTGGACGGCAAAACCGGAGCAGCTTCTCTGTGGAGCAATATGGGACAGGGCATGATCGTCGCCGGACGCGCCGTGGGGGCCGGCGCGACCGCCGTGGGCCGCTCGGCGGCTCGGGCCTATCGTTCGGTTGATCCCGACCTTCGGCGTCAGCTCTTTCAAACTCCCCTTCTGGGGTTAATGGGGCTCGTGCCGACATCACGGCCCGACCGGGACGAAAACTCCGAAGAAAAAAGCTCATCCAGACATCGAGAGATCATTCTGGTCCACGGCCTGGCCGGTCACCCCTCCAACTTCAGGGCCATCGAACGCTATTTTACTCACGTCGCCGGACGCCAGAGCCGGGCCATTGATCTGCGCAACCTGGCCTGCCTCGACGAGATGGCCGAGAAGTTGCGACAGACCATTGCCGACCTGTCGGGGTCCAACGGCGATGGCACTCCCAAAAAGGTCGAGCTGATCACCCATAGCATGGGTGGCATCGTCGCCCGCCTGGCCATGGAAGACCGGGATACCCGAGCTCGGGTGGCCACCCTGATCACCATGGGCACCCCTCATAACGGCACTCACCTGGCCCGCCTGGCCGACACACCGCGCACCCTCGATCTACGGCCGGGCTCGCCAATAATGGAGCGCCTGGCGTCTCAGGACTTCTGGGATGCCTCCGAGGGCCCGCAGCTCATCGCCCTGTGGAGCCAATCGGACACCACAATATTACCCGCCACTTCTGCCCAGTGGGAGGCCGCACAGACCCATCAGATGGCGGGATTTACACACCTGAGCTTTCTCCTTAGCCCCGAATCCTGGCGCTTTTTGGCCAGACTTCTACGCCTGTCCACTCCCAACCTCACCGGCCAATAGTCTTCCCACCATCGGCGGCCCCGGAGCGATGGATGTCTTGTACACGGAGATTCCCGCGATTGGTCTCTGAGAAAAATACTGGGTTATTGACAGGGTCCGATCACATCCCTGGAACCGTCGGCTCTTTGACAAACCACCCAACTCCACGCAATCATCATGATATCTATTATGAGTTTCATTTTGTGAGGAGTAGTAATGCAGAAGTTATCCGTAAGAATGTTGGCACCTCTGGTCATCGCTCTGGTGGCCCTATTATTGGCGGGATGCCCCAGCGACGACAACGACGAGGCGAATAACCAGGACGAAGATGTCGGCCTGGAAGACGCCACCAACGATCTGGACGCCACAGACGACCCTGACGTCACAGACGACCCGGACGCCACCGACGACCCGGACGTCACCGACGACCCGGACGCCACCGACGATCCGGACGTCACCGACGACCCGGACGCCACCGACGACCCGGACGCCACCGATGACCCGGACGCCAATGGTGTCGACCTGATCGAGCAGCGCTTCATCTTTCGCGACTTCACCACAAATATTCCCATGGAGGGGCTAACGGTGGAGATCGACGGCGACACCGAGACCTCCGACACCGACGGTGAAGTGACGTTTATGTTGCCCGCCGAAGAAGAGTTCCTCGCCATTGTCACCGGGACCTCCATTCGGGAACACCATATCTTCAATCGTGCGTTGGCCGAGGACGGTGCCTGGGTCTATACGATCGCCACGGAAGATACGATCACCGCCCTCTCCGCCGCCCTTCAGTTGTCCGTGGACGACGCCAAAGCCCTGGTCAACATCAACGTCATCGAAGAAGATACGGGCGATCCCATCGAAGGGATGACGATCACGGTAGACGCCGATTCAGAGACCTCTCTGGTCATCGATGACACATCACA
>SLJM01000253.1 GCA_007135085.1 Myxococcales bacterium
ATCTAGAAGACGAGCTCGACACCCACGCCTTTATCGTCGACCCCTCCTCAGATCATATCGAAGAGCTCTACGTGCGCGATCCGCCTCCGGGCAATCCGGTCACCGTTTTTCCCGGAGACGAGATTCTCTATCGCTCGGGAACGCAAATGCAGCGATTCGACGTCCCCGGCGACCGGTGGCGAAATTTTGGCTCCCTCCCCGACAAGATCTATTACTCGTCGATGGCCATGCTCCCGGACTGCACCCTCTTTATGAGTGGCGAGCGAACCCTCAACGCTCCCAACGACGAGCTGCGCCTTGTAGATACGGGCTTTTGTCACCCGGAGTGAACCGATCCGACCTCAATGGGTCCAACGCCCGCCGCGTCGATAATCCTCTTCGCTGCGGCGGGCCGCCTTGCCGCGCCGCCAGCCGAATTTGACGGCCTCCCCAAATCGACTCCAGGGGCGATCCGTATTATCCTCCCAGCCATTTCGGGCGATCTCCTCCACATCCTCCCAGAATAAGTCGCGCAGCGGCCGCGCATCGGCGAGTCGAATCCCGTAGCGGTAGGCCAACTCATAATCCTCGAAGGACAGATCGCTGTCGGCGAAGTTTTCGGCGTAATGAACCTGGAATTCGCTCAAGAATTCCTCGAAGATACGCGACCTGTGGGCTCCGGGCATCTTATCGCTGGATTCGTGATGGATGTGGCGCTTTGGCTGGACGTGCACCGCGTGGGCTTTAGCGCCATGTCTCTGGCGGTCGCTCTCGTCGATCTCGACGACCTCGAACCATTTCGGGGTCTCGCCACGGCGGCGTATATCGATCCCCTCGTCAACCTCCCCGGCCGCCCCGGTCCCAGTCGGCCCCTCTCTGAGGGAGCCGATATCGACCACATCGTAGCGGCCCAGAATGGCGCGGACGCCTTCCACGTCGTCGTCGCTGCACATGACGATCACCAGGGACAGGCCGCTTCGCACCAGGCGGGCATATTGCTCCACTCTGGCGCGGGCAATCCCCATCAAGGTGACGTCCTCCTCTCGTGTTGCCCCATTTTCGTCGAGAAATAGGCGATCGAAGAACCCCTCGCGCTCTCGGTTCCGATCGACGTGTTGAATATTGGCCCCGTTGAACCCCTGTTGCTGCAATTCAGCGATGACCTGTTCAGCGTCTCGGCGCTGCTCGAATAGAGCTGTGACAAATCTGGGCATATTGACCTCGTCGTAGCGAAAACTGCTCTGCCCTACGGTATTTAAATTTGTACACCGTTGGGTGTGCCCCCAATATAAGTCGTGAGTCTTGAGTCATGAGTCTTGAACGGCACCCTGCGATGAATGTCTTGTATTGGACGCCCTCGAAGCGCCGACCACCTCACCGGTTGACCCTCCGCCGCGAATGACCGATCATGATAGGGGCAGCACCCTACCACCCAGGACACCCCTCATGTTATTGAGATCACCCACATTTTTCGCCATCGCCCTCCTCATGGGCTGCGCCTCGACATCGGCGGAGCCACCGCCAGAAACACAGTCTGGCGAGCAGCAGAAGCCTGCCGTGGCGACCGACACCGATGGAGCCGGCGAAAGCGACGAAGCTCTCGAATCGGACGAAGAACTCGAGCCGGACGAAAAAACCGAGCCCTACGCGGGCTCGCCCTACGAGCGGGCTCCCTACGATCGAGAATACGACGCCTCCGAGCTCTTCGAAGCGGTATGCGCAGACTGCCATGGCGAAGCCGGCGACGGCGACGCCCCCATCGAAGCCCCCTTCTCCTTCGCAACCCCTGCCCAGGAGTGGACCAACGGCCCCACCGTGGATGGGATCTTGATTACCCTGGAAGACGGCATCCACGATACGGCGATGCGAGAGTTTCCGGAGTATAAGAACGTCGACCGAGAGAAATTGGCGGACTATATACTTGAGCTCCGCTACGCCCTACTCGGCCAAGACTAAACGGAGGTTGGTGAACCCCAAAGCTCGCTGCCCAGACAAAACACCAAAAGAGATCGCAAATATTAATCGAGCAAGGTCGAGCGCAGCTTAGAAGTACGCATAGCCCACGCACCCCATGTAGTAGCAGTTTCCGCACGCGTAGTCGCCGTGCCGTCGCGCGCAGTCCCAGCGCGACAGGGTAGCCCCAGGTGGAGCGCCTTATGCGACACCTGGGGAGATAGATAAACCCCAAAGTCGCTACCCAAAAGAAAAACCAAAAGGGGGGCGAATGCCGACTAACTCATTCCTCTTCGTAGACCCGAATCGTGATCGGATCGGTCACATCATCGCTGTGGTCTCCGTGCCACAACACGAACTCCACGTCTACTTCGCCTGCGTCCTGGGGATAGATATGGACGTGGTCGCAGTGGAAGATACCCACGGGCTCGTCGTCAATCTCGATGAACTGAGCGGGACCGGTGGGATCGTCGGGATGACGCATCAGCCCACCCCAATAGATGACGGTGGTCTCCTCTTCGCCGTCGGCAGGGAAATAGCGGGCCGAATATTCGGAGCAAGTACGCACTCGCGTGTCGTCGTCACGATCGAGAGTGGACATTTCGATTTCCGTACCGTCGGGGTTGAAAAATCGCACCGTCAACGATGCTCTGGGCCCCATTTCGGTGAAGGGAAGCATTCCGTCGACCTCATCGTCGATGGGCGTGGGCAACTCGTCGATAGCGTTTCCTTCGGCGTCTTGCCATCCCTCGATCTCATCCCAGACTGCGATGATCTCCGAGGCGGCGCCCCTGGTTTCGATCTCGACCCAGCCGGCCTGTTCGTGTTCATTCGTGGTTTGGTTGTTCTGGTTGTCCTGGTTTCCATTCTCCGGATCGTCGCCGCAGGCCGCGGTAAAGACCAGAAGTGTGGCAATCAGGGCTGATATAAGAAAATTCGATTTATTGAACATCTTTTTCTCCTTTGTGTTGTGGGCTCAATGGCCAGGTTCGATTTAAAAAAGCAACCGATACGAGAGCTGAATATTACGCCCCGGTTGCGGTGCTACCTCTTTGATTCGTGACATATGATCGCGCCAGGCCCTGTTGGCCACATTCTTGGCCTGGAGCATCAACGTATGGTCCAGCCGCTGACCACCGAATCGCCAGCCCACCATGGCGTGAGCCAGGGCGTAGCCCTCGGTGGGCGATTGAGGGGATTCGCTGCGATCGCCGATCTGAATGGGCCGGGGCACCCGATTCTGTGGCGCCCCGAAGGTGCCACCCACCGATCCGAAGAGGGATTCCCCGTCGTAGCGGGCCTCCAGGCGTCCCGACAGGGGCGGGATAAAGGGCAGGGGATCGCCGTCGGCTAAACGAGTAGCCCAGGTATAGGAGACGGTGGTGTCCAGGAAGATATCGTCGAAGACCTCCCACTCCACCCGTCCCTCCGCACCGACGAAGAGCGCGTCGTCGCCGCGGGCTTCGAAGACCGGCGTGGTTCGCCCCGTATCACCGCGGTAGACCCGCACGGTCTCTCCCGTTGGGCTGTAGTAGATATAATTTTCGACCTGGTTGGCATAACCAGCGACCTCCAGATTCAGCCTCGACAGGTCGGTTCGAAGAAAGAGATCGACGCCGTGGCCAATCTCGGAGTCCAGATCGGGGTTTCCGATATCAAATGAAAAATCAGCCAGATGGGGCCCGTCGGAGTACAACTCCTCGATCGTGGGATTTCGAAAAGATCGGGCAAAACTCACGCCCAGCGTCCACCCGTCAGTGACCTCCCAGAGCCCGGCAAGGGAGGCGGAAACGGCGTTAAAACTGCGGGGGGAGACCTCCTTTTCGATGATCCGATCCTGGGTGCGAACCCGGATATTGCTCAGATCGTCGGTGGAGACGTGACGAAAGTCGTAGCGAAGCCCGGCCTGCACGCGGAACGGGTCGAGGCTGAACTCCTCAAAGCCGAAGACCCCGGCGGAGCGCTCAGCCCCGGGGCGAGTTCCCGGCGCGGCGCCTCCCACGTCGAGGTCGCGGGTCTGAAACGAGACCCCCAGCGCTCCCTCGGCGCTAAATTCACCGGGCTCTTCTGAGCCCAGCGGCTGGTGATAGAGCAGCATATGGGTGTCAGTGGTGAGCTGCTCGAAGCTGGCGCCGATGACCGGTTCCCCTTCGAGGATGCGCTCGATCTCGTCATGGCTGAACATCACGGCGTTGGCGCAGAGCTCGACGCCGTCGAAAAAGCCGAAGGGTTCGTGGTATTCGCCGAGGAAGCGAGCGCTCATGCGCTGAGCCTCGCTGGTCACGCCGCCGGGGTGGCCACCGGGGATGAGCTCACCGCCGAATTCACCGGGGATGTCGTAGGCATTGTCATAATAGCGGAAGGCGCCGCCGATGACGCCCCACTCGGGTACCCAGCTGAGGCCGGCGGCGCCGTTGAGGCTGCGCATCCCCGTTCTTTCAATCGTACCAAGCGGGGTCTCCGTATCTCCTGCCTGACGTCCCGTGGCCTCAGCATAAAATGCGAGCGGTCCCAGGGGTCCGCGCAATACGACCCCTCCGCCGAAGCCGTGGTTGACCGATTCGTATTGAGTCTGGGCCGTGCCCTCGACGGTCTCGGGCCGAAAGCGGGGTACGTCTTCGCGAATCACGTTGACCACCCCACCGAGGGAACTCGAACCATAGAGCAGGCTCGCCGGTCCGCGAATCACGTCGATTCGCTCCGCCGAGATGGGCTCGACCATCACGCCATGGTCAGCGGCAGTCCAGTAGATATCGCCCGTGATATGCCCGTCTTCGAGCATCAACACCCGGTCTCCGGGCATACCGCGAATGGTCGGGCTCGACGCCCCGGGACCGTTATATTGGGCGTTAAATCCGGGCACGGCGTCCAATGTAGCGGGCACGCTGCTCGTGAGATTTCGCTGCAGCTCGTCACCCTCGACGGTCGTGCTCGGACGATAGATATGCTGGGAGCCGATTCGGTGGCCCGTGGTGGTCACCACCGCCGGTTCAGTTGTGGCAGCCTGAGAGATCAGCTCCTGCCTGACGACGGTTCGCTCGCCAACGGCGATTTCCACGAGGACCACGTCGCCATAATAATCGGGGTGTTCGAATTGGACGGCCAATTCATCCGGTGGAAGAGCCTCGAATTCGGCCCGACCGTTCTCGTCGGTTGTCCCCTCTAATTCGATATCGAGAAATCGAACTGTCGCGTTGCCTATGGCGGCGTCGGTGTCGAGATCGGTGACGATAAGTTCCAACTCACCCGTGTCTGGAGCTCCATTCTCGGCGCCGACCGCAGCGGGAATCACCATCACGAAGACGCAGAAAACCAGCCCCGCCAATCGCCCCGTCCCGGACATGATTTGGTATCTCAATGGGCCGTACATCTTTAGAATCGCGCACTTGAAGAATTGCCGCAACACAACTATCGGCGGCAAACTAGCGCAATTGCAAGTAGATTGCAACTAAACAGCTGGGGCTTGAGTCTTGAGTCTTGAACTACGCCCTCCGGAGACCGAGGAATTGCGACTCAGCTCACAACCGTCCGGCCCGCTTTATCTCGATGTACCGATTGACCAGGCTCACCGACAACTCCGAGGGGGTCACGTCGAGCAATAGTCCGCCGGCCCCGGTCAATTTTGCGTGGATCTGTCGGCGGTGCTCCAAGAAGTGATGGGTTGAGCCGACCTGCAGCGCGTCGTTGAAGTCGCGCACCGGCATTTCGGTGAACTCCTCGACGCCCTCTTCGCGAAGGCTGGCCACGAGCACCAGGTGGCGCTGCCCGAGCAGGGCCAGAGCCTGCTCGAGTTCGTCGGAGTCGGCGTCGTAGACGTTGGTCAAAAAGACGATGAGCGCCCGTCGTTTCTGCCGATGGGCCAGCCGCCGGGCGGCCTCGGCGAAATCGGAGGGCTCCATCGTGGTCTCCAGATCAAAGGTCCTGTCGACGATGGCCTCCACCGCCCGGGGGCCGCGTTGTTTGGGCACCCACCTGTCGACGCCGCCGAAGGTGCCCACCGACAGGGAGTCGCCCTGCTGGAGGGCCACGTAGGAGAGCAGCAGACCGGCGTTGAGGGCGTGATCGAAGTGGCTCAACTCACCGTCACGGGCCCTCATGCGCCGACCGCAATCGAAGACCAACACCACCTGCTGATTCTTCTCGTCTTCGTACTGACGGGCGATGAGACGGCGGTGTCTGGCGGTGGCCTTCCAGTCGACCTGGCGCAGTTGATCGCCCTCGCGGTATTCACGCAGGCAATCGAATTCCATGCCCTCTCCGCGGCGGCGCAACTGACGCACGCCCATCTGGCCCATCTTGTCGGCCACGGCCATCAGGGCGTAGCGGCTGACGGCCCGAAAATTGGGGACCACCCGTACCGCTTGTTCATCACCGACTCGCACCTGCCGGGCGACCAGACCGAAGGTGCCGTGGAGTCGCAGATAGGCCGGCTCAAACTCAAAAGATCCCCGCTTCCAGGGGCGAATTCGATAGGTCGTACTCAGCCGGTTGCCGGCGGCAATTTGAGCACTGACCGCCCCCTCCTGTGCGCCCAACTCGGGGGGCACGCCGTCAAAAATCTCGACCTTTGCCGACTCGCCATCGGCGGGTGTGACCAAAAGCTCTACCTCGGTTTGCACGCCAAGGGCCAGCGATTTGTCGACCACTCGTTCGACCTGCGGGATCGGCCGCTTTTGCACCTGCCAGGCGTCGATCGCCACGACCCCGAGCAATGCAAATAGAGCGATGCTCCAGCTCATATAGCCCTGGCCGAACGCAGCGACGACCAGGCCTATGACGGCCATGAGCACTCCCACCATTAACAGTCGTTTCGTGGCGATCACGACCGGGGGACCTCCACTTTTTTGAGCAGATCCGCCAGGACTTCATCGGGCCCCATGCCGTCCAGGGCAAGCTCCGGAGCCACCACCACCCGGTGTCGAAGCGCGGCCGGGGCTACAGCCTGGATATCGTCGGGCGTAATAAACTGCCGTCCCTGGATCATCGCATATGCCCGGGCGCCGCGAATCAAGGCGATCCCAGCTCGCGGCCCGGCGCCGTAGCTCAAGCCCGGCCATTTTCGCGTCGTCCGTCCAAGGCGCACTGCATATTCGATGAGCCGTCGATCGACGCGCACCTTTGCGCATGCTTTCTGAACCCTGGTCGCCATCTCGACGCTCAAAAAGGGCTGCACGTCCTCCACGTCCAGATCGTCGCCCACGCTGGCTTTGGTGACCATCTCCACAATGGAGACCTCGTCGGGACCCGTGGGATAGTCGATGTCGATCTTGAATAAGAACCGATCCAGTTGAGCCTCCGGCAGCGGGTAGGTGCCGTCTTGCTCGATCGGGTTTTGGGTGGCCAACACCATAAAGGGCCGGTCCAATTGGTAGGTCTCCCCCTCGATGCTGACCTGGCGTTCCTGCATCACCTCCAGCAGCGCCGACTGGGTCTTGGCCGGCGCCCGGTTGATCTCGTCGGCGAGTAGGAAGTTGGTGAAGATCGGTCCCTTTCGGATGTGGAATTTCGCCGAATCGGGATCGAAGATGGCATGCCCCGTCACGTCCGTGGGCATCAGGTCCGGCGTAAATTGAACCCGTTGAGAGGTCCCGCCGAAGGTGCGCGACAATGCCAGCACGAGCATGGTCTTGCCCAGGCCGGGCACCCCTTCGATGAGGACGTGGCCGCTGGCCAAAAAGGCGGTGAGCACCATATCGATCACGTCGTCCTGGCCGAGCACCACCTTGCGGATCTCCTCCCGCATCCGCGCCACCGTCTCCAGGGTGGGGTCGGCGGTCTTCTTCTCTGGAATCTCCGGGACCTCGGCCTCGACGGCCTGGTCCGCGTCTGTCGTGGTCGTCACAGCTTCCTCCTTAAGTTCTCTATCTGTGCAATCATTGAGGTATAACTACCGGGTTTTCTGGGAATCGGGCCGTATAGGAGCGAGCGCAGCAGGTCCTGGGAGACATCGAGGTGTTGGGCCATGAGCTCCAATCGGCGGGCGGGGCTCATGGTCCGCGTCGACGGACGACGGCGAGCCATGGCCTCGATGAGCGCACGCCTGGCTGATTCGACCAGCACGTCGCCGCCCTGGTTATCCCACAGAAAATGGCCGACGGCGCGGATATGATCGGCCCGCCGCCGTCGCCGCCTGTCGGGCTCGGGGATGGTCGGCCCGAATCTGCGCGCCCGGCTCAGGCCGAAGACCAGCAATAAAAAGATCGCCAAAAAGACGGGCCACCCCGCTCTAAAGACCTCGCCAATCCAGCTCCATCGCTGGTCGCGCAAGACGATCATCGACGACTCGGGCCACCCCGGCTGTAGGCTCATCACATCGGCCAGGGCGCCGGCGATCTCGCCGCGCTTGAGTCCGTCGTTTGTCAGAAAATCATCGGCGGGCACCACGGTCACCCGCCCCTGGCCCACGGGACCGCTGACGAAAATCGGCGTTCGCTCCCCTTCGCTCACTGCCGCAAAATCAGCCTGGCTCGACAGGACCACCTCTTCTCCCACAGGCGCCCAGTCAACCTCGAAATACCAGTGGTCATCGCCGACGGCGTATTCCTCGACGATGGAAGCCCAATAGCCGCTATCGAAGTCTATTTCCTCGATCGAAAAGAGCTCATCCCACAGAAGAGACCACCAGACCTCGATCTGCTCCAGGGTGGGCTCCACGAGCACCACATGACCGCCCTCTGCCACCCAGTCGCCCATGACCTCATCGAGCCACTCTTCATTGGTCGCCGCCGGGAGCCTCAAAAAGATCAGGTCCGCCTCATCGAGCCCCTTCGTATCGTGGATATTGGGATCTCGATCGACGTCGATCTCCAGCCGCTCCAGATAGGTCTGCAGGGTCAAATGGGAATCGAGCACCAGCTCCCGCTCAGGCCCCAGATCGTATTCTTCCTCCACCCGCTCGTGGGTATATAAAAACGCCCCCACGGCGAGGCCGATGAGTATGACCAGACAACCGCCTATCACTCCGTAGACCAGCCGCTTATTCATCGCCGCCCCCCGGTGGATTCGATGACCCGCTGGAAGTGGTCGACCAGATGTACGAAGGCTTGGTCGGACAGCTTCTGCCCCGCCCAGGCGAGGCGGGAGAAGGCCCGCGACAGGTTTGCCAGCAGCTCCCCTTCGGGCTGGACGGAGTTGACCTCACGGGCGCAGCGGCTGGTCGTCCAGCCCCTGGGGAAGTGAAAGGAGTGGCGCTCCTCGAAGGTGATCAGAGTCTTGAATAAGAGCATGGCCATCGCCTCCCGATGACGGCCCTGCTCCCAGGCGTTGCGCGCTGCCCCGGAGACGCCCTCGGTGGGCAATTCGAACTCGTCGTCGTCGTCCATCAACTCCTGCCGCCAGCGCTGGCGGCGCTCTTCGACGTCGATATCGAGCTCTCGGGATCGGATATACTTCCACCCTTTCCACACCACGTAGAGCACGGCGGCGATAAATAGCATCCACATCAACACACGAGCCACGGCGCTCAGGAGTTGAATGGTCGCCGGATCGAGTTGAAATGGATCGTCGTCGCTCTGATCGAATTTAGGAACCCAGATGGTACGCGTGTCCGTGCGCGGAGCAAAGGGGCTCTCCTCCATCATGGCGTCGAATTCGGCCTGGGCGTCGTCGACGGGCATCGTCGATGGGTCGACTTCGGCGGGCGGGCTCTCCTCATAGATAAGCCCCAGGCCCCCAACCGGTTCCTCGGCCGGCTCCTCGGCCTGAGCCGGCGCCGCGCCGCCGAGGAGACCCACCACCAGGGCGGTCAGCCCGGCGACCAACAGCACTCCCAGCCCTCCGTCGAGGGAGCTCTCCACTCGCTCGACGAGGCGACGAAAGCGCAGCTCCAGATCCCAGCCCTCACGCTCGACGCGCTGTTGAACGTAGATGCCAAACCCGGCGGCGGCGAAGAAGGGCTCCACCACGGTGGTGGCGATCGTGGTCAGCGCCACGAGCGCCACGATCTGGACGCCCACTGAGGCCTGCTCGGTCATAAAGTCCCAGGCCACCAACTGATCGGCGAAGAGCTCGGTGGGGGTCAGCATAAAGACCAGGACGATGGCGGCGATATAAAAGGCCCACTTAAAGCAGACGGTCAGGATCAACAGAGACCAGCCGCTGATATGACTCGAGCTGTCGTAGAGCGAGCTTATCCGAGCCCGCGCCGCCCCGCCGGAGCTGCCCTCCAGGAGCCTGACGGGCATGGTCATCGTCCGCTCCGGCGAAAAGCGCCGCCACGTCAGATCGGCCAGGGTCTCCATGCTCTTCCACTGCTTCCACACGGCGCGAACCGACTCGCCGGGGCCAGGAACAGATCCGAAAAAGCCGCGGCTTATTACAAAGAGCGACAGCCGATCGAAGAGGGGCTTGAGCCACCAGCCGACCACGATCCCCGCTGCGGGGTGAATCAAAAAGGCCAGCGCCGTCTGCACCACGATCAACAGGGGCACCACCAGCATCAGCCAGGGCTTCATGATATCGAGCCAGAACCGGCGGCCCAACAACAGCCCCAGGTCGATGGCGGACGCCCCCTTTCGATGTCGCAATACGGCGGCGACCTTATCGAGATTCACGGCCCCTCCCGGCGAAGGCGAAATATCCCAGGACCATAATCCACAGGCCGGCGCCGACGATATATCGAACCATGGGCTCGATATCGCGGGGCGACCAGAAGGCCTCGATAAAGGCGGCGATGACCAGCATGACCACGAAGCCGATGATGATGCCCACGCTGTCCTTTGCGGCCTGGCGCAGGGCGTCGACCCGGCCGCGGCGCCCCGGCCAGATGGGGGCGGCACCGATCTTCAGCCCCGCCATGCCCGCCAGGACGATGGCCGTCAGCTCAAAGGAGCCATGGCCGATAACGAAGGGCCAGAATTGTTCGCCATGGCCGGCGGCGATCACGTAGCCGCTGGCCGTGCCGATGAACACCCCGTTGAAGAGCATGATGAATAAGGAGCCGATGCCGAAGAAGATCCCCGACCCGAAGGTGCGAAGGGCGATGCCCACGTTATTGTAGATATAGAACGCGAACATCATCGCGTCGTCGACGGCGTCGCGCTGATAATCGCCCTCGCCGTCGTACATGGACTCGAATTCGGCGACCTGGCCCTGACCCATGACCTCTACGGCCACCTCCGGGACAAGGGCGGTCCAGATCATCATCACCAAAAAGGGCAGGACGAAGGCGATGGTGGCGACCAGCAAGAATAGCCAATTTCGGCGTACGTCTGCGGCAAACCCACCGGTGGCGTAGGCCCACAAACGTCGGGTCGGCCTGGCGCGGCTTCGGCCGTATAAAATCGTATGCCCTCGCTCGACCATCTTCTCCAAACGCTGGCGCACGGCCGGGCTGTAGCCTCGGCTGCGAGCCACCGCCAGGTGTCGACAGATCTGGCGATAATGCTCGGGGAAATGATCGACCGGCCGGTCGACGTTTTTGGTCTCCAGTCGATCGAGGATCTCCTCGAAATCGCGCCACCGACCGACGTAGCGCTTGATAAATGCCTCCTGGCTCATCCCCATCGCACGATCCTCTGAGCCAGACCGAAGAGATAGCGCGTCGCCGACTTGCCTGTGGAGGCGTCGGAGATGGGCGTCAAGATAGAAGCCAATTCGGCGCTGCGAGCCTTGCCCAGCATGGGCGCTCGCTCGGCGAAGTCGACGATCGCCTCCTGTTCGTGGGGTTGAAGGACCACCGGGATCTGGACCGGCTCGGCCTCGGGCAGCCGGGCAAGATCACGGGTGGCATAGGCGCCGCGGTGATAGACCACCAGGGTATCGCCCGCCAGATCTCCCAGTCGCTGGAACCGGCCGCTGATGATCATGGACATCACCCCCGTGACGTAGCCAAAGGGCAATAGATCGACGACGCGCACCAGGTTGCGCACGATCGTGCCGTACCATCCCACGGGGGTGCCGTCGCGATTGACGACGCGCACGTTGAACAGCATCTTCCCCGGGGTCTGGCCGTTCTTCCAGATCTCGAAGATCGGGTGGTATATCCACATCGTAAAAAAGAGGACCAGCAAGACGATGGCCATCCCCAGACGTTCGCCGAAGGGGATGACGAATAGCAATCCCACCCAGAGGACGCCGGTTTTGATCATAAAATCGACGACCCAGGCGCCGGCTCGCGGTGAAATACCGGCTAGTTCCAGGTCATACTCCACCCCCTCGGGAGTCTCCACAGACACTCTATTGTCGATGCGCTGCAGGTGGCGAGTCATAAAAGATCCGGCCTAAAAACCCTTATCCGTCGAATAATCCCACTCGTCGTCGGAGCTGTCCTCCCAATCCTGGTCACCATCATCGTCGAAGTCGCCGGGATCCCAACTCTCTTCAACGCCGCCGGGATCCCAACTCTCCTCGGAACTGCCCGGATCCCACCCTTTTTCGGCGGCCGGCGTATTCCACTTATCGGCTGGTGGGGTATTCCAATTGTCCTCTGCCGGCGGGGTATTCCAATTGTCGGCCGGCGTCTTCTCCCAACTATCGCCAGGGCCAGGCACGTCACGGCGAGGCATGGGATCGCTGCTCTCCAGATAACCCGTATATCCGCCGCTGAGATACTCCTCGGTGCCCACTGTGCCGTCGTCGATGACCACGTGAGTGTCGGCGATATAGTCGTGGCCGCAGCGCTGCTCCGCCGAAAAAATGGCCACATAATTCCCAAAGATGGCCAGAGACCCCACGCAGGGAAAATTTCCGATGAGCCACACCGGAAAGATGCGAAGAAATAGAATCCGCATCAACGATGCTCGGCTGACCATATCGCTTCGCACGATCTTGATGCCCAGCAACTTCTTGCCGATGGTCTGACCGTTTTTGTAGAGCAGATAGAGGTTGATCCCCGCCAACGCCAGGGCCCCCACTAAAAACACCCCCATTCCAATAAGCGCCATGGTCTCGCCTCCCCCTCCGGCCTCATCGATGACGACCATGGCGAATAAGAGGGGGATGTAGATGACCAGAAGGATCAGAAAATCGATAAACGCCGCCCCCAGGCGCTGCATCCGAGACGCCATCTGCCCCATCCCCTCCCAGGGCTGAAGCGGTTGGTCCCGACGAATTTCGGCCTGCGGCGCCGCGTATAAATTTTGCCCTTCCATGGTTCTCAACCCTCATCGTCGCAGACAAACACACCATTGAGACAGCAGAGCGAGACCCTATCATGTCGGTCAATATTCAATCAAAGCGATCGCCCCTTTCCCATCGCCGGTGGAGCCGGTTATACTCGGCCCAATTCTAATGTGTCGTCCACCTCGATTTTGGCAGGAGCAACCGATTATGCGTCGTCTACTCTTCAAAACCACCCCCATCGCCTGTGTCCTCCTATTATTGACCGCTTGTCCCAGCGAGGAAGAAGAGGAGCATATTGAGGCCGACGCCGGCGGCGACGACGTCTTTGAGGAGGATGTCAACGACGAGGAGCCCCTGCCCGAGGCGCGCAGCGCCGATTGCGATCCCCTGATGCCCGACTATTGCTCCATGCCCTGGCCGTCGAACCTCTATCTGGCCCAGGACGACCAGCGGGTCACCGGCTACTCCCTGGACTTTGGTGAGGAGAGCTTGCCCGTGAGCAGCCGCGGCGGCGGCCACGCCGTCGACCCCACGCCCTATAATAAGCTCGACGGCTACGGCTGGGGCACGCCGGTGGCGGTCCTATTTCCCGGCGTCGACATCTCTCGTATGCCCCAGGAAGAGAGCATCGAGAAGTCCTTTGAGGACGATGATCGCGAGGCCTTCTATTTTAAGGTCACCGACGACGGCCTGGAGCCGGTGCCCTTCTGGGCCGAGCTCGACGTCCACGCCGAGACCCCGGAAGAACAATTGCTCTACCTGCGCCCCGGCGTCATCCTCGAGCCCGACACCCGCTACGTGGTGGGCTTTCGAAACCTCGTCGACGACGAGGGCAACCCCTTTGAGCGCTCCCAGGCCTTTGAGGCTTATCTCAGCGGCGACGCCGCCGAGGAAGCCGAGCTGGCCTGGCGCCAGGAGCGCTTCGACGACATCTTCGCCCTCCTCGATGACGCCGGCATCGACGGCGACGAGCTGACCCTGGCCTGGGATTTTCACACCAGCAGCTCGGAGTCCATGCACGGCGATCTATTGAGCATCATCGAGCAGGGCCTGGCCGTCGCCGACTCCGAGGGAATTGAGCTGACCATCACCTCTGTGGATATCAACTCCGACGACCCGGACGACCCCAACTTCCACGGCCGCGTGGCCTTCGATATCCAGGGCACCTTTCGGGTCCCCCACTTCATGGTGGAGTCCGATCGCACTGTTCACACCGCCTATCTCATGAACCGCGACGACCAGGGCAACCCCGCCCAGAACGGCTGGCGTGAGGCCGACTTCTGGATGCAGATTCCCTGGGGCGCCATCGACGGCACGCCCCACGGCCTGGTCAAATACGGCCACGGCATGCTCGGCTCGGGCTCCCAGGTGCGCGGCAGCTTCAACCAGCGCCTGGCCGAGGATTATGATCTCATCTTCTACGGCGCCTCCTTTGTGGGCTTCTCCTCCGAGGACGTCCCTCAGGCCGTCCAGGCTCTGTCAGAGCCCACCTATTTCGAGGAGATCGCCGACCGGATGCATCAGGGTGTTCTGGAATATGTGCTGCTCACCCAGGCCATGCTTCAGGGATTGGAAGACCTTCCCGACGACGAGGCCTTCGACGATCTGGAGGAGGGCTTCGAGCTCACCGTCGACGACGATCGGGTCTATTATTCGGGCATCTCCCAGGGCGGCATCTACGGGGTGCCCGTGCTGGCCGTGGACCCGGCCATCACTCGCGGCCACTTCGGCGTGGGCGGGCATAACTACGCCATGCTCATGGAACGCTCCTACAATTATTTCGGTGAAAGTGGCGCCGACGGCTATTATTTCCCCTTGCGCCAGGGCTTCCCCGAGCGCGTCGACCAGGGCATGGTGATCCCGGTCATCCAATTGCTGTGGGATAAGGTCGACCCCATCAGCTACCAGCGCCACCTCAGCGCTGAGCCCTTCGACGAAGACCACCCCAAAGAGGGCCTGTTCGCCATCGCCAAGGGCGACTACCAAGTCGCCGTTGTGACCAACGAGATCATGGCCCGCTCCGGCATCGACATCCCCATCATCGAGCCCTACGACCGCGAGCGCGGCACCCCCTGGAACGTAGACGTCGCCGACTACCCCCACCAGGGCTCGGGCGTGGTCCTCTACGACTTCGGCAACCCCTGGCCCCCGGCGGGCAACGCCCCCCCGGCCGATGACCTCGGCGACCCCCACGGCAAGCCCCGCCGGATGGACAACCACTCCCAGCAGATGGTCACCTTCTTCGACACGGGCGTCATCGAAGACGCCTGCGATGGCGATTATTGCTATTTCCCCGAGGAATGAGGGACTGCTGGTGATGGGTGGTGGGTGGAACTGCTGAACTGCCGGTAGTTGGTGGTGGGTGGTGGGTGGTGGGAACGGCACTACAACGACAACGACAACTGCGGAACGGCACTGCAACGACACGGCTACTGCGGAACGGCACTGCAACGACACTGCTACTGCGGGACGGCAACTTCGGTACGGCAACTTCGTACGGCTAAACTGCCGGAACCGGAGCCGGATGCCGGATGCCGGAGGCCGTTGCCGGATGCCGGAGCCGGATGCCGGATGCCGGAGCCGGAGGCCGGAGCCGGAGGCCGGATGCCGGAGCCGGATGCCGGATGCCGGAGCCGGAGGCCGGAGCCGGAGGCCGGATGCCGGAGCCGGAGGCCGTTGCCGGAGG
>SLJM01000020.1 GCA_007135085.1 Myxococcales bacterium
CGACCATCAAGAGCCGTATGCGCTACGCCCTGGAGACCCTGCGCGGGGAGCTGGCCGACTATAAGGATCACAGCTTTGACGACGACGAGAAGATAGAGATGGTGCCCTGATATTTTAGATCGATTCGCCGCCGGCCGCGTTAGAAAGGAATGCGGCCCCCGGGCGACCCCGTTTTGACCGTGACCACCTGATCATTCAGGTTTAGTCAGACCACTTAGTGAGACCAATGGATACGACCTCTCAACAAGACCGACTGCTCGACCTCCTCTACGGCGAATGTTCGCCCGAGGAAGAGGCCGAGCTGCGTCGTGTCCTGGAGGTCGACGAGGAGCTGGCCGCTCAATGGCACGAGCTTCAGGCCACCCATGACCAGGTGGTGCGACATGTGCCGCCCCCCGAAGAGGTGCCCCAATCGGTGAGCGACGCTATCCTGGAAGCGGCGGCGGCCAACGCCCCGGACGGGCCCAGGCGCCGGCATGGAAAGCCCTCCGACAGCAAAGGGTTCTGGTCGACCACCATGGCTTCGGGCACTCTTAAAAGCGCCGTCTCCGTGGCGGTCATGCTCATCGGCTCGGCAGTGGTGATCACCCTGCTCTTTAGCGAATCTCTATTTTACGGCGGTGGCGCAGCCCAGGAGGAGGTCTCGGCGGTCTCCGTCGACGGAGGCTACGGAGCTCCCTCGCCAGGATCTCACCGGCCCGAGATGGCCGAGGACACTGTAGCGGCCTCCGAAGAGGCCTACGCTCAGGCAGAAGATCCCGAAGAAGTGGAGGCCGAGGCAGAACCGGCTACCCAGGAGGCTTTCGACCTGGCCGACGAATCCCTGGCGATGGTTGATGAACTGGCCGAAGAACAAAGGCCGGCTCAACCGGCGCCGAGGCGACGCGCCCGTTCCGCCCCCGCACCCAGGCCTGCCGCCCCACAGCAGGAAGAAGTGCTCGCCCAGGACTACGGGGCCGACCTCGACAGTGCCTTCGGCACCCTCGGTGCCTCTGCTGAAGACAGACCCGCCGGTGACAGCCTTTCAAGAGAAGATCGAAGGCCACAGAGAGCTGAGATCGGCGGCCGCGCAGGGGCTCGCACTCCCCAGCCCGAACCGGCCCTGCTGGACAGCGTCGACCTGGAAGAACAACCAGAACAACAAGAACAACAAGAACAACAAGAACAACTAGAGGCAGAAGAAGAACCCGACCGAAGCGATCAGGCTCGCGAGCTCCTCACCCGTGCCCGGTCGGCCTTTGACGACGGTGAATTTGACGAAGCACAACACCTTTTGGACCAACTCTTCGACCAGGATTTGGCCGACGAACTCACCGAAGACGATCGCAGCCAGGCCACGACCTTGCGCGATGAATTGGACAGCATCGACGACGACTCCCAATACCAGGAGCCGCCACCTCAGTTACTCCATATCGATCGCTGAAAGCTGGGCTGCTCCCGAAAAACACAACCACGGGAACATAAAAAACCCGCCAATCCCCGAGGGGACGGCGGGCTTTTTTGACTCCACGACGCTACCCGAAGGCGGCGCCACGTTGCCCGAAGGCAACGCGAGTCAGCACTACTCGATTTCGACCTCAGCGCCGACTTCTTCGAGCTGCTCTTTGATCTTTTCGGCTTCTTCTTTCTCGATGCCTTCTTTGACCTTGGTGGGAGCGCTCTCAACCAGTTCTTTGGCGTCTTTGAGGCCCAGACCGGTGATCTCGCGAGCAGCTTTGATGACCTTGATTTTCTGCTGGCCGAAGCTCTTGAGGACCACGTCGAATTCGGTCTGCTCTTCCGCGGCAGCACCAGCGGCACCGGCAGCACCGGCCATCATGACCGGAGCAGCAGCAGCAGCGCTGACGTCCCACTTCTCTTCGAGCTCGGTGACGAGGTCGGAGAGCTCAATGACGCTCATATTGCTGAGAAAATCGACAACTTGCTCTTTCGTTACGTCTGCCATGTTCTTATCTCCTTAAATCGACTCGCCACATCGAGGCGGTCTTTTTGGGTTGCTCTTTTTTAACCTAAAGGTCGATCGCCTATGCCTTATGCGCTCTCTTCGAGGTCGCGCTTTCGCGCAGCCAGCACACCGACGAAATCCGACGGCGCTGCATTGAGAACTCGCACCATCTTGGTCGGTACCGCTTTGAAGAGGCGAAGCACGTTGGCCCGCATCTCGTCTTTGGTCGGCATATCTGCCAACGCATTGACCCCGTCGACGTCGAGTATTTTTCCGTCGAGATATCCTCCACGGACTTCATACTTGTCGTGTTCCTTGGCAAAGTCTTTGATCACTTTCGCCGGGCTGACCGCGTCTTCTTCGCTAAAGGCGATGGCGGTGGGGCCGGTGAAGTATTTGGCGAGGACGTCAAGGTCGGTATCTTTGAGCGCCAGCTTTGCCAGGGTGTTTTTGACCACCCGGTACTGGACGTTATTGGCGCGAAATTCCGCGCGCAGCTCGTTAACCGTATTGACGTCGATGCCGGTATGACTTGCCAGGATGACGGACTTGGCACTGTCGAAGGCAGAGCGGATCGACGCGACCATTTCTTCTTTTTGCGCGCGATTCACTTGAACTCCTCTGGTCATCCAGTTTAGCGCCGTCGACCGGTCCAAAAGACTCCAGTCGGGGCGCAACGAAAAACCCTCGACGCCTTAAGGCGAAGAGGGTCATGGACGCGGCTGCAATCTGGGCCCCGAACTCAATTCAGCGAGCTAAGGGATCGAGAGCTTATGGCGTTGTTCAGACCGTCTCCGCGGGATATTAAGAGTTCCTTACGAACTCACCTGCTTCTCAGACGTAGAGAGCAACTCTATTTTGTCGCCAGCTCCTCGATATTTTGCCTGAAGAGCCAACCGACGGCGACTGGTCTATAGGACCGAGTCGCCGCCGTCAAGTGACCTGCTCCGGATTAAATCAGAGCATGTCTCGGGCGAAGCTGGTGTCGAGCTTGATGCTGGGGCTCATGGTGGCGCTCAGGGCGATGGTCTTGAAATAAGGTGCCTTGGCGCTGGCCGGCTTCAATCGAGCCAGATTCTCGATGAGGGCGGTCACGTTCTCCACCAGAGCGTCGGCCTCGAAGCTGGCGCGGCCCACGGGAATGTGGACGATGCCCGCTTTGTCGACGCGAAACTCCAGGCGACCGGCCTTGAGCTTTTTGACGATATCGGCCACGTCGAAGGTGACCGTACCGGCTTTGGGGCTGGGCATCAGACCACGCGGTCCGAGCACCCGACCCAGGCGACCGACCTGACCCATCAGATCAGGAGTGGCCACGGTGACGTCCCAGTCAGTCCAGCCGTCGTTGACCCGATCGAAGAGCTCGTCGGCGCCCACGAAATCAGCTCCGGCAGCTTCTGCTTCCGAGGCCTTCTCGCCTTTGGCGAAGACCAACACCGTCGTGTCTTTACCCGTTCCGTTGGGAAGGGAGACGGCGCCGCGCACCATCTGGTCGGCGTGGCGGGGATTGACGTTGAGTCGAATCGCGGCGTCGATGGACTCGTCGAATTTGGCGTAAGCCATCTCTTTGATCAGGCTTATCGCTTCGCCGAGCTCGTAGCGAGCTGCGGGATCGACTTTCGAATTTGCTGCTTCGTACTTCTTTCCGCGTTTTCCCATCACTTAGCTCCCTTCACGATCACGCCCATGGATCGGCAAGTGCCGGCCACGGTACGAGCCGCGGCGTCGATATCGTCGGTGGTCAGATCGGGCATCTTGATCTCCGCGATCTTCTTGCATTGTTCCCAGGTCAGAGTGCCCACTTTATCTCGGTTGGGCACGCCGCTTCCCTTGGGGATCCCCAATTCTTTGAGGATCAATACCGCCGCCGGAGGCGTCTTGGTGATGAAGTCAAACGATCGGTCGGCGTAGACCGTGATCTCAACGGGAATGAGCATCCCGCGATCTTCCTGCGTCCTTGCGTTAAAGGACTTGCAGAATTCCATGATATTGACGCCGTGCTGACCGAGCGCCGGTCCAACCGGTGGCGAGGGGTTCGCCTGGCCGGCCATGACCTGTAGCTTGATCTGTCCTACAACTTTCTTAGCCATGATTCTCCTCGTCTTCACCCGCTGCAGCCCGTCTGGTGACAGACTGTCGAGTGCGCAGTTAAGCGTTGGAGTCCTCGTCGCCGCCGCTTTTGACGGCGAGCTGCTCGCAACTCCTGCAGATATTAAAAACCCCTCCCGTCTATCGAGAAGGGGGGCATGACGTACACGAAAAGACTGCTGTGATCAAGGGGGGCTCTAAAACCGGCCGTGCAATCCGAGCCCGAAATTTTTCTGTCCGTTGTCCGTGCTGACGAAGGGTGCCGGGGTGAGCTCGACCATCGGCGCCTGGTCGCG
>SLJM01000428.1 GCA_007135085.1 Myxococcales bacterium
ACGGCGATCCCTGGACAGCTCAGCGCCGCTGTGGATCCCAGCACGTGCAACGCCGCCGGAGGTTCAACTAGATCGCAGAGGCTGGCGGGATAACCCTCTTCTCCATAGAGCACTATCGTACCAGGCCACCTTCCCACGCTATTCGCCACATCCCGCGGATCTCGGGCCAGCACTTCGTAGATCTTCTGCCGCTTTCGCTTCGATAGCCCAAGCTCGTTGACCGGCCCATCGAGCACCCTGTCCCCACTCCACCATTCGTCGTTCTCTTCCGGCCCTAGAGCCTCGACGAGTCGGCGAAACGTCGGTCCCGACACAGGGGCATATAGGGCGAGTGCGCAGAGCAGACGTCTCGAAACCTCCATACTCCCCCCTTTTTTGTTTAAAGGGTGTTTTCTATGAACATTCGACTATCGCACCAACCTTCTAACTATTCCACCACCTTGGCGACGATGACCGTGATATTATCGTTGCCCCCATTGGCGTTGGCTCGATCAACGAGCCCCTGGCACAGCCCTTCCAGATCGTCGTGGCCGTCGATCAATTCCAGGATCTGAGCATCGGGAACCATATCGGTGAGCCCGTCGCTGCAGAAGATGAATAGATCGCCCGCTTCAAATTCTCGAAACTGGGTGTCCACTTCCACCTGCTCCGCCAGACCACAGGCGCGGGTGATGACGTTTTTATAGGGGAAAAACTCGACGTCTTCTTTGGCCAAAATTCCCATTCGCACATATTCGTTGGCCAGGGAATGATCGGGGGTCAGCTGCTCGAGCGAACCCTTGCGGTAGCGATAGGCCCGGGAGTCACCGATATGAGCCATATAGACTCCCTCATCGGTAAAATAGCCAGAGACGATGGTGGTCCCCATCCCGTCGAATGCTTCCTCGTCGGTGGCCGCCGTAAAGACTGCTTCGTTCGCCGTCTTTAGAGCTTCACTGAGCCGAATCTGATCGAGGTCCATCGGTTGGCCGTCGACCTCAACCTGTCCTCCCGTATAACCGTTGGGCTCATCGGGAATGGTCTCGCGGTAATAGTCGACGATGGCGCGAATCGCCATAGCACTGGCTACTTCTCCCGATTGGTGGCCTCCCATCCCATCGGCGACGATACACAGGGCTTCATCGCCATCGGAGAGATAAAAATCATCCTCGTTGTGATCGCGGACATACCCAACATGGGTCATCCCAGCGCAGAGGAGTTTCATAGGGTCATCCTTGTCGCTATCAACAGCTTTCGGACCTCTATTCTTACCCGCAATTCCTCGTGGTGGCAACATATTCCCACCCCCGATCCGTTCTCGGGTGCATGGAGTAGCTCCACCAATCCGGGAATAGGCGACCAGATTGAATCAAAAGGGATCGTCCGTGCTTCGTTCACCGACCCAGGTCGCAGAGAATGACGATGAGGTGCTGCTTCCCTCACCATCTTCGATGACACCGTCGAATTTTCCGTCATCGATACGGTCGACGAGGCCGTCGGAGGTCTCTTCGACCAACAGCCCTTCTCCACCGAGGCGAAGACCCATGTCGAATTCCAGGTTATTGATCAAAATATCTGCGAACCCGAAGACCGTGCTCACCGCAGTCTCGCAGAAGTCCTCCACGGTGCTGGCCTCCAGACAATAATTGGCGGCACAGATCTCTCCATCGGGGATAATCGAATTGGCGATGGAGTCACAGCCAAACCAATAGGAGAAGGCTTCCGACATGGAGTTGGCGTTTCCATCGGTGACCGCCGGCAGCAAGACATCGTTGAGCACGTATAGGATCAACCTTCCGTAGCGCAGGCTGACCGTATGCTGATCGATGTGGAGTTGATTATACGCCGCCACTCGCCCGGTCCAATCGGAGCTGAGCACTCCCAATTCGGCAAATTCACCGTCGCCGTCGGCCTTGAGTTCGATGGCTCCACAATCGGGTCCGTCCGCTGGCTCACAGCCCCAGGTCCAATAAAGGGTGATACCAAGCCAGTTGTCGCGCCCCCTAAATTCGAAGTCGCTGGCCAGCTTGCCGATGGACAATTCGCTGTGGACCTCCAGATTGGCTACGACGTCACGCAAGTCCTGGCCGGCCGCCCAGACCTGGCTCAATCCCTCACTGCCGGCGATGAAGTCATTGATGAAATTCTGGAAGGTTTGATCCAGTCCTGTCCACTGCAAGAAGGTGTCGAAGGTGGCGCTGATGATCCCACCCACCAGGTTGCCGATGAGGTTGATGATCTCGTCATAGATCGCCTGGCCCGGGTTTTCGAAGATATCCAACACTCGCACGATCACCGAGCCCGCAGGACCACTTTCGGCCAAGGCCTCCGTGAAGTCCCAATGGCTTAAGACATCGTATCGGCCCGTGGGGTTGAGCGGCACCAATTGCAGCAGCAGCTCTGCTTTCGTGGTTGACTCGTGCTGCACGGTCAAATTGTCCAGACAGGCTCCGGCCGCGATCTGTCCCTGCTCGCCACGGGCCACGGCGGTGACCACATAGCGATTACGGGTGCTCAAATTCTCGAAAGTGACGTAGTCCTCGGTAAATGGTGCCACGTCTTCAGCAATGGTCTGGTCGTTTTGTGGACCATAAGGGGCGTATTGGCCGCAATCGAATTGGTTGGTCCGATAGAGGCGCACATCGATGTCGGAGAGGGTCATGATCGAAGGAGCCGTATTGACCAGGGCCACCTCGATATCGCCCGCTTCGGTGGGCACCGACGTGACCTCGAACTCCACGTCATTCGATGAGGGGTTGCTCGCCCTGACGGTCCATTGGCCCACCTCGGTACCGAAGACCAGATTGACCGTGGCGCTGCCGTTTTCCTCGGTATAAACCGTCAGCGACGCCAGCGAGGGAGCGCTGGGATCGTCATCGGCGCCTACCACCTCGAAGCTCACAGGCCGTTCCGAGACCGGCTCGTCCGTGCTTCGATCGTAGAGATAGACCCTCAGGTCCACGTCGTGGGTCACCTCTCCCTCGACGGCATATCCACCGTCGGGAACCATGATAAATTGGTTGACCCCGCTCGTGCCGTCGTTGCTCGTCGTACCGCCCTGTGCGGAATCACCACACCCCACTGCACCAACGAGAAGAATTAACAGTACAGCGACGAAACTCCACCACTCACCACGTATCGAAGCCATTGGCGCCTCTTTTATCGGGATTCAAGATCCATTCATATGGTCTACATCGCCATAAAATTACCACCGCCCCCCCCTTTTTTCAATTCCAGGGCCCGAAAAAACAAAAGCGCCGAGCCATCTTCAGGCCCGGCGCTCTTGCATATTCGATCTGGGAGGAGACTTCGACCTAAACGACGTCTAAAGCACACTTACTTCGAAAGCCGGAGAAATTGGCAAATTCAGGTCAGATGGATGTCGCTTTGGCCGACTGACGCATAGCAGCGCTACGTGGAGGGAGGACAAATCGGCAGACGCTGGCCTGACAAAGCAAAGACTCCGGGGTTCGAAGTAGGTGTGCTTTAGTTAAACGATTGCTCCGAGGGCGCGAGCAAGCTGATTCCGACGAAGGTGCCCACCGTCACCAGGGTCACGCCGGTGATCGTCGCCGCCGTTTTCCAGGTACTGAATTCGCGTACTTCCGCCCCGTCCACCTGATCGAGTTGGACAAGCACGTCGTATTCAGGAGATACGAGCTGGACGTTGTCCATAACGAAGTTAAAGGGCGTCACCCGCTGCTCGCCGCCACCGGCGATGAGCAAGGTCAGTGCGTTGACCGTCGACACAGGCACCAGCGTACAGCCGCGCAGATCCGTATCTTCCACTCGTCGAATCCGGGCGTCCGTGGCTCTCGCCTCGCCATCTGCTGCATCTCCGGGCGCGGCCTCGGCAAAGAGAACCCCGTCGGTGGGGTTCAGGCTTCCGATTGACTCATCGGGGCAGTCGGCGAGCACTTCCACGATCTCATAGCGGTCCACCGAGGCTTCCAGCTTGCGCAATTCATCTTTATTGATCGTATACGTGTTGTAGCAAGCAAGATTGGTCATAGCCACGACCATCACCAGTGCTGCCCATTTGATTTTCCGAAGAGACATTTACACCCTCACGTTCCTATGTCAGAATCCGCCGCAACTCCACGACGCTTGTCTTCGAGCGAGCATCCTAGTGTACTTCCTGCCTTCCATGCAACACCAGATGACGCGATGGCCAGCAATCCTGGTCGGGTTCGCCCTATTTGCCATCTTCACCGCCCCCTTGTCGGCCTTTGCCCACGGCTCCCCGTCGGCTTCCGAGGAGGAGGAGAGCGATTATGTAGCCGAGCGGCTGGCGGAGGCGCCAAAGCCGTTTAACGGCTCCTTCGGTGAGTTCTTTTTACGCGGCGGGCCACTGCTGGCGTCCGACGGTGACGCCGCCGCGGGCTGGCACGGCGACGCCGGATTTAGAAATTCCTTTCCCTTCTATCTCGGCGACAACCGGGTGGCCTATGGGTATGGACGCTACGACGTCGACGATCGCCCCGTTCAGATTCACGGCCTCCATCTGTCGTTGAACATCCATCCCTTTTATCTCGTCCTCTTATCCGAAGGGTTTGTCAGTCACTTCCTGGCTTCATTGCACCTGGAGTTGGGCCTTGGGCCGCGACTCGGAATGTGGTCCAACGAGACCAACGAACCACTGCGTCAATTCGGCCTGGCCTGGAGCGTGGGCGGCGGCTTCGATCTACCGATCACCAACCCCGATATGGGAAAGAGCCTGTGGTTGAGCGCCAACTACCGCCGCGAATGGACCACGATCGGCTTCGAGATCGACGACGGCGCCCACGGCGTCAGAGATCACCGGTTTTTCCTTGGCCTCGCATGGCGGGTCAATGGTATGATCTGGTGAGCAAGGCCCTTGTGAAAAACCCGGCATTCCACCGATTAACCAACCACTTATAGACTCTCAAGAGGGAAGGCGTTCATGAGAATACTTGCCGCTGCCCTATTCCCCGTCGCTCTTTTCGTCCCCATTCTGGCAGCCGCCGAAGTCGGCGATCCCACGGCTGCCCTGGTTCCGACCATTGAATGCGAATCGACGACCTGCCAGGAGGCGGCCACGGCGCTGTCCAACGAGGAATATGGCGAGGCGGCAAAGCTCTTCGCCGCCCACTTCGACGCCGCCTCCGATCAGGACGGCGCCGGCGCCTGGCTGGTCCATGCGGCTTACGCCAATTATCTGGCCGGCCAATGGGACGAAGCGGCCCAATTATACGTCAAGGCCGCCGATCAGGTGGAACAGCTCCGGGAATTTCTGCTCACCCAGGCCGTGCGCGCCACTCTGGAGGGCTCGGTGGATCGCGATATCATCGCCCGCGCGTTCGACACGGGAGCCCTGGATGCCGGATTTGAGGACGGCTTCTTCCTGGCCGCTCAAGCGCAGACTCTAGAGGCCCCGCTTCCCGAGGCAGCCGTCGTGGCCTCAGCCCTCGAAAAGGACGACCGTGAAAAGGTTTGCCCCTGGCTCATCGAGCGGCTCGGTGACGCTGACGGGAGCCACGACGAGGAATCCACCCTTTTCGACCTGGCCCATAGTTATTGCGTCGACGAGGACTATGACGCCGCCCTGGCGGCGCTGGACTACGAGCCGTCGGCCACAGCGCGCATGATCCGCGCCGATCACCTGGCCTGGGCCGTACGCTTTCGCCCGGCCATCGCCGAGCTGGACGCCATCGACGACGGGGCCCTCTCAGAAGTCGATCAATGCCGGGCCGATTTTCGACGGGCCCGCAGCCATTTTCGACTTCGCCAATACTCGGCCGCGGAAGTCATCTACCGTCAGATCGTCGACGATTGCACCGATCCTGACGCCGAAAACCAGCGGGTGCGCAGCCTCTACGCCGTGGGCAACCGAAATTACCACCGCGGCCGTCTGGACGACGCCGAAAAATATTTCACCACCCTCTACGAAGAATACCCCTATCGAAGTCACGCCGACGACGCCCTCTTCTTTCTGGCCCGGATCGAACGGGCCCGCGATGACGGCGACCGAGACCGGGAAAAAGAATTGCTCATCGAGGCCCTCGAGAATTATCCCCAGGAGGATATGATTCACGAATTCGCCTGGGAGGTCTACGAGCCCGTATTCCGACGCGGCGACTACAAAAAATTCATCGACGAGGTCACCGCCCTTCCCCTCCCCGACTGGGACGCCGAATATTTCAGCCAGGGCCGTCTGGAGTATTTCGTCGGACTCGCCCACCAACGCCTGGGTGATATCGACGACGCCGCCCGCTACTGGCAGCTTGCATGGGTCAAATATCCCTTTAGCTTCTACGGCTACCTGGGGCACCTGCGGCTTCTGGAACACGATCGCCAGCCCGAAGCGCTGCAAGCGGGACCGCTGGGCCAGAGCGTCGATTGGTTCGACGACAATTTCGAGGGTACCGGCGCCGATATCCTGGCCCGCGCCGGCCATCTTGCGGGAGCCTGCGACTTCGAAGCGGGCCGCCTCTCCGCCGGCGAGCCCACCCGAAGCGACCGCTGGCGTCTGGCGACGCTATGCCACCAGGCCGGCAATTATACGTTTAGCCACAACATAGCCCGCCGACAGATCCCGGGCCGCCCCTGGGCGGCGCCCCAATCGGGCCGACTTGCCAGATGGCACGTGGCCTGGCCCGATCCCTTCGGCCCCCAGCTCGCCGCCGCCGTCGATACTCACGGACCAGACGAGCCCGAACTCTACGTCCACCCCGGATTTGCCTCTTCCATCATGCGCGAGGAGTCGGGCTTTCAAGAAGATGTGGTCTCCTGGGCCGGCGCCCTGGGCTTGATGCAGCTCATGCCCGCCACGGCCCGCGAACACGACGACGCCATCGACGGCATCGCCTCCCCAGATCGGCTCATGACGGCAGAGATCAACATCCCCGTCGGCATCGACCACCTGGCCCGCCTATCGCGCCGCTTCGACGGCCACCCGGTCCTGATGACCGCCGCCTACAACGCCGGCAGCGGCCGCGTCAACGGCTGGCTTCGACGCCAACCGAGCGACGAAATCGCCCTCTTCGTCGAAGATATCCCCTTCCTCGAGACCCGAAATTATACCAAGCGCGTCATCGGCTCCTACGCCGCTTATCAGATCCTACAGGGCGAGCAAACCCTGGACGACCGAATCATCCTGCCCGCTCGGTAACACCCGCTTTCGGATCACCTCGATGACCGGACCGTTCCCGCCAGTGCAGGACTGGCGGACCGGTGGCAGACCTCGATGATTCGATCACGAAAACCACACCACCTCCAAGATCGCGACCATCCAGCTCAAATAACCACCGAGTCAGCGATAGTCGGAGACCATCGGCCCCATGGCTTTGGGGATGGCTGCGCACCACCCCGATGGTTCGACCATCCGCTTCCGGATCACCTCGATGGCCGGACCGCTCCCGCCAGTGCAGGACTGGCGGCGATTTAAGTGTGCTTCGCACAAAGTTGCCGAGGGAGGCGCACGACCCCCCTCGGCCCGACCGCTTTGGTTATTTGGATGGGTCCGATTTGGCCGACCAGGCCTCGGTGGTTTGCGGGGAAATGCACCGCATCTCTGAGGAGTGAGACAAAGAGGCTAGAAAAACTGCCCGGCACCAAAACTAAACGACGGGCCGTCGACACCCAGCACTGGCAAGGCGTAGTCGGCGCGGATGATAAAGCCGTGGAAATCGCGGGAGATGATGCGAACCCCCAGGCCGGTGGTCACGGCGGTGACGTCGAAGATCTGGGAGGGATAGCGGGTGACGTTGACGCCGTCGACAAACCCCACCCCCTGGACGACGACGATATTATTGGTGAACGCCGGCACCCGTAGCTCCATATTGGTCTGCCAATAATGCTTTCCCCGGTGGCGCATATTATAGGTTCCGCGCACCGCGTCGAGACCGCCGGCGGAGAATTTCTGATACTCCATTTCACCAGTGCTAAATCCCAGAGTCCCGCGAAACCCCAGGGTGCTCTCCAGGGGAAGCTCTACGAAATGACGAAGGGCGGCCACAAATCGACTGGTCCGCGGTTTAGGCCCTTCGATGTAGAAACTCTGGGAAAATCGGGTGTCCAGCGTGGTCCCTCTGACTCGGTATTCCTGGTAGTCCAGGCGCCCGAAACGGCTGGACAAACTAAACCCGAGCGAATGCACCGGATCGTATAGCCCGCCCCGCTCCTCCTGGGCATCTCGTCTTACGTCGCCGACGAGATCGTAGGAAAAGGAATTGGAGGAAAAACTGAGGGACGCACCGGTGCGAAACCAGCGATGCCACTCCCGTGACAGACCGGCCGAGGCATAGCGTTGGGTGCGCAAAAACCCTCCCTCGACCTGGGCCTCATCGTCGTAGAGGGTGTAGATTCGATTATCGATACCGCCCCTGAGCGACAGCTCCTGACGCTGTCCCAAAAAGCGGGGATTTCTGAACCAGAGGGAAAATGAATTTGCATCTCCCAGACGCGAATAGGTGCCGCCGGCCTGAAGGTATTTGCCGCCCAGGTTGACGTCCTGCAGGCCCAGTAAGAGCCGAAAGGTATCGCCTCCTTGCCCGAATCGGAAACTGGGCGAGATGGTAAACCGCTCGTCGACCACAACTCGGAGCAGCCGCCCCTGGTCCGGTCCCCCCGATGGACCTTCGTCGGCCTGATCGCCATCTTCATCGCCATAGTCCTCATCGCCATAAACGCCAATGCGCTGATCGACGAATTCATAGGTGACGGTGCGAAAGATCCCCGTATTACGAAGGCGCTGAACGCTCTCCTCCACGTCGGCCAGAGTGGCCACGTCGCCCTCTTCGAAGAGAAGTTCTTGTTCCACCACCTCGCGGTGGGTGCGCAGAAGCCCCTCGACGACGATGGCGTCGACCCGGTAGCAGTCGCTGCAGTCTTGCTCGACCTGCACGCCCTCCTCGGCCGCCGCCGTGGCGACCGAGCCGACGACAAATACCCCCAGCAAGGCCGCCACCCCTACCTTTGAAAAATGCTTGATATTACGCGTCATTACTTTCTTCTTCGAGCTCGTAACGGGCGACCTTGCGTATCAGATTCCGCCGTGAGACGCCAAGATCTTTAGCCGTTTGAGTCTTATTCCAGCCCGTACGCTGCAGCCCCTCGAGGATCATCTTGCGCTCGATATACTCGATAGCTTCCGGTAATTGATAGCCCTCGAAATCCATCGTTGGCGAGCGCTCCTCGACTTTATTAAGCCTGGGGCTGAGCAAATTGGCGTCGACCACCGCATCGGCACCGGACATGATTACGAGCCGTTCAATCTCGTTTTCCAGCTCCCGCACGTTGCCGGGCCAATCATAACGGGTGAGCCGGCGCAGACACTCTTCACTGAGTTCCTTTCGGGAACAGCCGTGTCGGCGCGCCGCGGCGCTGACAAAATGGTTGGCCAGAAGAGCCACATCGGCTCGTCGCTGTCTCAACGCCGGAATGGACAATTCGATGACCCGAATTCGAAAATAAAGGTCTCGACGAAATTTGCCCTGCCGGACCATCTCTTCCAGATCCGTATTGGTGGCGCACAACACGCGCACGTCCACCTTGCGCACCTCCGAGTCGCCCACGCGAACCAGGGTGCCCTCCTGTAAAACCCTCAACAATTTGGTCTGCAGAGACTGTTCCATATCGCCAATCTCGTCGAGGAGCAGCGTGCCCCCGCTGGCGGCCTCGAACAATCCCTGCCGGTCGCGATGAGCCCCCGAAAAGGCTCCTTTGACGTGGCCGAAGAGCTCGCTGGCGATGAGATCGGCGGGGATGGCCGCGCAATTGATGGCTAAAAATGGCTCTTCACGTCGGTCACTGAGGCGGTGAATCGCCCGGGCGACCAGCTCTTTTCCGGTGCCGTTCTCCCCGGTAATGAGGACCGTCGAGGTCGTTCGCGCCACCTTCTCGATCTTGCGAAAGAGTTGACGCATTTGCTCACTCTGGCCCAGCATCCCCGCAAAGCGCTCACCATCTTCGTCGACTCGCGACGGGGCTTGCTCTTCGAGTTCTTCCTCGATCTGTCGGGCCATCGTCTCCGTCAGACGGTTCAACCATCGCCGATCCTCGCGGGGAAGCTGGACGATCACCGGACCATTGTCGCTTTCGGCGATCGCTTCTCGAAGGTGATCGGGCAATACGGCCCGTATCGCCTCGACGCGGCTTCCCGCTTTTTCGGCGGGAACAAACCCGGCCGCCACCAGACCGGCCACGATCTGGCCGCGGCGCTCGATGGGGACCACCATGGCGCTGAATCCCGGCGCCGTCTCGCAGAGCAGCGACTCTCGCGACGAGCCATCTTCGCCGGGACCGGCCTGTGACAAACGCTCGGCCCAGCTTTGACAGGTCTGGACCATCGAAGCTCGAGCCTGCCCCTGGCCCCAGCGAGCGTCGGTCTCGACGAAATGATCGAAGACCGTCTCCGCTGTTGCGCCATGAGGCGTGATGTCCACCCTCTCCCCTGCCGGGGTGATGACGAAGAGACGGGTCCCCAGATGCTCTCGCAGCGTCCGCGCCACGAGCTGCACACCCCGGTTGAGGCTCAATGCATTCCAGTCTACGATGCGGGTCGAACCGGCCATATGCTCCCGGTCGGTTGGAGTCGTCGTGTTCACTACCGATTACGGCGTCGACTATAACAGGAACCGGGTTTTCAGAATATACCCTAAAGGACGGTTGGGCCCCTTTGGTCCCACACCGAAAAAAAGAGGCTCCCATGACCGACGAAAATACCGCAGGCAAACGCAAGGGCTGTGGACCTGTACTGGTCTTCATGATCGCCGTCTTCGCCATGACCTTTGGACTCCTCGTCGGCGCCGGCGGCCTCTATGCCTATCTCTACTTCACCGACGACGGCGTGGAGCGGCTGAACATTGCCGAGATCGCAGAGGCCCCGCCGGCGGCGCCACAGACCGATGAACCCGCCGATGATGACGATGTCTATGCCATGGCCTATCCCCTGCTGGACTCCATCAACGTCCACGCCAGCCTCGACGAAGACACGATCCGAAATCATATCAGCGAAAATCGCGAACTCCTCCAGAAATGCTATGAGGAGGAATTAGAGCGCGCCCCGGGCACTCGCGGCGAAGTGGATATCCAATTCTCGATCCGCGGTAATAACGGCGAGGTGGCCACTGCAGTGATCCGAAATAATCGCACCGGCAGTGAGCAATTGGGACGTTGCCTGACCCGGGCCATCCAAGACGAATGGAGCTTCTCCGCTCCCGACACCCCCGGCGTGGCCACCGTGCGATTCCAGTCGCTCTTCTTTCCCCTTCGTCCGGAATGACCTCGTCACGGCGTTCAGCGGTTGATCAAATAGCGCTGGATCGCCTGTCGATGTTCGGCGTAGGTGGTGCTGAAATAATGCTCACCCGTGCCGTCCCGGCGAGATACGAAGAAGAGATAATCCATGGCCTCCGGATCGGTGCTCGGCTGCAGCGCTGCTTTTACGGACGACACCGAAGGGTTGGCGATCGGGCCCGGCGGCAACCCGTCGATGACGTAGGTCGAATAGCGGTTGAGGGGGTCGCGGCAGGCCTCGCGGGTGGGAACCTGTCCATAGGTGGACTCCCCGTACACACAGGTGGGATCGGTCTGAAGCTGCATGCCCCGATCCAGGCGGTTGTAGAAGACCCGGGCGATGACGTCGCGCTCGGTGTCCACCGATGTCTCGCGCTCGATGAGCGAGGCCATGATGATCACGTCGTGGCGATCCATATCGTAGCGTTCTTTTAACTCCTCCAGCCCCTCGGCGTATTCTTCAAAGAGGGGTTCGATCTCGCGCTGCCACTGCCTGACCAGGCGATCGACCACATGGCCGGCAGAGACCCCGGTGGCGAATCGATAGGTCTCCGGATAGAGATATCCCTCCAACGTCTCCTTTCGCTCCTGGGCCCATTCATAGCGACCGGGATCGGTGACCACCTCTATAAAATCGGATCGCTCCCCCAGCCCGGCTTCCTCGAAGACGTCGGCCAGATCGAAGATGGTCAGCCCCTCGCGAAAGGTGACCAGCACATCTTCGGCTCGTCCCCCGCGGCGAAGCAGCTCGCTCAACTCCTCCAGACCCAGCGGCCCCTCGAGATAGAAATTGCCGGCCCGAACGGCATCGGCCAACCCCGTCTGCCGGCCCCAGATATTGAAATGAATATCCCACTCCACAAGCCCCGCTGCCTCGACCCTCTCCACCACCCCGGGCCAACTGGTCCCGGCAGGAATCTCGAGGGTCGCCCGCTCTCCCTCCTCTAATAAAAGTTTCTCCTGAAACTCTTGATAATCGCGGTATATCCAGAAAGCCACGGCGGCGCCGACCAACACCAGCAGAAGCACCACCGCCCCGGTCAAACGCACCATCGTTCCCAGACAACTCCCCTTCGCTTTGCCTTTGCCTTTGCCTTTGCCTTTACGACCCATAATTTTTACTCGCTCCCATTGTCGCGGCCGGCCAGAAACCCTTCGAGGATTTCGCAGGCCGCCACCTGATCGACCACATCGCGCCGACGCCGTCCGCTGATCGACACCTCAGCCAGCAGCCGATCGGCAGCCATGGTGCTCATCCGCTCATCCCAGCGATGAATGGTGACCTGGCGCATCCGTTTTTTTCGCATCTCCGTCTCCAGCCGCTCCACCACCTTTCGCACTCGCTCCACGGCCCGTGTCTCCCGACCCTTCATATCGACGGGCCAGCCCACGACCAGCTCCCCCACATCATAATCTTCCATCAACTTCGCCAGGCGCCGCACCGATTCCCGCAGCGGTGTGGCCTCCACCGTCTCTAAGGGAAGAGCCATCGCCTGCCGATCGTCGGAGACGGCCACGCCAATACGCCGAGTTCCCACGTCGAGAGCCATCACTATTCGCTTCTTCACGTCGACCTTTTTCCTTGAAATTTATGACCATTCCAGAAAATTCTCCAGATCTGTAGACTGGGCCCGCCCCCGACGCAAGCCTCGGAGGTGACCCGAAATTTTTCTACGCCTGGATCGACTGCATGTACCGTTTTCTGGCCGACTTCATCGTCGCACGGCGCCACCTCGTCTTAGCCGTGGTGGGGGCGATCTTCTTTGTCTGCCTCTTTGCAGCTCCGAAGTTGGAGTTCAACTTCACGCCCCAGCAACTCTTTGAATCGACCAGCGACGCCCACGAATACCGAGAGATCTTCGCCGAGCGCTTCGGCCGTGAAGATAATTTGGTCACCATCCTGGTCCAGGGCGACGATCTTTACTCTCCGCAGGTGTTGGGTCCGCTTCGCGATCTGACCTACGAGCTGCGCTTTCATCCCCAGGTCACGGATGCTCAATCGGTGGCCACCATGGCCCTGCCCCGACCCGACAGCCTGAGCGCCGAGCCCCATCTGGGTGATCTGAACTCGATCATCGGCGACCAGGAATTGAGCCACCCCATCCGCGGCCCGGCGGTCAGCCCCGAGATGGCCGAAGAGCTTGCCCAATATGTGGGCGACGAGCCCCTTATCGCCGACCGACTCATCAACCGCGACGGCACGGTGGCCATGATTGTGGCCTGGATCGATCCCGACATCCAGGAGGTCAGGGATTTGTCGGATATGATCGATTCCGTCGAGGAGGTGACAGCGCAATACGACTTCCCCGACGGGGTTAGCCTGCAGGTCGAGGGCATTCCCGCGCTGCGGGTGACCATCGTCGACCACCTGCGCAGCGAACAGATGACCTTCTTGCCGTTTACGGCGCTGATCTTCTTTTTGATCCTCCTCTTCTTATTTCGTCGCCCGAGCGGCGTCATCTTGCCCCTGGGCACGGTACTCTTTGCCCTGACCGTCACGGTGGCTCTGTTGGTGCTCACCGGCTCGAGTATCAATATCATCAATAACGTACTGCCCACGCTGATCTTCGTCATCGGCATCTCGGACAGCATCCATATGGTCACCCGCCACACCGAAGAGGTGGAGCTGGGAAAATCCCACAAAGAGGCGGTGCGCTCCATGATCCGCCACACCGGGGCGGCCTGCCTGCTCACCACGAGCACCACGGCCGTGGGCTTTTTGAGCCTCTTGTCGGCGGAGACCTCGATCCTGATGAATTTTGGCTGGCAGGCCGCCGCCGGGGTGATGTTCGCCTATATTGCCACCCTCTTCTTTTTATCGGCGGGGCTGACCTTTATGAAGCCCGCCCGCAGGGGCAAGGCCAATCGCTCGCCATCAGACCCACCACCCTTTTTGGAAAAATCCCTGATGGCCATGGGCCGTCGCCTCCTGGCACGGCCCTGGACGGTGCTCACCCTGGCGCTTCTGCTGGCCGGCGCGATCGCTTTCCAGGGACATCGCGTCGAGATCGACACCACGATTCTGGAGGTCTTCCACGAAGATCATCCCACCTATAAGTCGATCACCACCGTAGAAGACGAATTGGGGGGACTTCTGCCGGTGGAGATCAGCCTGGAGTCAGAGGACCGAGATCGATTTAAGGACCCCGAAGCCTACGCGGCGATTCACGAACTCCAACAATTCGCTGCGACCTGGCCAAATGTCTTATCCACCGAATCCTATGTCGACTATTTCCAGGTCGCCCGGGTGGCCATCACCGGCGATCTGGCTCAACGCGACCAGATGCCGGAGACAGTTGATCAACTCGAGCAATTGCTGCTCATCATCGCCGACGCCCCCGACACCCGGGGAGGACTCAACAACTTCGCCACCAGCGACTTTCGCAACACCCGTATCCTGGTGCGAGTCGAGGACTCGGGAGCCAAATCACACCTCGCTCTGGCGGACGCTCTCGATGAGAAGATCGACGAATTATTCGGCGACGACCCCAGTATTTCCGCTCGGATTACCGGTGATGCCTACGTGGCCTCGGCCGCCCTGGATTCCTTTATTCGCGATCTGATGATGAGCCTGATGATCGCCATCGCCATCATCTTTTTGATGATGACCGTCGTCTTCCGCTCGCTGAAAATCGGCATCATCAGCCTCCTACCCAACTCTCTGCCCCTGCTCATCACCTTTGGCTATATGGGCTACGCTGGCATCGATCTAAATACGACGACGATCATCATCTTCGCCATCAGCTTAGGGATAGCCGTCGACGACGCGATCCACTTCTTCGCCCGATTCGTCGAGGAGCGCCAGAAGACAGACGATCTCAAAGAGGCGATTTTGCGCACTTATTTCGGCGCCGGACGAGCCATCTTATTGACGAGTATCCTGCTCATTATCGGTATGACCGTGCTCACCTTCAGCAGCTTCGTGCCCACCGCTCAATTCGGGCTGCTCACGGGGATCACCATCGCCAGCGCCGTTCTGGCCGACCTGATCATCCTTCCTCCCCTGCTCTATCTGGTCTATTCGCGCTTTCCCGGAGGCGCCGCCAAGACATTGGTCTCGGCAGCGCCTGCCGACGGGGAGTCATGAATCCTCATTTCGGAGGTTCAATGACCTCGATGCCGTACATATAGGGCCGAAGGGCCTCGGGTACGGTCACCGAGCCGTCCTCATTCTGATAATGCTCCAGGATGGGAATCAGAATTCGCGGGCTGGCGGCCATCGTATTATTCAAGGTGTGGCAATAAGTCATCTCGCCGGACTGGTCGCGATAGCGAATGCCGCTTCGCCGCGCCTGATAGTCGTGGAGATTGGAGCAGGAGTGGGTCTCCGAATATTTGCCACGCGAGGGCATCCAGGTCTCGATCTCGTATTTGAGCACCTGCCCCAGCCCGGTCTCACCAGT